>NZ_JBIBWL010000005.1:0-521091 GCF_043081325.1 Streptomyces sp. NPDC014882
TGGTACTGCAGGGGGGACCCTGTGGGAGAGTAGGACGCCGCCGAACAATCATTCCGGGAGACCCCCGTGCCACTGGCACGGGGGTTTTCTGCATTTACGGGACTCACGGGAGTTTCCACGTGGGTTTATTCGGGTGAGTGCGTCGGCGCCCCGGTACTACGGTGGCCCCATGAGCTACCTGATCAGGTCCGTGCGCGCCGACGAGTGGCCGGCCGCGAAGGAGCTGCGGCTCCTGGCGTTGCAGGACCCGGTCGCGCACCTGGCCTTCCTGGAGACGTACGAGCAGGGGCTGGCGAGGCCCGACTCCTTCTGGCGGGAGCGGACGGCGGGAGCGGCCGAAGGGGCCGAGCAGGCGCAGCAGATCGTCGCCGAAGGACCGGACGGGGAGTGGGTGGGGACGCTCACCGTGCTCGTCGAGGAGGCCGGGACCGAGGACTGGGCGGGATTTCCCGTCGAGCGGCGGCAGGGGCATGTCGTCGGGGTGTTCGTGCGGCCCGAGTGCCGCGGGATCGGGCTGACCGAGGTGCTCTTCGACGCCGGGCTCGAATGGGCGTGGTCACGCGGGCTGGAACGCGTCCGGCTCATCGTGCACGAGGACAACGGCCGGGCCCGGACCTTCTACCGCAGGGCCGGCTTCGTACCGAGCGGGATCGTCGTGCCGCTGGCCGAGGACTCCGGCGGCCGTGAGCTGGAGTACGTCCTCGAGCGGACCCGGCAGGTGTAGGCGGACGCGGCTGTCACACCGGCAGTTCGCGGTGGGGCCAGCGCGCTCGCGCCTGCTCACGGGAGCGGAGCAGGGCCAGGGTGGGAAGACCGAGGCCGGTGCCCTCGGCGAGGAGCTCGGGGAGCTGGGCGAGCGGGGCCACGGCCGCGACGTCGTCCAGGACCAGGGTCAGTGGTGGGTCGAGCCGACCGGAGGATGACCGTTCGGCCACGCGCCGGCCGCGCTCGACCACGCTTGAGACGAGGGCCGTGAGGAAGGGCATCGCGCCGGGACGGGTCCTCGGGTCCTCGATGGATTCACCGACCACATAAAGCGTTCCCCCTTCGGCGACGAAGGAATCCAAGGCGAGGGCGTCAGTTCGATGAGGAGTGCAGGCCTCGCGGACGTTCACCGTCGAGAGGGCGGACAGGGCACGCGTCGTCAGTTCCTGGGCGATGTCGCGCCGTTCGGGGTGGGCCGTGAGGGCGGCTTCCAGCTCGCCCGCGGAACCGGCCGCGGCCTTCGGATTCGTACGCAGCGTGCGGACCGCTTCCTGGAGGGCGGTGCCCTGGGACCAGCGGTGCACGTGACGGACGGTGCGGCCGTCGATGGCGGCGGCGTGCAGATAACTGCGCAGGAGCGTCTCGGCGGTCTCGGCCACTGCCTGGTCCAGGCGGGCGGTGGGCCGGACGGGCGTGAGGAGGGCGCTCGCGCGGGCGGCCGCCGTCGCCTTGTCCTCGCAGCCCGCCGTGGGTGACCAGTGCAGGCGGGCCGGGGTGTCGCAGAGGTGGACGGGGTCGTAGAGGAGGACCGGGCCGAGCTTGGCCCGGGCGTCCTTGGTGTCCTGCCAGAGGGCGGGGCGCGAGGTGAGCACCAGGACGGCGCCCTCGGCGTCGCGTGCGGCCCGGGCCGCGGCGGTGTGGCGGACGTCGGGCGCGGCGTAGAGGACCGCGCCCTCCGGCCGGGACGCCGCCTCCGGGCCGACCGCCGGTTCGGTCCGGATGACGGGAGCGACAGGGGCGACGGGGAGGGGCTCCGCTGCCCGCGGTGCGGGTTCCGTCCGGGGGGCGGGCACCTCGTGCTGGACCGGCCGGGCCGCCGGCTCCGGGACCGGTGCCGGCAGGGGCACCTCGTGGCCGGGTGGCGTCCCGCGACCCGCCCGTACGGCCCGCCATCTCGCCACCGTGCCCAGCGCGAACACCGTGAGGACCAGGAGGATCATCACCTGGCCGATGAACAGGCCCCAGAACAGGCCGTAGCCGGAGAGGGCCGACGGGTCGGCGGCCGGCCAGGCGCCGGCGACGTCGTGCGGCCGGCCGACGAGGTGGCGCATGGCCAGGGGCGTGCGGGGGAAGGTGACGCCGGCCGGCCAGGAACCGTGGGCGAAGAGGGCCGCGAGGCCCGTCGCCGTCCACACCAGCAGCGTGATGCCGAGCAGGAACGCGAGCAGTCCGATCAGCAGGCCGTCGGGGACGCCCCCCTGACTCCGGCCCTGAATCCGGTCCCGGCCCTGGCCGTGGTGGTCGCCCGCTCTCATCGCACCGCCTCCCGCGCCTACGCCACCGTCGACTCGGACGAGCCGTCCAGGTCGGGCAGGTGCTGCTCCACGAAGGCCGCCGCCCGCCGCTCCTGCTCCAGCTCCGCGGCGCGCAGCGCGTCGTCCTCGGCGAGGTCGGCCGACGACTGGGTCATCGCGCGGTCGGTGAAGACCAGCGGGCGTTCCGTCTCAGTGATCAGGTGTTTGACGACCTGGACGTTGCCGTTGACGTCCCACACCGCGATGCCCGGGGTGAGGGTGGGGATGATCTCCACCGCCCAGCGGGGCAGGCCGAGCACGCGGCCCGTCGCCCTCGCCTCGTCGGCCTTCTGCGCGTAGATCGTCCGGGTCGACGCCATCTTGAGGATGGCGGCGGCTTCCTTCGCCGCCGCTCCGTCGACCACGTCGGACAGGTGGTGGACGACCGCGACGAAGGACAGACCGAGACGGCGGCCGAACTTCAGCAGCCGCTGGAACAGCTGTGCCACGAAGGGGCTGTTGATGATGTGCCAGGCCTCCTCGACCAGGAAGATGCGCTTCTTCCGGTCGGGGCGGATCCAGGTGTGCTCCAGCCACACGCCGACGATCGCCATGAGGATCGGCATGGCGATGGAGTTGCGGTCGATGTGGGACAGGTCGAAGACGATGAGCGGGGCGTCCAGGTCGATGCCGACCGTCGTCGGGCCGTCGAACATGCCGCGCAGGTCACCGTCGACGAGGCGGTCCAGGACCAGTGCCACGTCCAGGCCCCACGCCCGTACGTCCTCTATGGCGACGTTCATCGCCTCGGCCGACTCCGGCTCGGGGTGCCGTAGCTGCTCGACGATGTCGCTGAGCACCGGCTGGCGTTCGACGATCGTCTCGTTGACGTAGGCGTGGGCGACCTTGAGGGCGAAGCCGGAGCGCTCGTCCAGGCCGTGGCCCATCGCGACCTCGACGATGGTGCGCAGCAGCGCCAGCTGGCCCGTCGTCGTGATCGACGGGTCCAGCGGGTTGAGGCGGATGCCGTGGTCCAGGGCGGCCGTCGGGTCCAGGCGGATGGGGGTTATGCCGAGCGCCTGCGCGATGAGGTTCCATTCGCCGACGCCGTCCTCGCCCTGGGCGTCCAGGACGCACACCTGGCGGTCCCGGAAGCGCAGCTGGCGCAGGACGTACGTCTTCTCCAGGGCCGACTTGCCGTTGCCGGACTCTCCGAGGACCAGCCAGTGCGGGGCCGGGAGCTGCTGGCCGTACAGCTGGAAGGGGTCGTAGATGTAGCCCTTGCCCGAATAGACCTCGCGGCCGATGATCACGCCCGAGTCGCCGAGGCCGGGGGCGGCGGTCGGGAGGTAGACCGCCTGGGCCTGGCCGGTGGAGGTGCGGACGGGCAGGCGGGTGGTCTCGACCTTGCCGAAGAGGAAGGACGTGAAGGCGTCGGTGAGGACGGACATCGGGTCCCGCATGTAAAGCCCTACCTTCGGATGCCGGTGGCGAACGGGAGGGTGTTCACGAACGCGCGGTGGTGCTCTCGGTCGCACCACTCCAGCTTGAGGTACGACTTGCCCGCGGACGCCCTGATCGTCCGCTTGTCGCGGGCCAATGCCTCCGGATTGCGGGAGGAGACGGTGATGTAGCCGACGAGGTTGACGCCGGCCGCGCCGCTCGCGAGGTCCTCGCCGCGCTGGTCGATGCGGGAGTGGGCGGCCACGTCGCGCGGGTCCACCGTGCGGTTCATCTTGGCGGCCCGGCTCGCCTCCGCCTCGTCGTTCGTCTTCTCGGTCAGCATGCGTTCGATGGCGACCTCGGTGGGTTCGAGGTCCATCGTCACGGCGACCGTGCGGATGACGTCCGGGGTGTGGACGAGGAGCGGGGCCAGGAAGTTGACGCCGACGGGCGTCATCGGCCACTCCTTCACCCAGGCCGTGGCGTGGCACCAGGGGGCCCGGGTGGAGGACTCGCGGGTCTTGGCCTTGAGGTAGGTCGGCTCCATGGCGTCCAGCTCGGCCGGCCAGGCGTTGCGCCGGGTCATCGCCTGGATGTGGTCGATCGGGTGGTCCGGGTCGTACATGGAGTGGATGAGCGAGGAGAGGCGGCCCTGGCCGAGGGGCTGGCGGACCCGGATGTCCGCCTCCTGGAGGCGGGAGCAGATGTCGGTCAGCTCGCGGGCCATGACGACGGCGAGACCGGCGTCGCGGTCCAGTCTGCGGCCGTTCTGCGGGCGGGCGGCGCGGGCCATGGCGTTGGCCTCGGCGGCCAGTTCGCGCGTGTAGTGCATGCAGGCGACCAGGTAGGCGCGGTGCTGCTCGCTGCTCGTCGACACCATCGACTGGAGCTGGTCGTACGACGACTGCAGCCATGGCAGGGACTTGTCGTCGCCGCGCTGGGTGACGTCCTTGGCGTGGGCGTCGGGGTCGGCCGGGAGGGTGCGGGCGAGCATCTGGAGGCGGGTGACGAAGCCGTCGCCGTTGGCCACGTGCTTGAGGAGCGTGCCGAAGCGGTCGACGAGGGCCTCCTGGTCCTCGCTGTCGCGCAGGCCGACGCCGGGCCCCTCGATCTCGATGGCCGCGGTGACCGTACGGCGGTCGGCGTGCAGCAGGACGGCGATCTCGTCGGGGCCGAAGGGGGCGGCGAGCCAGCTGATCCGGCCGATGCCGGGCGGCGGGCCGATCTCGATCTCCTGACCGTCGATCCGGGTGCCCGCCTCCATGGCGGCCGAGCGGTAGACCGTGCCGCGGCGCAGGGTGCGCTTGTAACTGCGGTTGATCTCGAACCACTTGTAGAACGTGCGGTGCTTGTACGGCATGTAGACCACGGCGATCGCGATCATCGGGAAGCCGGCGAGCAGCACGATCCGCAGGGCCAGGAGGGGGACGAGGAGCCCGCACATCATGCCGAGGAACGCGCCGACGACGATGAGCGCGATCTCTCCGGACTCGCGGTTGCGGCCGACGATCGCGTTCGGCCGGGCGCGGCCGATCAGATATGTACGGCGGGGCGTGACCGCGTGGGACACGTGGGAATCAGTCGTCAACGCCCTTCACCTCCCGTGCGGTTGGTACTGCTGTTGCGGTTGTTGCCGGCGTGCGGGGTGTTCACCGGGCTGGCGGCGCGGGGCGCGGGTGCGGCGGAGGGGACGGATCCGCCACCTCCGTTCGCGGTGCGCGAGCTGTGCGCGGCCATGCCGCCGGAGGTCTGGTTGGCCGGGCGCTGACCGCCGGAGGACCCGCCGCCGTTGCTGTCGGCGCGGGTACTGTGGGTCTTGATGCCCTGGGCGACGAGGGTGGCGGGGGAGCTGATGACGGCCGCGGCCTTGCTCTCGGCGCCCTGCATCATGCGGTTGTTGCGCGAATGGGCGATCTCGTCGCCGAAGCCGGGTACGAAGCGGTAGATCATCGCGCTGGCGAAGATGGCCAGCAGGATGATGGACAGCCCGGAGACGACCGCGCCGAAGGCGCCCGGACCGTCGTCGGCGGAGAGCGCGCCGGCCAGGCCCAGGACGATCGCGATGACCGGTTTGACCAGGATGACGGCGATCATGATGCCGGCCCAGCGGCGGACGTGGCCCCACAGGTTCTTGTCGACGAGGCCCGCGTAGACGACGGTGCCGAGCAGGGCGCCGACGTAGAGGAGGGCGGCCCGCAGGACCAGTTCCAGCCACAGGACGCCGGCGGCGAGGATGGACACCAGGGAGACCACGATCAGCATGATCGGGCCGCCGCCGATGTCCTCGCCCTTCTCCAGGGCGGCGGAGAAGGTGCCGAAGAACGTGTCGGTCTGGTTGCCGGTGGTCTTCGTCAGGACCTCGCTGATGCCGTCGGTGGCCGAGACGACCGTGTAGAGGATCAGCGGCGTGAAGGCGGAGGCGAGGACGGTGAGCCACAGGAAGCCGACGGCTTCGCCGATCGCGGTGGTGAGGGGGACTCCCCGGACGGCCCGCTTGGCGACGGCCAGCAGCCACAGCAGGAGGGTCAGGACGGTCGACGCGGCGAAGACGACGGCGTACTGCTGGAGGAACCGGGCGTTGGTGAAGTCGACGTTCGCGGTGTCCTGCACGGCGACGCTGAGCTTGTCGACGGTCCAGGCGGCGGCCTCGGCACAGCCCTTGGCCAGC
Source organism: Streptomyces sp. NPDC014882 (assembly GCF_043081325.1). Lineage (NCBI taxonomy): Bacteria > Bacillati > Actinomycetota > Actinomycetes > Kitasatosporales > Streptomycetaceae > Streptomyces > Streptomyces sp. NPDC014882. Next base: position 6,331 of record NZ_JBIBWL010000005.1, read on the forward strand.
GAGGAGAGGGGGTCGACGGTGTCGGAGACGCTGGGGGTGGTGCCGGAGCGGTTGTTGCCCTTCTCGCAGTACTCCTCGGCGGGTCCGCGAATGAGGTCACAGGTGCTGTCACTGGGTGACGGGGATGCCGACGGAGAGGGAGTCGGGCTGGGTGTCGGCGCGGCGAGGGCACGGCTCGCCAGCAGCACCACGGTGCTCTGAGCGGCTACGACGGCAGCCGTCAGCTTCAGGGGGAGGTGCTTAGCGCGCATACGTGAACCCTCCGTACTCCTCGACGGCCTTCGTCATGTCGTCGGCGGTGGAGGCCTTCTGGTCGCGCCCGACCGGAACGGGCCCGTCCTTCTGCTGGAAGTCGGCGACCTTCCAGTCGTTGTTGATCCACTTGAGCTGGTAGGTGGTGGTGTACCAGCTCTCGGACACCGGGTTGGTCGATGCTTCGCCCGAGAGGCCGAACAGCGACGTGTACCAGACCTCGACGGTGGCCGCGTTCACGCTGTATGCCGTGGTCTTGGTGCCCACCGGGACGATGCGCGAGACGAATGCCTGGCCGTTCGGCGCGGTGCCGTCCTTGTCGAGGCCGATGTTGCTCAGGAACGTCTCACTCGAGTACGCGGCGTCCAGGGCGGACCGACGTGCCGCGGCGACGTCGGGCGCGTACACGGTGTCGACGATCTGGCGCCGTCTGGCCGTATCGAACATCTCCGCCGATCCCAGGACCACGGCGAAGTTGGCGGCCGCACTCTGGGCACCCTGTTCGTCGCGGGCGTACCCCGAGGGGATTCCCGCACTTTTTGCGTCCACCGGCTTCGTCCCGCTCGCCGCCGTCGACGAGGTCCTCGGCTTGTCGCCGTTGCCCTCGCCCGTGGCCGCCGTGGAGGAGGAATCGTCTCCTCCACGGTTCGCGAAGGCGATCGCGGCGATCAGGAGGACGACGACGCCGACCACCATGACCAGGTTGCGCGAGGACGAGCGGGCGGGGCGGCGGGCGCCGCCGTAGGGGTCGGCGTCGGGCAGGCGCACGCGGGTGCCCGACGGCTCGCCGTAGTCGTGTTCGTCTCCGGGACTCATGCCGTGTACGCCCCCTCGCTGCCGTACCGGAACGCGTGGTAGTACGACGGTAGCCGTGCTGGTTCCCGCGCGGGCGCGGTGTGGTGACTCGACATCAGGGAGACGCAACCTCAGCCGGTGGGCACGACGGGTGGGTGGGGTGGAGGGGGCCGGGAGTGCCCGGGACGGACTGGCGGCGGGCGGCGACCGCTACACGGCCATGCCGTACACGATCGTGAACAGGGTGCCGAGGGACCCGATGATGAAGACGCCCGTCAGCCCGGCGATGATGAGGCCCTTGCCCTGTTCCGCGCTGAAGGTGTCGCGCAGGGCCGTCGCGCCGATGCGCTGCTTGGCGGCGCCCCAGATCGCGATGCCGAGGCAGAGGAGGATGGCGATCGCCATCACCACCTCGATCATCACCTTGGCCTCGTTGCCCAGGCTGCCGAAGGGGCCCCAGTCCGGAGCGATCCCGCCGATGATGGTGTTGATGTCGCCCTTGTCGGCCGCAAAGAGCATGTAAGTCACCGCCCCTGGTGGGTAGTTCCGAGAGGCCCCCGCGGTGTGCAGAGGTCAGGTCTCATTGTCGCCGACAACGCCGCCTTCGTATGTCGACTTGGCGTCATTGACGGGCGGGATTCGTACGAATAGCACGCACTCGTCACTCTGTGTATCACGGCAGGTCACGCCGGGCAATGAAGTCGGAGCGGAACCCGTCGTGCGGTTCCGTCGTTGACCCACTTCACGGCCGTGCGCCGTTTCTGACGGCTGGTCGGGTGAGCGTCCGTTTCCGATGGTCTCATGACCGACGGCGAACGGGAGGCGGGGCCGTGGCCCGCCGTCCGCGCGCTTCCCGACCGTCCGTCAGGGGAGCGGGCGGGCGGTGGTCCCCGCGTCGCCGTCGGCGTCCGCCGTCCCCTCCACGCCTTCCACGAAGTGGTCGAACTCCCCCGCCCGCACGCCGAGGACGAACGCGTCCCACTTGCGCCGGTTGGTCGTGACCACGTTGTCCGGGTCGCTGGTCTCGCGGAGGTAGACGGGGGCCTCCGCGTCGTCGCCCTCGCCGAAGGCGATCTCGATCCAGGGGCCGGGGCCGGTCGCCTCCGGCGGCGCGGCGCGGACCCACGTCAGATCGGTGGGGATGTCGGTCACGGGAGATTCCTTCCGCACGGGCCTCGGCGACACGAGGACGATAGCGGGACCCGGTCCGGCCCCGCCCCGGCCGGGGCGGCGCACCGCCCGGGGCGGCGCACCGCCCGGGGCGTGAGGGGGAAGCGCCGGTTGCGCGGGATCCCGCGGGGGAAGCTCATACACTGACGCGGGCGGAAAGCCGTACGGGCGAGGGGCGGTTGACGGTGCGTAAGGCGTGGATCCTGGCGGGTGCCGCGACTGCGGCGGGACTCAGCTTCGTGATGCTGCTGGTCGTCGGCGTGTACGTCATCGCCGGGAACCTCGCGGGCGGCGCGGGCGGCAGGAGCGTCGGGCTGGCCAAGGGCGCCGTGCCGGCCGCCTACCAGGCGCTCGTGCAGAAGTGGGGCAACCTCTGCTCCGCGATCGATCCGGCGCTGCTCGCCGCCCAGCTCTACCAGGAGAGCGGGTTCAACCCGAACGCCAAGAGCCCCGCGGCGGCCCAGGGCATCGCGCAGTTCATCCCCGGCACCTGGGCCACCCACGGCATCGACGGCGACGGGGACGGCGACCGTGACGTGTGGGACCCGAATGACGCGATCCCGTCGGCCGCGTCGTACGACTGCGAACTCGCCTCGTACGTCAAGAAGGTGCCCGGCGACCCCACCCACAACATGCTCGCGTCCTACAACGCGGGGGCCTACGCGGTCATCAAGTACGGGGGCGTGCCGCCGTACCGGGAGACCCGGAACTACGTGAAGACGATCACCACGCTGGCCAAGAGCTTCGCCGCGCCGGTCACCCGGGTCGATCCGTCCGAGCAGGCCGCCGGGGCGATCTACTTCGCGCAGAAGAAGCTGGGGACGCCGTACCTGTGGGGCGGGAACGGCACGCCTGAGCAGGGCGGACGGTTCGACTGCTCGGGGCTGACCAAAGCGGCGTACGAGAGCGTCGGGATCACCCTGCCGCGGGTGGCCAACGACCAGTACAACGCGGGTCCGCACCCCTCGCGGGACGAGCTGCTGCCGGGCGACCTGGTGTTCTTCTCGACCGATCCGAACAACTCCCGGGCCATCGACCACGTCGGCATCTACGTCGGCGGCGGGTACATGATCGACGCGCCCCGCACGGGGGCGGTCATCCGGTTCGACCCGATCGACACCCGCAAGTACTTCGGTGCCACGCGGGTCACCGAAGATGGCGCGAAAGCGCTCCCCGCGAGGGTCTGAACCGGGCGGGGACCCGTTGCCTGAGCTGCGGAGACGTGTTTCTCTTCGATAACGTCTGCGTGATCATTCGGTGGAGGGCGGAACGTATCGGCGGGGGCCGTGCGTTCCTGTTGACGTAGCCGAGCGATGCCCGTGCCGACCGGCAGGGCGGCGGGCGCGGATCTACGACCACGGGGGTGGGTACGAGCGGCGTGCGTGAGGCGCGTCCGGCAGCAACGACGAAGGGGCCGCAGCACCATGGCTGGACTCGCCGCATCCGGGTCGAACCCTGACGTCGACCTGCTCTACGACATCAACGGCCTCGCCAGGGAGGCCCCGCACTGGTTCGACCGGATCGTCGAGTTCGTCGGCGAGTACGGGCTGCTCCTGGCGATGGTGCTGCTCGTGCTCTGGTGCTGGTGGACCGTGCGGCGGCGGCCCGTGCCGGCCGAGGACGCCGCCTCCTCCGTGGCCGCACTGGTGTGGGTGCCGCTGGCCGCCGCGGTCGCGGTCCTGGTGAACGTGCCGATACGCGGGTTCGTGGAGCGGCCCCGGCCCTTCCTCGACCACCAGGGCCTCGAGGTCCTGGTCTCCGGGAAGACCGACTACTCCTTCGTGAGCGACCACGCGACGATCACCATGGCGATGGGGGTCGCGCTGTTCGTCGCCCACCGCAGGTTCGGGCTCGTGGGGATCGGGCTGGGGCTGGTGGAGGGGTTCTGCCGGGTCTACATGGGGGTGCACTACCCGACGGACGTCGTCGGGGGGTTCGCGCTCGGTACGGCGGTGGCGCTGCTGTTGTCGCCGGTGGCCTCGATGCTGCTCACCCCCGTGCTGAAGGCGGTCGAGGGGACGGCGTGGCTGGGCTGGGCCGTGCGGGCGCGCTCCGCGCGGGGCGCGGGGCGGGACGCCGTGGTCCCGGGGGCCCGGGTCGAGACGGCCTCCGCCGAGGAGCGGGACCTGGCCGCGTAGGCGGTCGCGCCGGCCGCGGACCGTCACCGGCGGGCAGCGGGCAGCGGGCAGTTGCCGGCCGCGGGCCGGGCCGGTCCCGTCACAGCGACTGCGGGTACGTGAAGAAGCCGGTCGGGTCGTACGTGCGCTTCACCCGGGTGAGGCGCGGGAGCGCCGGGCCGTAGTACGCCTTCCTCCCGTTCGGCAGGGTGGGGTCCGCGTAGTTCTGGTAGGCGGCGCCCGAGGCGTGCGGGGCCATGGCGCCGTGGGCCTCGGCGAGCCAGGAGCGGGCCGTCGCGCCCGTCGTGCCCGCGCGCCACGACACCAGGTACTGGGCCAGCATCCGGGAGCGGCGGTGGACGAACGCCGTGGCCGTGGGGGAGACCCGGTTGACCGCGCCGCCCAGGGCGGTGAGCGCGACGCTGCCCGAGCCGCCCCGGACGCTCTCCAGCTGCCGGAGCAGGGCCCGCACGCCCGCCTCCGGCAGGGAGCGGTCGAAGAAGTCGGAGCGGGCCGCGTAGGTCTCGCGGCCCAGGGCGCCCCGCGGGGAGCGGCCGGGGGTCGGGCCGGGCAGGTGGCACTGGGCGTCGGTGGCGAAGGAGGAGCACCCGGCGTAGACCTCCATGGCCTCCTCGTAGGAGCGGCGGCGCAGCGACACGGTCGTCGCGGAGGCGCCCACGCGGTGCGCGAGGCGGTCGACGGCGTTCTGCAGCTGGCCGTGGGTGCCGATGCAGAAGGCGGACACGGAGATCCTCGGGGTGCCGCCGGGCGTGCTCGTCAGGTGGAGGGCGGACCAGATCTCGTCCGGCTGGGACGGTCCCCATTCCTGCCAGGCCCGCACCACCGCCGCGGCCCTCGACCAGGGCCAGGAGAGCCGGCCGGTCACCGCCCGGGGAGCCGGGTGGGTGGCGAAGCGCAGTTCGGTGACGACGCCGAAGTTGCCGTGGCCGGCTCCGCGCAGCGCCCAGAACAGGTCCTCGTGGTGTGTGGCGTCCGCCGTGAGCAGCCTGCCGTCCGCCGTGACGACGGTCGCGCCGGTGAGGCTGTCGCAGGTGAGGCCGTAGGCGCGGGAGACGACGCCGTGGCCGCCGCCCAGGACCAGACCGGAGACGCCGACCGTCGGGCAGGAGCCGGCCGGGATCGTCACGCCCCTGGCGGCGAGCGCGCGGTAGACGTCGATCAGTTTGGCGCCGGCGCCGACGACGGCCGAACGGCCGCTCGCACGGACCCGGTTCAGCCGGGAGACGTCGAGGATCAGCCGGCCGTCGCCCGAGGACCAGCCGCCGTAGGAGTGGCCGCCGTTGCGGACGGCGACCCCGGTGCCGTGGGCGCGGGCGTAGGCCAGGGCGGTACGGACGTCGTCGGGGTGGGCGACGTAGGCGACCGCGGCCGGCCGGAGGGTGTCGAAACGGGTGTTGTACAGCTGCCGGGCCGCCGTCCACGAGGCGTCCCCGGGGCGGATCAGGGCGCCGTCGAGGGAGCGGTCGAGGGCGGCCCAGTCGGCGGCGGCCACGGCGCTCGCGGTCCGCAGCGGGACCTTGCCGTCCGCCGTGCCGGAGAGGGCCCGCGAAGCGGAGCCGGTCCCCGGGACGAAGCCGGTTCCGGAGGTGGATCCGGTGCCGGAGGCGGAGGCGGATCCGGTGCCGAAGGAGCCGCCGCCGGCGCCGCCCGGCCGGCCCGCGGCCGTCGCGACTGCCGCCACGGCGGCCGTGCCGCCCGTGAGGAACGTACGCCGGTGCATGTCTGACCGCCCCCTGTGGCTTTCGTCTGCTTCATGGAGGCAGACGGGACCCCGGGCCGGGGGGTTCCCGGGGAGGGAGGGGAACGTCAGCCGTGGGTGTGGCCGGCGGCGTCCGTCCTGGCGAGGCTTCTCGCCCTGCGCGCCGGGCCGTGCCAGCCGCAGGTGCAGCGGGCCAGGCAGAAGGGGCCGCGTTCGACGGTCGTGGTGGTGTGGGTTTCCCCGTCGCCGGGGGAGGAGACCGAACGGTCCTGCTGGGTCACGCAGTCAACCGTACCCAGCTCCGCGGGAAAGGACGCCTGCGGTCATCGCGGGTCCCGGTCGCGCGTGACGGGGGCCGCCCGCCCGTCGTTATCGGGAACGACAAGGGGCCCGTGACGCACGTACCGGCTGGGGGTAGACAGGCGATGACTCAGCGGCAGCAGCGGCGGTGGGGCACGGCGGTCGTCGCGGGGCTGGCGGCCGGGGTCTGGGCCGGCGCCGCCGCCGGGTGCGCCGGGCCCGGGAACGCGGCCGAGGACGCGCGGGCCGCCGACCCGGTCGAGACGCTCCGCCGGGCGGCCGACGCGCTGGTGGCGGCGGGCAGTTCGAAGGCCCGGACGTCGATGGAGATGGCCACCGGCGGGACCCGCGTGACGATCCGTGGCGAGGGCGTCTACGACTACCGCCGGCGGCTCGGGCGCTTGAAGGTGGTGCTCCCGCAGGATCCGGCCGGCGCCAGTGAGCACCGGCCCATCGTCGAACTCCTCGCGCCGGGTGCGCTGTTCATGAAGAACCGGGGTGCGGGCGTGCCCGCCGACAAGTGGGTGCGGGTGGACACGGCGACGCTGTCCGACGGGAACCTGGTGACCGGCGGCGCGACCGACCCGTACGCCGCCGCCGAGGTGCTGCGCGGGACGCGCACCGCGACCTACGTGGGCCGGGACCGGCTGGCGGGGACCGACGTGCGGCACTTCCGCGGCACCGCCGACCTCGCGGCGGCCGCGAAGGGCGCCTCGGCGGGCGGCCGGGACTCGCTGGGGGCGGCGGCGAAGGGGTTCGCCACCGCCCGGGTCCCCTTCGACGTCTACCTCGACGACGAGGGGCGCATCCGCAAGGTCCGGCACCGGTTCACCTTCGTCAACGGACGGCAGAAGGAGGCCGTCGCGGTCGCCTCGACGACGCTGCTGTACGACTTCGGGGCGCCCGCCGACGTACGGCTGCCGGCGCCGGCGGACATCTACGCCGGGCGGATCGCGGAGGAGTGAGCCGGACGGATCCTGGGAAGGAGCGGCCGGCGATCGTCCGGTGGGGGCCGGATCCGGCCAGAGAACCGGTATGAGGACTAGCCCGTCCGTGCCATGCGCGGTCCGTGCGTCGCTCCCTACTCTAGGAAGTCGGTGACGGCAGGGACGAGGTGATGCGCGTGGCTCCGGTCGGCGGTACGGCGGTACAGGACCACGTGGCCCTCGCCGAGATCGAACTGTGCGGGGAGCTGATCATCGCGGCCTCCGCCGCCGAGGAGCGGCTCAGCCTGGAGAGCATCGACGAGGTGCTGAGGGTGGCCGAGGAGCGCGAGGCCCGCGCCGGCTGACGCGCGGGCCCCGCTGCCCGGTGCCAGGGGGCGGGGCCAGGGACCAGGGGCCCGGGGCGGGGTCGTGGCCGGATCAGGTCCGCAGCAGGCGGCCGATGGCCTTCGTGGCCTCCTCGACCTTCGCGTCGATCTCGTCGCCGCCCTTGACGGCCGCGTCGGCGACGCAGTGGCGCAGGTGCTCCTCCAGCAGCTGCAGCGCGAAGGACTGCAGGGCCTTGGTGGAGGCGGACACCTGGGTGAGTATGTCGATGCAGTAGGTGTCCTCCTCGACCATGCGCTGGAGGCCCCGGATCTGCCCCTCGACGCGGCGCAGGCGCTTGAGGTGCTCGTCCTTCTGTTCGTGGTAGCCGTGCACACCGCGGTCGTGGTCGGTCACGGCCTCTTCGGTGGCCGCCCCGGCCTCGGTGGTCGTCATGGTGTCCTCCAGACATATACCCCTACTGGGTATATCGTACCGAACTTTGCGGGGTAGGGGGGATGTGGCCGCGGTCGTCCGCGGTCCGGGGAGCGGACCACCGGGCCGCCCCGCTGCCGGTCGTCCTCGTCCATGGGTGACACTGGTGGGCGGCCCGTTAGCCGTGGCCGGATGATGCGCCTAGCATCAGCCTGACCGAAACCGATGCACCCTGAGGACCCCACGTGCGCTTTCGTCTGACCCCGAGGGAGACGAGCTTCTACGACATGTTCGCCGCGTCCGCGGACAACATCGTCACGGGCTCGAAACTCCTCATGGAACTGCTCGGGGCGGACACCGCCGGCCGGGCCGAGATCGCAGAGCGTATGCGGGCCGCGGAACACGCCGGTGACGACGCCACGCACGCGATCTTCCACCAGTTGAACTCCTCCTTCATCACGCCGTTCGACCGCGAGGACATCTACAACCTCGCCTCGTCCCTCGACGACATCATGGACTTCATGGAGGAGGCCGTCGACCTCGTCGTCCTCTACAACGTCGAGCACCTGCCCAAGGGCGTCGAGCAGCAGATCGAGGTGCTGGCGCGGGCGGCGGAGCTGACCGCCGAGGCCATGCCGAACCTGCGGACCATGTCCAACCTCACCGAGTACTGGATCGAGGTCAACCGGCTGGAGAACCAGGCCGACCAGATCCACCGCAAGCTGCTCGCCCACCTCTTCAACGGCAAGTACGAGGCGATAGAGGTGCTGAAGCTCAAGCAGATCGTGGACGTGCTGGAGGAGGCCGCGGACGCCTTCGAGCACGTGGCGAACACGGTGGAGACCATCGCGGTCAAGGAGTCCTGACCCCTTCATGGACACCTTCGCTCTGGTCGCGACCATCGGGGTCGCGCTCTTCTTCACGTACACGAACGGCTTCCACGACTCGGCGAACGCGATCGCGACGTCCGTGTCGACGCGGGCGCTGACGCCGCGGGCGGCGCTGGCGATGGCCGCGGTGATGAACCTCGCCGGCGCCTTCCTCGGCTCCGGGGTCGCCAAGACCGTCAGCGAGGGGCTGATCCAGACGCCCGAGGGGTCGCAGGGGATGGGGATCCTCTTCGCGGCGCTGGTGGGCGCGATCACCTGGAACCTCGTCACCTGGTACTTCGGCCTGCCGTCCTCCTCCTCGCACGCGCTGTTCGGCGGCATGGTGGGCGCGGCGCTGGCCGGCGGGACACAGGTGTACTGGAACGGGGTGCTGGAGAAGGTCGTCATCCCGATGTTCGTGTCGCCGGTGGTCGGCCTGGTGGTCGGTTACCTGGTGATGACGGCGATCATGTGGATCTTCCGGCGTGCCAACCCGCACAAGGCCAAGCGGGGCTTCCGCATCGCGCAGACGGTGTCGGCGGCCGGCATGGCGCTCGGCCACGGCCTCCAGGACGCGCAGAAGACGATGGGCATCGTGGTGATGGCGCTGGTCATCGCCGACGTCGAGGACTACGGCGACCCGATCCCGGTCTGGGTCAAGATCGTGTGCGCCGTGATGCTGTCGCTGGGCACCTACGCGGGCGGCTGGCGCATCATGCGCACGCTCGGCCGGAAGATCATCGAGCTGGACCCCCCGCAGGGCTTCGCGGCGGAGACGACCGGTGCCTCGATCATGTTCGTCTCCGCGTTCCTGTTCAAGGCGCCGATCTCGACGACGCACGTCATCACCTCGGCGATCATGGGTGTGGGCGCGACCAAGCGGATCAACGCCGTGCGGTGGGGCGTCGCCAAGAACATCGTCCTCGGCTGGTTCATCACCATGCCGGCGGCGGCGGTCGTCGCGGCCGGCGCCTTCTGGGTCGTCGACCTGGCGTTCCTGTAGGGCGCCCGGGGCCCGTCCGGCCCTCCCCGCAACGCACGAGCCCGCCCCCCGGGAGCCAGGGGGCGGGCTCTTCTGCGTCCTCGCGGTGGCACCGCCATGCAGCACCGCGAGGGGTCCGTACCCCCTAGCCGAAGCGGCCGGAGATGTAGTCCTCGGTGGCCTGGACCGACGGGTTGGAGAAGATGCGCTCCGTGTCGTCGATCTCGATCAGCCGGCCGGGCTGGCCGACGGCCGCCAGGTTGAAGAAGGCCGTGCGGTCGGAGACGCGCGCCGCCTGCTGCATGTTGTGCGTGACGATGACGATCGTGAAGCGTTCCTTCAGCTCGCCGATCAGGTCCTCGATGGCGAGGGTGGAGATCGGGTCGAGCGCGGAGCAGGGCTCGTCCATCAGCAGGACGTTCGGCTCCACCGCGATCGCCCGCGCGATGCACAGACGCTGCTGCTGGCCGCCGGAGAGGCCCGAGCCCGGCTTGTTCAGGCGGTCCTTCACCTCGTTCCACAGGTTCGCGCCCTTGAGGGACCTCTCGACGACGTCCTGCAGCTCGCTCTTCTTGTAGCTGCCGTTCAGCCGCAGGCCCGCCGCCACGTTGTCGAAGATCGACATCGTGGGGAAGGGGTTCGGACGCTGGAACACCATGCCGACCTCGCGCCGCACCGACACCGGGTCGATGCCCTGGCCGTACAGGTCCTCGTCGTCGAGCATCACCTTGCCCTCGACGCGGCCGCCGGAGGTGACCTCGTGCATGCGGTTCAGCGTGCGCAGGAACGTCGACTTGCCGCAGCCGGAGGGGCCGATGAACGCCGTCACCGAGCGCGGCTCGACGGTCATCGAGATGTCCTCGATCGCCTTGTGGGAGCCGTAGTACGCGGTCAGTCCGCTTACGTCGATTCGCTTCGCCATGTCTTCTACTTCACTTCCAAAAGTCCGGTGGGTCGCTGGGGTCCCGCGCGGCGGCAGCCGCGGAGCGGTGCTCAGCGACCGGTCTTCGGGGCCTTCCAGCGGGCGATGCCGCGAGCCACCAGGTTGAGGATCATCACGAAGGCGATCAGCGTGAGCGATGCCGCCCAGGCACGGTCGTACGCCGGCTGCGAACCGGCGCTCTGCGCGTACTGCTGGTAGATGTACAGCGGCAGCGACGCCTGCGCACCCTCGAAGGGGTTCGCGTTGATGAACGGGTTGCCGAAGACGAGGAGGAGGACGGGGGCGGTCTCACCCGCGATGCGGGCCACGGAGAGCATGACGCCCGTGATGATGCCGCCGATGGAGGTCGGGACGACCACCTTCAGGATCGTGCGCCACTTGGGGACGCCCAGCGCGAGGGAGGCCTCGCGCAGCTCGTTGGGGACGAGCTTGAGCATCTCCTCCGTCGAGCGTACGACGACCGGCATCATCAGGATCGCCAGGGCCAGCGAGCCCGCGAAGCCGAAGGGCTGCATGTCGAACATCAGCATGAGGCTGAGGATGAACAGGCCCGCGACGATCGACGGGATGCCCGTCATGACGTCCACGAAGAAGGTGACGGCGCGGGCGAGGTTGCCGCGCCCGTACTCCACCAGGTAGATCGCGGTGAGGATGCCGATCGGGGCGCCGATCAGGGTGGCGAGGCCGACCTGCTCCAGGCTGCCGAGGATGGCGTGGTAGATGCCGCCGCCGGCCTCGGAGTCGGCGACGACGCCCATCGAGTGGGTCAGGAAGTAGACGTCCAGGACCTTGGTGCCGCGCTCCACGGTCGCCCAGATCAGCGAGGCGAGCGGCACGACGGCGATCAGGAAGGCGACCCAGACGAGGGCGGTGGCGATGCGGTCCTTGGCCTGGCGGCGGCCCTCGACGCGGGCGGCGATGCCGTAGGTGGCCAGGAGGAAGAGGAGACCGGCGATCAGGCCCCACTGGACGCGGCTGTCGAGGCCCCCGGCCAGGCCGATGACCACGGCCAGCGCGATCGAACCGCCGGCGATGGCCCACGGGGACCACTTCGGCAGGCTGGCGCCGCGCAGCGTGCTGGGGCGCTTGTCGTTGACGACGGCGTGGCTCATGCGTTGGCCCCCGAGTACTCCTTGCGGCGGGCGATGATCGCGCGGGCCGCGCCGTTGACCAGCAGCGTGATGACGAACAGGACGAGGCCGGAGGCGATGAGCGCGTCCCGGCCGAACTCGTTCGCCTCGTTGAACTTGCTGGCGATGTTCTGGGCGAAGGTGCCGCCGCCCGGGTTGAGCAGGCTGGCGTGGATGTCGAAGTCGGGGGAGAGGACCGTGGCGACGGCCATCGTCTCGCCGAGGGCGCGGCCGAGGCCGAGCATCGACGCGGAGATCACACCGGAGCGTCCGAACGGCAGCACGGACATCCGCACGACCTCCCAGCGCGTGGCGCCGAGGGCCAGGGCGGCCTCCTCGTGCATCTGCGGGACCTGGCGGAAGACCTCGCGGCTGACGTTGGTGACGATCGGCAGGATCATGATCGCCAGCAGGATGCCGACGGTGAGCATCGAGCGCGGGGCGCCCTTGTCCCACGAGAAGATCCCCGTCCAGCCCAGGTACTCGTCCAGCCAGCTGAAGAGGCCGTTCATGTGCGGGACGAGGATCAGGGCGCCCCACAGGCCGTACACGATGGACGGCACGGCGGCGAGCAGGTCGATCACGTACGAGATCGGGCTGCGCAGCTTGCGCGGGGCGTAGTGGGTCAGGAACAGCGCGATGGCGACGGCGATCGGGACCGCGAGGACCATGGCGACGATCGAGGAGACCACCGTGCCGAAGGCGAGGACGGCGATGCCGAACTCCGGCGGCACCAGGCTGGTGTTCCACTCGAAGGCGGTGAGGAAGTTCGCTTCGTCCTCGCTGATGGCCAGCGAGGCCCGGTACGTGAGGAAGATCGCGATGGCGGCCATGATCGCGAGCAGCAGGATGCCCGACCCGCGGGAGAGACCGAGGAAGATCCGGTCACCGGGTCGGGTGGCGCCGCGCGCCGCGCGCTTCTGCTCGGCCGTGGCCGGCGGGGCCGTGGGTGGAGGTGCTTCGTCTGTCTTCTGCATCGATATGTCCATGGGGTTCTCCGGTCTGCGGAGCCGCTCGTGGGTGGGCGGCTCGGGCGGGGCCGGGTGTGCGTGCGGCCCCTGGCGGCGGTGCACCGGACGGTGCGGTCCGGGCCGGGTGGACCCCGGCCCGGACCGCACCTTCAGATCAGCTCAGGCCCTCGACGGTGGTGCGGACCTTGGTGATGATGGAGTCGGGGATCGGCGCGTAGTCGATGCCCGAGAGGATGCCCTGGCCCTGCTCGCTGGCCAGGTACCGCAGGAAGGCCTTGGTGGCCGGCAGGGTGTCGGCCTTGTTGCCCTTGTCGCAGACGATCTCGTACGTCACCAGGGTGATCGGGTACGCGCCCTCGGCCTTGGAGGTGTAGTCGATCTTCAGCGCCAGGTCGTTGCCCGTGCCGACGACCTTGGCGGCCGCGACGGCCTTGGTGGCGCCGTCGGAGGAGGCCTTGACCGGAGCGGCGGCGCCCGTGTTCAGGGCGACGGTGCCGAGACCGTCCTTGGCGTACGACAGCTCCATGTAGCCGATGGCGCCGTTGGTCTGCTTGACGCCCTGCGCGACACCGGAGGAGCCGGACGCGGACTGGCCGCCCTTGGCCTGCCAGGCCTTGCCGCCCTCGTACTTCCAGTCGTTCGGGGCGGCGGCGATCAGGTACTTGGTGAAGTTGTCCGTGGTGCCGGACTCGTCCGAGCGGTGGTACGGCTGGATCTGGAGGTCGGGGAGCTTCGCGCCGGGGTTCAGCTTCGCGATGGCCGCGTCGTTCCAGTTCTTGATCTTGCCGTCGAAGATCTTCGCCAGGGTCGGCGCGTCCAGGACGAGGTTCTCGACACCGGAGAGGTTGTACGCGACGGCGATCGGGCCGGCCACCATCGGCAGGTCGATGCCCTGGCCGCCGGTGCAGACCTTCTTGGAGGCGGTGACCTCTTCGGGCTTCAGCGCGGAGTCGGAGCCGGCGAAGGCGACCGTGCCCTGCGTGAACGCGGTGATGCCGGCGCCGGAGCCGGAGCCCTTGTAGTTGACCTGGACGCCGTTGCAGGCCTGGGTGAAGTTCTTGACCCAGGCGTCGATCGCGTTCTTCTGCGCCGAGGAGCCGTCGGCGAGGAGCTGGCCCTTGGCGTCGTCGCACTTGATGTCACCGGCGCCCGCGGCGGCGGAGCTGCTCTTGCCGCCGTCGCTGCTCTTGGAGCCGGTGTCGTCGGAGCCGCACGCCGTGAGGGCCAGGGCGCCGGAGACGGCGAGAGCACCGAGGGTGAGGGCCCGCCGGTTCATGCGCTGAAGCTTCACTTGAGGGAGATCCTTCCGAGAGCCGCCGTCCTGAATCCGGCGGCGTGCGAAGACTGGGCGGTACGAGCGCTTCCCTGGGGCCGCGCACCGCACCGGGTAAGGCCGAAATTAGGCAGAACAGGTGAAGCCGCCTACGGGGCCGAATGAACGGGAGGTGAACCCCTGAGGGCGGTGCGGTTAGGTCACGGAAAGCTCACGCCGAGGACACAGGGTGATTCCGGCCGGGTGCGGCCGCCGTCCCGTGCCGGGTGCCACGCCTGTGTCGTACCGGGTGGGGCTCGGGTCCTGTGTCGTGCCGGGCGTGGCGCGGTCCCTGCGCCGTCCCTGGCAGGGCGTGGCCCGGTCCCGTCCCGTACCGGGCGGGGGCCGCGCCCGGCGCGGGCCGGAGCGGTGTGCCGGGGCCGGAGCTATGCCAGGCGCAGGGCGGTGAGGAGCGCGTCCACGAGGGCGCGGTCCCTCGGTTCCGTGAGGCGGGCGCGGGCGGCCGCCGGGGGCAGCCACAGCACCCGGTCCACCTCGTCGTTCGGCGTGAAACGGCCGGCACCGGCCTCGGCCGCCCAGTAGCGGACCTCCTTCGGGCGGCCCTGGGCCAGGTAGCGGGCCGTGGGCAGCCGGGGCCCCGGGTGCGCCGCGTGGCCGGTCTCCTCGGCCACCTCGCGGACGGCGCACACCAGCCAGTCCTCGCCCTGCTTGAGCTTTCCCTTGGGGTGCGACCAGTCGTCGTACTTCGGTCGGTGGACCAGGCATACCTCCAGCTCACCGCCGAACGGCGACCGCCGCCACAGGACGCAGCCGGCCGCCCGCACCGGAACCTCTTCGGACGTGCCGTCGGGATGGCTCACCGGTCACCGCCTCCTGGACGAACGGGGTCCTCGCGGGCTCACGACGTGGTCGTGCCCACGGTCTGCTTCTGCCACGCATGCCGGAAGGCGTACCGGGCGGCCTCCACCTCGTGCCGCTGGTCCGCGTGCAGCACGCCCAGCGCGTACGCCGTCGCCGGGGCGATGCGGGGCGTCCGGGCCGCCTGGGCCGCCGCGGCCGCCGCCTCCGAGGCGTCGCGGTGGCGGTCGAGGGCCTGGCCGGCCGGGAGCAGCCGGCCGTCGTCGCCGTACGGGCCGTCGTCGCCGTGCAGGACCTCCAGGGCGTAGCGGTGCAGGCGCAGCAGGAGGCGGACCTGGTGCCAGGGCGCGTCCTGCGGGTGCGGGGACGGGTCCGGGGACAGGCCGTGGATCAGCGCCTCCGCGTTGTACGGATGGCCCGCTGTCACCAGGGGCAGCGCGGCCACCGCGTCCGCGAGGCGTTCCTCGGCCGCGGCGGCCAGCGGGCGCGGGTCGGCGGTGGCGGCGTGCGGGGTGAGGGGCACCTCGCTGGCCAGGACGGCGACCTTGTCCGCGACGGCGTGGAAGCGGGAGGAACCGAGGGCCTGGAGGGCGGTGGAGTGGGCCCGGGTGCGGGCGAGGGTGAGCTGGCGGTCCAGGAGGGCGCCCGCCTTGGCCGCGCCCACGGTCAGATTGCCGCGGTCGGGGGCGGTGTTCGCCGCCCCCGGCGCGGCTGCCTTGCGGGAGCCGGCCACGGACACGGCCGTTCCGCCGGCAGCGCCCGTCGCCGTCCCCGGCGCCTGGGCCGGTATCACCGTCGCCCCCGACAGCCGTTGCAGCGCGAGCAGCAGCCGCTCCAGGCGGGACGCGCAGGCGTGCTCCAGGGCCAGCGTGCCCGACACCCAGGCCAGTTCGGGGCGTATCTCCTCCGACCAGCCGGGGTCGAGCAGCGGGCGGAAGGTGTGCAGGCTGCCGCTGATCCGGCGGGCCGAGCGGCGCAGGGCGCGCGCCGGGTCGACGGCGTCCGCCGTGCCGCCGCCCGAGCCGTTCTGCCCGCCGCCGGTCTCCCGGTGCAGGCGCAGTGCGCGCAGGAACTCGGTGGCCTGGCCCCGGAGATAGCCGGCCAGGGCCTCCCCGGTCACGGGTGGGGCGACGTGCCCGGCCGTGGAATCCGTCAGGTCATGGTGTCGCGGTGCCACGCCGGCGCCTCCGGGCGTCTATGAGCATCTCCTGGACGTTGCGCAGGGGCTGGCCGTCCGTGTCGGTCGCGTGCCGTGTCCACTCGCCGTCCGGGCCGAGGTGCCAGGACGCGGTGGCGTCCGACATGCCGGTCTCCAGGAGCCGGTTCAGGGCCGCCCGGTGGGCCGGGTCGACGACCCTGACCAGGGCTTCGATACGGCGGTCGAGGTTGCGGTGCATCATGTCGGCGCTGCCGATCCACACCTCGGGCTCGCCGCCGTTGCCGAACCCGAACACCCGGGAGTGCTCCAGGAAGCGGCCGAGGATCGAACGGACCCGGATGTTCTCCGACAGGCCCGGCACGCCCGGCCGCACGGCGCAGATGCCGCGCACCCAGACGTCGACCGGGACACCGGCCTGGGACGCCCGGTAGAGGGCGTCGATGATCGCCTCGTCCACCATCGAGTTGACCTTGATGCGGACGTGGGCGGGGCGTCCGGCGCGGTGGTGCTGGACCTCCTTGTCGATGCGCGAGATCAGGCCGTCGCGCAGGGACTTGGGGGCGACCAGCAGCCGGCGGTAGGTCTCGCGGCGGGAGTAGCCGGAGAGCCGGTTGAAGAGGTCGGAGAGGTCCGCGCCGACCTGGGGGTCGGCGGTGAGCAGGCCGAGGTCCTCGTACAGCCGGGCCGTCTTCGGATGGTAGTTGCCGGTGCCGACGTGGCTGTAGCGCCGCAGCGTCTCGCCCTCCTGGCGGACCACCAGGGACAGCTTGCAGTGGGTCTTCAGGCCGACGAGGCCGTAGACGACGTGGCAGCCGGCCTCCTCCAGCTTGCGCGCCCACTTGATGTTGGCGTGCTCGTCGAAGCGGGCCTTGATCTCGACCAGCACCAGGACCTGCTTGCCGGACTCGGCGGCGTCGATGAGCGCGTCGACTATCGGGGAGTCGCCGGAGGTCCGGTACAGGGTCTGCTTGATGGCGAGGACGTCCGGGTCGGCGGCCGCCTGCTCCAGGAAGGCCTGGACGGAGGTCGAGAAGCTGTCGTACGGGTGGTGCAGCAGCACGTCCCGGTTGCGCAGGGCCGCGAAGATGTCGGGCGCGGACGCCGACTCGACCTCGGCCAGGTCGCGGTGGACGCCCGCGATGAACTTTCGGTACTTCAGCTCGGGCCGGTCCAGGCCGTGGATGCGGAACAGGCCGGTGAGGTCCAGGGGGCCCGGCAGCGGGTACACCTCGGCCTCGCCGATCTTCAGCTCGCGCACCAGCAGGTCGAGCACCTCGCGGTCGATGGACTCCTCGACCTCCAGGCGCACCGGCGGTCCGAAGCGGCGCCGCATGAGTTCCTTCTCCAGGGCCTGGAGGAGGTTCTCGGCGTCGTCCTCCTCGACCTCGAGGTCCTCGTTGCGGGTGAGGCGGAAGGCGTGGCTCTCCAGCACCTCCATGCCCGGGAACAGCTCCTCCAGGTGGGCGGCGATGACGTCCTCGACGGGGACGTACCGGCCCGGGGAGCACTCCAGGAAGCGGGACAGCAGCGGCGGCACCTTCACGCGCGCGAAGTGCTTGTGCCCGCTGACCGGGTTGCGCACGATCACCGCGAGGTTCAGGGAGAGACCCGAGATGTACGGGAAGGGGTGCGCCGGGTCGACCGCCAGGGGCGTCAGGACGGGGAAGATCTGGTGCCGGAACAGCGTGAACAGGCGGGCCTGCTCCTTCTCCGTCAGTTCGCTCCAGCGGACCAGGTGGATGCCCTCCTCCGCGAGTGCGGGGGCGACGTCCTCGTGGTAGCAGGCGGCGTGCCGGGCCATCAGCTCGCGGGAGCGGGCCCAGATCATCTCCAGCACCTCGCGCGGCTGGAGGCCGGAGGCGGAGCGGGTGGCCACGCCGGTGGCGATGCGCCGCTTGAGTCCGGCCACCCGGACCATGAAGAACTCGTCCAGGTTGCTCGCGAAGATGGCGAGGAAGTTGGCCCGCTCGAGCAGGGGCGTGTTCGGGTCCTCGGCGAGTTCCAGGACCCGCTCGTTGAACGCCAGCCAGCTGCGCTCCCGGTCGAGGAAGCGGCCCTGCGGCAGCTGGGGCCCGTCGTACGGCGACTCCTCGTACCCGTCGAGGTCGGCGTCGATGTCGGGTTCCAGATCGGATACCGCGGCGGCCACCGTGTGCGGGCGGTGCGCGGCTATGGAGCCCACGGAGGGCTGCTCGTGCTGGACCTTGGCCTGGGCGTTCGACTGGCTCATGGATCCATTCTTCCGCGCCGACGGCGAGACAGGCGCGTCGGATCGTGCGCGGGGGAGCGCGGCGGCGTTCCCGTCGAGGAGTCTGTCCTCGGGGGGCGGCGAGGGCTCGGGCACGGCGGGGTTCATTGGCCGAGCGTCGCAAGGTCGTCTGAACCGATGGTTACGGAGACATGGCGTGCGGGATATCGGGCGGCGGCTCGCGGGGGTGGGGCGGGGGAGTGAGGAGGGGAGCGAGGCGGGGGTGGGGCTGGGAGCGAGGGCGGGGAGTGAGGCGGGAGCGAGAGTGGCGAGCAGGGCGGGGCGGGCGGGATCAGGCCGTCGGCGGTGCGGGTGGCCGGTTCGGCGGTTGCTTCCCGTACCACCGGGGTGGCCGGCTCCCGTGGGGTTCCGGGCGGCCCCTGCGACGTCGGGCCCTGTACGTCGTTCCCCCTGGTGGAGGGACGTGCAGGGCCCGTGGCGGCGGAGGTGCCGGGCGGGTCAGGCCGTGCGGCGGCGCAGGAGGCGGAAGGACACGGCGCCGGCCGCGGCGGCGACGGCCAGGAGGAGAACGGTCGTGGTCAGCTGGAGGGGCCAGTAGTGGGACTCGGGGTGGTACTCCGTGAAGAACCCGGTGGCGTCGAGCCTGGCGTACACCTCGGTGCAGTCCTTGACGAACGACGGTCCGCAGCCCGGATCGGCGAGGTGCGCGCCGTCCGCGGTGACCAGGCCCGAGTCGACCGCGACGCCCGCCGTCACGTAACCGGTGTCGAGGCCGGTGACGCGCGTGACGGGCGGCCACAGGTACGGCATGACCAGGTCGGCCGCGAACCTCAGGACGAGGGTGAAGCCCAGCGCGGTGACCAGCGCGGGCAGCGTACGGCGCCACAGCAGGCCCGCGAGGACGCCGGCGGCGAGGCCCGCCAGGGCGAGGGCGACCGTGGTGGGGCCGTTCGCGTGCAGGGTGGGGGAGTCGTACCAGCTCTTGGACGTGTCGATGCGGTGCCGGTTCGCCGACCAGGCCAGGCGGTGCAGCACCACCAGCAGGCCGGTGCCGGCGGTGACCAGGGCCGCGGGCGCGGCGATCTTGGCGGCCAGCCAGCGGGTCGGGGAGAGGCCCGTCGTCCAGGCGAGGTGGGCGGTGCCGCTCTCCAGCTCACGGCCGACGAGGGCGGCGCCGGCCCAGGCCGCGACGAGGAAGGGCAGCGCATTCACGGCGAACGTCGTGTACGTGTACACGTCCCGGTACCGGACGATCGCGTCCTGGTCGTAGCCGCACGGTCCGTCGCCGACGCATGCCCGGTACTGCCGCCAGCCGTCGGCGGCCGCGTCACCGAGCGGGCCCCACAGCGCGAGCAGGGCGAGGGCCAGGACGGCGACGAGACCGGTCCACACGGCCAGCCCGGGGCGGTGCAGGCGCAGCAGCCACGGCAGCACACGGGGCGCCGGTGCGGGGTGCGCGGTGGCGGCCGGGGGCGGGGCGGGGGTGGCGGTGGCGCTCATACGGCGGGCTCCGGGTGGGCGGGGGCGAGGGGGGCCGCTCCGGGGTTGCGGAGGTAGGCGAGGACGAGGTCCTCCAGGGACGGCGCGGTGGGGCGCCAGCCGGCGGCGAGCGGACCCGAGGGGCGCAGGAGGGCGGTGAACTGGCGGCCGGTCACGCGGGACTCGACGATCGTGTGCGCGGCGAGGGCGCCGGCCTCCGCGGACGGGGCGGGCGCGCTCACGCGCGCGTGTGCGGCCAGCAGGTCGTCGATCTCGCCGGCCAGGCGGACCCGGCCGCCCCCGATCAGCAGCAGGTGGTCGCAGGAGTCCTCCAGTTCGGCGACCACGTGCGAGGACATCACGATCGTGGTGCCGTGCTGGGCGGCCTGTGCCATCAGGGTGCCCATCAGTTCGTGCCGGGCCAGCGGGTCGAGGTCGGCCATCGGCTCGTCCAGGAGGAGCAGTTCCGGCCGCTTGCCGAGCGCCAGGGCGAGCGCGACACGGGTGCGCTGGCCGCCGGAGAGGGTGCGGATGCGGGCCCCGGGGTCCAGTCCGCCCGCGGAGACGACGCGCTCGGCGGCGGCGGCGTCCCAGCGCGCCGGGTTGAGGTCGGCGCCCGACAGCAGCGTCTCGGCGACCGTGAGCTGCGGGTACAGCGGCTTGTCCTGGGCGACGTGACCGACACGCGCGCGTGCGGACGCCGGGTCCGTGCCGAGGACCGTGACCGATCCCTCGGAGGGTGCCAGCAGGCCGGCGGCGAGAGCGAGGAGCGTGGACTTGCCCGCGCCGTTGGGGCCGACGAGGGCGCAGACGCGCCCGGTGGGCAGCCGGAACGCGCAGTCGCGCAGCGCCCAGTCGCCGCGCCGGCCGAAGCGTTTGCCGAGCGCGGTCGCCGCCATGGCGGTGTCGGTCATGAAGGGTCCCCCTGGGAGTGTTCGCGGTGGGTGGCGGGGCCGGTGCGGCCGGGGCCACCGGTGGTGTCGGTGCGGTCGGTGCGGTCGGTGCGGTCGGTTGGGTCGGTGCGGTCGGCACCGGGCTGTCCGGGGGCCTCCGTCCGCCCGCGGCCGTCCGTGAAGTGCTCGTCCAGTACGGCGGTGAAGAGCGCGCTCACGTCGTCCCGGTCGAGGCCGGCCTCGCGGGCCCGGTCCGCCCACTCGTCCAGCTCGGTACGCAGGGGCGAGTCGGCGGGGGCGGTGCTCAGTCCGCGCCGGACGAAGGTGCCCAGGCCGCGCCGGGCCTCGACGAGTCCGTCGCGCTCCAGTTCGCGGTAGGCCTTCAGGACGGTGTTGGGGTTGATGGCGGTGGCCTCGACCACCTCGCGGGCCGTCGGCAGCTTGTCGCCGGGGCGCAGCATGCCGAGGCGGAGGGCCTGTTTCGTCTGCTGGACGATCTGGACGTAGGTGGCCACGCCGCTGTGCCGGTCGATGCGGTATTCCACCACTCGACAACCACCCTTTCACTAATTAAGTAGTGAAAGGGTGGTGCAAGGTTCCGAGCATGTCAAGCGGAGCCCGTGGGCCGGTGGGGGACGCGCGGAGAGAAGCGAGGTGAGGAGGGAGGCGAGAAGCGAGGTGAGGAGGGAGGCGAGAAGCGAGGTGAGGAGGTGGGCGAGGAGGGAGGCGGGAGGAGGGGGGAAGGGCTGGGCGCCGGGCGAAAAAAATCGGGTGCCGGATCGTGAACCGATCGGCGGGGCTCGTCCGATGAGGGGATGTGAGCGAAACGAGAAGCGACGGGGATCTGCTGCGGGCCATCGCGGCGGACGGTGACCGTCACGCCTTCGAGGAGCTGTACCGGCGATACGCGCCGTGGCTGACCGCGCGCATGCGCGGCCGCTGCGCCGACGCCGCGATAGTCGACGACGTCGTCCAGGAGACGTTCCTCGCGGTGTGGCGCGGCACCGCCCGCTTCCACGAGGGCCACTCCGAGGACGCGGCCGGCTGGCTGTGGCGCATCGGTGCCCGCCGCCTCGTCGACGCCGTGCGCGGTGACGGCGCGCGGGGGCGGCTGCGCCAGGCCCTGGCCCGGCTGCGCCACCGCGACGAGGCCTCCGCGGAGGAGCGGGTGCTCGCGGGAGTGGAGCACGGGGATCTCTCCGGGGCCCTCACCCGCCTCTCCCCGGAGCTGCGGGCGGTCCTCCAGGCCACCGTCATCGACGGGCTCACCACCCGGGAGGCCGCCGTCCTGCTCGGCATCCCCGCGGGCACGGTCAAGACGCGGGCCCAGCGGGCCCGCAAGCAACTGCGGGAGGCGCTGGCATGAGGCGGCACGTGACGGAAGGGTGCCCGCGCGGACGCGCGGAGGCCGACAGACTGAAGGAGGCCCTGGCATGACGTGGCACGTACCGGAGGAGGACCTGCGCGCCTACGCGCGGGGCGAGCTGGTGGCACCCCTGGTGTGGTCCGCCGACACGCATCTCGCGGGCTGCGCGCGGTGCCGGTCCCGCCTGGCGGGGGCGGTCGACCCGGTCGCGCTGGACGCCGGCTGGGAGCGGCTGGACGCCGAGCTGGACGCGCCGCGGCCGGGCCCGGTCGAGCGGCTGCTGGTGCGGCTCGGCGCGGCCGACCACACCGCCCGGCTGCTGACGGCCACCCCGGTGCTGCGCCGGTCGTGGCTGCTGGCCGTGGCGTCCCTGCTGGTCATGACCGTGCTGGCGGTCCACCTGGTGGACCGGCCCGCGCTGTTCCTCGCCCTCGCCCCGCTGCTTCCGCTCGGCGGGGTCGCCCTCTCGTACGGACCGGCCCTCGACCCGGCGTACGAGATGGCCGTCGTCGCCCCGATGCACGGCTTCCGCCTGCTGATGATCCGGACGGTCGCGGTGCTGACCGCGGGCTTCGTCTTCAACGGTCTGGCCACCCTCGCCCTGCCGGAGTACGGGCTGCTGGCCCTGGCCTGGCTGCTGCCCGCGCTCGCCCTGACCGCGACCGGACTGGCGCTGACCCCCCGGCTCGGTCCGGTCCTCGCACCCGCCCTGGTGGGAGGGGCCTGGCTGACGCTGCTGGTGGTGGCGCAGTCGCAGGCGCACTCCTCCGCCACGCTCGTGCCCTTCACGGCGGCCGGGCAGTCGGCCGCGGCGGCCGTCGCGGCTCTCGCCGCCGTGCTGCTCCACCAGATCCGGGACCGCTTCGACACGCGTCCCGTGGGCGGCTTCCCGGACGGCGGCGCCGTATGACGCCCGCGCCTGCTCCCGTGCCCGCCCCCGCCCACCGACCGGAATCCCAGGAGTCCCGCATGACCACCCCGCCCACCACCGTGACGGCCACCGGCCTGTCCCTGCGCTACGGCGGCACCCACGCCCTGGACGGCGTCTCGCTGCGCCTGACGCGGGGCGTGACCGGCCTGCTCGGCCCCAACGGCGCGGGAAAGACCACCCTGTTGCGGGTGCTGGCCACGGCGGTGCCGCCGGACCGGGGCGAGTTCACCGCCCTGGGCCACGACCCCGGCACGTCGGCCGGCCGCCTGGCCCTGCGTCGCACGCTCGGCTACCTGCCGCAGACGCCCGGCTTCCACCCCGACTTCACGGCCTTCGAGTTCGTCGACTACGTGGCGATCCTGAAGGAGCTGACCGACCGCGCCGCCCGGCTCCGCGAGGTGCGGCGCGTGCTGGACGCCGTCGACCTCGCCGACGTGCGGGGCAAGCGGATCAAGCGGCTGTCCGGCGGCATGCGGCAGCGCGTCGCGCTGGCCGCCGCGCTCGTCGGCGACCCCGGCTTCCTCGTCCTGGACGAGCCGACCGTCGGCCTCGACCCCGAGCAGCGCATGCGCTTCCGCGGGCTGATCGCCGAGGCCGGTGAGGAGCGCACGGTCCTGCTGTCCACCCACCAGACCGAGGACGTGGCGATGCTCTGCCACCGGGTCGTGGTCCTCGCCCGGGGCCGCGTCCGCTTCGAGGGCACCCCGGCGGAGCTGACCGCCCGCGCGGCCGGCCGGGTCTGGAGCAGCTCGGAACGGGACCCGGCCGCCCTGGCCGGCTGGCGCACCGGCACCGGTTCCTTCCGCAACGTCGGAGACCCGCCGCAGGGCGCCGACCTCCTCGAACCCACCCTGGAGGACGGCTATCTGCTCGCCCTCGACAGCGACGACCGGACGGTGACCGCATGAGCACCACGATCACGACGGCGCGGGAATCCGCCCCCACGCTCCCCGAGCCCCCGGGGCCCGGCCGCCGGACCGGCGCCGTGCTCGCCCTGGCCCGCTTCGAGGCCCGCGAACTCCTCCTCCAGGTCCCGATACTGGTCTTCCTGTTCCTCTACGTCGGCCTCACCACCGCACGGCTGATGTTCCAGGACGGCATGAGCGACTACCCCGTCCTCAACACGGTCGACCGCGACACCCAGACGTCCCCCCTGCTCCTCGCCGTCGCCCTGCTCGTCTGCACCAACGCCGCCGCCCTGCGCTCGCGCAAGCACGGCACGGTCGAGCAGTTCGACGTCATGGCGATGGAGCCCTGGCGGCGCGTCCTCGCGCACCTCCTGTCCGCGGTGCCGTTCGCGGCGCTCACCGCGGTCGTCGTCGGGGCCGGGTTCACCCGGGAGGCGCTGAAGCCCGGCGCGATCGGCCACGGCTCCGTCGCCGAACTGGCGGTGGGGCCGCTGGTCGTCCTGATGGCGGGGGTCACCGGTGTCCTGCTGGCACGGCTCGTGCCCACGTCCTTCGCCCCCATGATCTTCGTGGTCGCCGTGTATCTGCTCATGGTCCTCGCCACCGACGCCACCGAGTCGCACGAGCCGGGGGTGGGCTGGTTCTCCCCCATGGTCTTCTCCGGGATCTCCGGCGGCGATCCGGTCCCCAGCGACCTCCTCGGCCGCCCGGCCGCCTGGCACGCGTTCTACCTGCTGGGCCTGTGCGCCGTGCCGGCCTGCGCGGCCCTGCTGCTGGCCGGCGGCCGTACCCGCGCGGTCAAGGCGGCGACCGCCCTCGCCCTCGCGGTCACCGCGGCCGGCGCGGTCGGTCAGTTCCCGCGTGACACCGACGCCCTGGAGGCGGCGCGCAGGACGGCGTCCACGTCCCCGCAGAAGGTCCAGTCGTGCACGGAGCACGGCGGGTCGACCTACTGCTCCTTCCCCGAGTGGAAGGGGGTGCGGGACGACTGGGCGGCGGTCGTCGACCGGATCCGGTCCGCGGCCGGCGGCAGCGCGGCGACGGCACCCCTGACGGTCCGCCAGCGCATCGACACCAGCGGCGGCATCGAGGCCGACTCCGCGCTGACCTCCTCCACCACCCCGGGCCAGGTGACGGTCGGCACCCGCTGGGGCGGCAACCGCGTCCCCGAGTTCGCGGTGGGGGCGGCCACCGTCCTCGTGGCGGGCACGGAGGACGCCACCACCCGGAACATGTGCGACGCCCGCGCGGTGACGATCATGTGGCTGGTGCTGGGCACCGACCCCACCCCGAGCGCCACGTTCGCGGACGTGCGGCTGGACGACAGCACCACCGGCTCGGGCCTTGTCCTGGCCCCTACGAACGGACTGAGCCTGTCGGCCCACCAGACGGAGGTCATCGGTGAACTGCTCGCCCGGCCCCGGGCCGAGATCACCGCGCGGGTCAAGGCGCACTGGTCGGAACTGACGTCCGCGCGGACCTCGACGGCCGAGGCGGCGAAGCTGCTGGGCGTGGCGGCTCCGCGGGGGGTGGAGTCATGCGGCGAATAGGAGACGCGACCGGGGCGGGAAGCCCCACCCCGGGCAACTCGGGTGACTCCGTCCCCGGCCACGACCCGGCACCGCCCGCCGGCCGCGGCCCGACCCGCCGGCTCCGCACCCTGTTCAGGTCCCTCGCCCCGCCGGTGTGGCGGTCCCTGCCTTGGGCGGCGTTGACCGCGACGGCCGGTTCGGGACTGCTGTTCGCGGCGAGTACGCGGCTGCCGGACCAGGCGCCGGGGGCGGACTGGGGACTGGTGGTGCTGCGGCTGACCGCGCTGACCGGCGGGGTGGGCCTGGCCTTCCTGCTCGACGACCCGGCCCGGCACACCACCGCGGCCAGCCCGCTCGGCCGTCCCCTCCGCGCCGGCCTGCGCCTGGCGATGGTCCTGCCGCTGACGGCCCTGTGGTGGACGGCGGTCCTGCTGGCGCTGCCCGGGCCGACCCGCCCGCCCCTGGGCCCCGTCACCCTGGAGGCCCTCGCCACGGCCGCCTCCGCCCTCGCCCTGGCGGCTGCCGCCGTGCGCTTCACGGACGGTGCGCGGGTGGGGAAGAGGACGGCCGCACGGCTCGGCGCGCTGGCGGCGGTGGCGGTGCTCGTCCCGGCACGGTGGGGACTGCTGACCCTGCCGGGTGACCGCTGGTGGGAGGAGACCCACGTGCGGTGGGCGGTGCTCCTCGTGCTGACGCTGGTGTCGACGGCGCTGTGCACCCCCGAACCGCTCAGACGCCCTCGGGTGCGCCTCGGTCTCCCCGTCGGCACCCCCGTCGGGCGGGAGTGAGGGGCGGTCAGGTCTCCGTGCGGTACATCAGGTCCGTCTCGTACGTGACGAACCCCAGCCGCTCGTACACCGACACGGCCGCCTTGTTGTCCGCGTCGACGTAGAGCATGGCGGTGGGCAGCCGCTGGGCCGCGAGATGCCGCAGGCCGATCGTGGTCAGGGACTTGCCGAGGCCGCCGCCCTGTGCGCCGGGGGCGACCCCGAGGACGTACACCTCGCCGAGTCCCTCCTCGGCGTGGACCTTCGTCCAGTGGAAGCCGACGAGCCGGTCCCCGCGGAAGGCGAGGAAGAAGCCGGCGGGGTCGAACCACGGCTGGGCCTTGCGGTCGTCGAGGTCGCGCTGGGTGAGGGAGCCCTGCTCGGGATGGTGGGCGAAGGCGGCGGCGTTGACGGCCAGCCAGGCACTGTCGTCCTGCCCCGGGACGAAGGTCCGGACGGTCACTCCCTCGGGAAGCACCGGCTCGGTCAGGTCGAGGTCGGTCAACGGCCTGCGCATCTGACGCAGTTCGCGGAACAGCGCCAGCCCGAGCACCTGGGCGAGGTGCCGGGCGGCGGCGTGGCCGCCGTGGGCCCACACCCGCAGGCGTTTGCCGGAGGCGGCGAGCAGGGCGGAACCGAGCGCCCGGCCGTGCCCGTGCCCGCGGTGCGCGGGATGGACGACCAGCTCGGCGGCCGGGGCCTCGACGGGGTCGGTGTCCTCGAGCTGCGCGTAGGCGACGAGTTCGCCGGCCACGGAGAGCAGGAGGTGGGAGACGCCCTCGCGGGGGCCGCCCCGCAGTTGCAGCCGGCCCTGTTCGGACACCGCCTGCCGGCCGTCGCTGCGGGCGGCCTCCGCGAGGAGGTCGAGGACGGCCTCGGTCTGCGCGGGGGAGAGCGCGGAGAGGGTCTCGATGGATCGCTGGCCGGGGGCCGATGCCGGGACGTCGCTGGTCATGCGTACGAGGGTAAAGGGCGGGCTCGGCAAAGTGGCGGCATCGGGTAAGGGGGCGCGGATCCGACCGGACAGGGCATGCCGACCACGGGGGAACGGGGACGCGGACCACGGGGAACGGGGTCGCGGACCACTCCGGGACGGGGGACGTGGACCACTCCGGGACGGGGCTCCGAAGCGCCGGTGAACGGGGGGCGGCACGGGCGGAACACGGCCGGGAGCTGGGAGGACGACCGGAGGACGGCAAAGGGAAACCAGGATGTAACCATGAACCCCCTGTCGCGCTACGCGCGTTGACTCTAGGCTGCGGCCCGACGGGGCCACCGGCTCAGACGCCTCGCCGGGCCCCTCGGCCCCGAGGACGTCGACACCACAGCACACACCACAGGGGGGCGCATGCCAGCCACTTCCCACTCGCATTCGAGCCGCAGACGCCGTACGTACGGGCTGTTCGCGGCGGCCGCCGGTCTGGCCACCGCCGGCGCACTGGTCGCCGCGCTGCCGGCGGGTGCGCAGGACGCACGGCACGGAAAGCCGCTGCCGAGCCGTTACCAGGACGTGCAGCTGCTGTCGTTCAACGACCTGCACGGCAACCTCGAGCCGCCGAGCGGTTCCTCCGGCCGGGTCACCGAGGTCCAGGCGGACGGCACGACGAAGACGATCGACGCGGGCGGTGTGGAGTACCTCGCCACGCACCTGCGCCAGGCCCGCGAGGGCAACAAGTACTCCATCACCGCGGCCGGCGGTGACATGGTCGGCGCCTCCCCGCTGATCTCCGGCCTGTTCCACGACGAGCCCACCATCGAGGCGCTCAACAAGCTGGACCTGGACGTCACCTCCGTCGGCAACCACGAGTTCGACGAGGGCGCCCAGGAGCTGAAGCGCCTTCAGAAGGGCGGCTGCCACCCGACGGACGGCTGCTACACGGACGAGGAGTTCGGCGGCGCCGACTTCCCGTACCTCGCGGCGAACGTCCTGAACGAGAAGTCCGGCAAGCCGGTCCTGAAGCCGTACTGGGTCTGGAAGAAGAAGGACGTCAAGATCGGCTTCATCGGCGTGACCCTGGAGAACACGCCGGGCGTCGTCTCCGCGGAGGGCGTCAAGGGCCTGAAGTTCAAGGACGAGGTCGAGACGATCGACAAGTACGCCAAGGAGCTCCAGCGCCAGGGCGTGAAGTCGATCGTGGCGCTGATCCACGAGGGCGGCCAGCCCGCCTCCACCTCCTACAACTACGACTGTGACGCGCCGGGCGCGGGCGACGGCATCTCCGGCCCGATCGTCGACATCGCGAAGAACGTCTCGCCGTCGGTGGACGCCCTGGTCACGGGCCACACGCACGCCGCGTACGCCTGCACGATCAACGACCCGGCGGGCAAGCCGCGCACGGTGACCTCGGCCGCCTCGTTCGGCCGTCTCTACACGGACACCACGCTGACGTACGACCGCTTCACGGGGGACATCGCCCGTACGGCGGTCAAGTCGGCGAACCACGTGGTCACCCGGACCGTCCCCAGGGCGACGGACATGACCGAGCTGATCGGCAGGTGGAACACCCTGGCGGCGCCCATCGGCAACCGCGCGATCGGCTACGTCTCCGCCGACGTGCCCAACACGGGCACCGAGTCCCCGATGGGCGACCTGATCGCGGACGCGCAGCTCTGGTACGGCAGGACGCTGGACGCGGAGACGGACCTGGCGCTGATGAACCCCGGCGGGGTGCGGGCCGGTCTGACCTACGCCGCCAAGGGCACCGAGGGCGACGGCGTGGTCACCTACGCCGAGGGCTTCACCGTCCAGCCGTTCGCCAACACCGTGAACCTCCAGGACTTCACCGGTGCCCAGCTCATCCAGGTGCTCAAGGAGCAGGTGAGCGGCTCGAACGCGAGCGCGCCGAAGATCCTCCAGCCGTCGGCGAACCTGACGTACACGCTGGACCTGACGAAGAGCGGCGCCGACCGTGTCGTCGCGGACTCCGTCAGGCTGAACGGTGCCGCCGTCGACCCGGCCGCCACCTACCGCGTCGCGACGAACAGCTTCCTCGCGGGCGGCGGCGACGGCTTCACCACCCTGGGCCAGGGCACGAACGACCTCGTCGGCCTCGACGACCTGGCCGCCCTGGCGCAGTACCTGACGGCCAACTCCTCGGCCGCCGCGCCGATCGCGCCGCCGGTGACCAACCGGATCACGATCGTGCAGTAATCCGGGGTCTTCCCACCTCGCCCCCGGGAACCCTCCCACCGCAGAGGCGGCCGCGTCACCGACGCGGCCGCCTCTGCCGTCGGTGCGGGAAGGCGTCGCGGCGCGCGGCGCGGAGCCGCTCGCGACCGGTCCCCTGCGGGATCCCGCGGCGCGCGGCCCGGTCGCCGGGGGCCGTCTGCCGGTGGCGGGGTGCGGATCCACGATGCGCGTCACGTTTTATGCGAAAAAATTTTCACGTAAAGGTTGACGCGTTTCCCGGTCGGCGGGGACGCTGGAAGAGGTCTTCTTCCCTCTTCCGGAAGGTGTGACGGTCATGCCCTCCCTCCGCCCGCCCTCCTCGCCCGTCCCCGGCACCGCCTTCGCTCCCCGCCGTGTGCGCCTGCGGGCCCCCGTGGCCGCGGTGCTGGCCGACCGCCTCGATGACGTCTCCGTCGTGGACGACGCTGTCCGGCTCGCCGCCGCCCGCGGCGCCCCGCTGCTGCTGATCGCCGTGCTGCCGCCGCTGCCGCCGCGGACCGCGGCGTCCCGCCCGGACGGTGCGGCGGCCCGGGCTGTGCTGGGACGGGCGATGCCACGCGTGGCCCGCGCCGGGATCCCCCACCGGCCGGCCGTCTGCCACCGCCCCGCCGGGCGGGACGGACGGCTGGGCGCGGCCAAGGGGCTGCTGGGCGTGGCCGTCGCCCACGGCTGCCCGGTGCTGGTGGTCTCGCGCAGCGGGCCGCCGGGACTGGACGCGTGCACGGTGATGGAGGCGGCCGCCATCCGCGGCGGGCCGCTCGTCCACGCGGCATCACCGGTGCCCTGGGCCCCTTTGACCGCACCCTGCCGTCCTCCCGCCTGACGGACGCGCCGGGGCGAGGGGGGCGCGGCCCTCCGGCGTGCGCCCCCTCCGGCGCGCCTCCGTGGCCTTCGCCGAACGGCGTGTGGGCTCGGGCGAGTCCCGCTCCGGGCCCGGCGGGCTGCCGTCGCGGGCGATGGGCGGCCGCGCGGGCCGAAGGAGGTTCAGCCGGCCAGCGAGCCGGCGAAGATCTGCCAGGCCAGGAGTGACTTCGCCACGAGGCTGAGCACCAGGTAGGCCTTCTCGCCGTACGCGTGGTCGGACCACCGGCCGACTCCGCGGTACTGGAGCCACTGGTTGAGACCGAAGCTGAAGAAGAGGCAGGCCTGGACGAGGACGATCCCGTACACGAAGCCGGGGACGGTCCCGGCCACGATGACGTTGTACGCGATCGAGATCCACGGCGTCACCCCGACCAGCGTCCCGAACCAGAACGGGAGCATCGTGGTCACCGCCCGCCCCGGCGGGTTCATCACCTCCTCGACCCAGCCGAAGAGGATCATCCCGATGTTGGCGCCGGCGACGGCGATGACGGCGTTGAGGTTGGTGATGCCCGCGTAGAAGCCGATGAGGAGCACCATCAGGGTCGCGCTCAGCGTGTACTCCAGCCACCGGAAACGGTTGATGCCGTGCCTGAGGTCGCGTTCGTACGTGGTGCGGCACACCGTCGCCGTCAGCAGGTGGTCCAGTGCCGCGAGGGCGAGGAAGACGGCGACGGCCCAGCCGATCGGCACGTCGAACAGCGCTTCGGGGGCGGGCGCCTCCGTTCCCGGCGGCCCCTCGGGAACGGAGGAGGTGACGGTGATCGAGAAGCTTCCGGCGAGGAGGACGATCACCACGGCCTGGACCAGGTGCAGCAGCGTGAGCCCCAGGTTCCACGAGCGGAGCCCGGCGAGGCGTTCGTCGGTGACACCGGTTGCCACCGGTGTGCCGTCCTCTCCCGTCACAGTTCCTCCCGGGGCCGGCGCCGCAGTACGCCTGCATGGTCGTACCGGTCCGGGCGGGAATCGCGGCAGCCGCCCCGCGCCCCGCCGGAAGTCCCCCGAGTGGCTCCCGGCGGCCAGGTGCTCAGGAGGCGTCGCGCTCCGCTTCCTGCGCGGGCGGATCCTCACGGAGCAGGAAGGTGGCCAGCAGGTCGCCGACGGGGTGGCCGGCTTCGGCGGGGTGGCGCAGGGCCACGGTGGGGTCGATGGTGTAGCGGTTGCGGCGGCCGACGCGGGTGCGGGTGAGGTACCCGGCCGCTTCGAGGTCGGCGACGATCAGCTGCACGGCGCGTTCGGTGATGCCGATCAGGTCGGCGACGTCCCGTCCTCGTGCCTGCGGGTCCTGGGCGAGGGCGATCAGGACGCGGGCGTGGTTGGTCAGGAACGTCCACCGGTCGCCGCGCGCGGCGGAGGGCTGGCTCATGACCCTCATCATACGAATCCGGCTTCGCGTGACCAACATCATTTCACGAAATTCAATTGGCGAATTTTTTTTCGCGTAACTCTTGACGCTCCTCGGTGTGCCGGGTGACGCTGAACACATCCCCGCCTCTCCCCTTCGGCCTTCTCCGTCCGCCCCGTCTCCGTCCCAGGAAGCCGATCGACCATGAATGAACTGTCGTTCACCGTCCCGCTGTGGGCATGGGCCGCGGTCACCGTCGGCATCGGCGTCATGCTCGCCGTCGACCTGATCGCCCACCGCGACAACCACGTGATCGGCTTCCGCGAGGCCGCGCTGTGGAGCGCGCTGTGGATCGCCGTCGGCCTCGGCTTCGGCCTGATCCTGCTGGCCTGGCAGGGCGGTGAGACCGCCTCCACCTACTACGCCGGCTACCTGATCGAGAAGGCCCTGTCGATCGACAACGTCTTCGTCTTCGCGCTGGTCTTCTCGTTCTTCGCCGTCCCCGACGCCTACCAGCACAAGGTGCTGTTCTGGGGTGTCCTCGGAGCGCTGGCCGCCAGGCTGGTGTTCATCTTCGTCGGCGCCGAGCTGCTGCAGGTGTTCTTCTGGACCGCCTACCTGTTCGGCGCGTTCCTGATCTGGACCGGCTGGAGGATGGCCGTCTCCAAGGACGAGGAGGTCCACCCCGACCGCAACCCCGTCGTCCGCCTGGTCCGGAGGATCGTCCCGACCGACCCCCGGTTCCACGGCAGCAGGTTCTTCGTGCGCCTCGACGGCAAGCGCGTCGCGACCCTGCTGTTCGTGGTCCTGGTCGCGATCGAGGCCACCGACCTGGTCTTCGCCGTCGACTCCGTCGCCGCCGTCCTCGCGATCACCACCAACACCTTCCTGGTGTGGACCGCCAACGCGTTCGCCGTGCTCGGCCTGCGCAGCCTGTACTTCTGCCTCGCCGGGCTCCTGCGCCGCTTCCCGTACCTGCACTACGGGCTCGCGGTCCTGCTCGCCTTCGCCGGCGTCAAGCTCATCCTGTCCGAGACCCCCGTCGGCAAGCTGCCCGTCCCCCTCACCCTCGGCGTCATCGTCGTCACCATCACGGTGTCCGTCACCTGGTCCCTCGTCGCCACCCGCGGCCGGACCGACGGCACCGCGGCGGACGCGGACACGGACCGTCCGGACGGAGCCGGCGACGGCCCCGGCACCGGCCCCGGCGACACCGCACCGGCCACCGGCACCCGCCCCGCCGCCTCCTCCGCTCCCGCGCACCGCACGGAAGGACCACCGCCGTGACCGTCCCGCCGTGACCGCCCCGCCGGACGGGCTCGCCGTGGACGGCGTTCCCGCCCCACCCGGCGTACGGCCGGGACGCGCACGGCCGCACCGGTGGCGCCTTCACCCAGGCGTCCGGTGCGGCCGTGCGGCCGGTCCGGCGGGGGCGGGCGGTCAGGAGGCCGTCGGCGTCCAGTCGCCCAGCCAGTCCGCGACCTCCTGGTTCGCGGCCTGGGCGTCGGTCAGCTGCGGCCGGTCGCGGCTCGCGGCACCCGCGCCCGCCCCGGTGTTCCTGTACTCGGCGAAGCGGTCGTCCTTCCAGGAGAAGCCGCTCATGTCGGTCCAGGGGGTGGTACGGATCGCCGCGCTGAGCGTGGTGTTGCGGACCGTGGTCTGCGGGTCGAGGGTGGCGTCGCCGCCGGCGTGCCAGGGGCGGCCGAGGTGGAAGGTGCGGTCGGAGACGTCGCCGTTGACCGTGGAGTTGGCGATCAGGATGCCCTTGCGGCCCGCCGCGGTGCTGGGGGCGGTGACGTAGCCGGCCGAGGTGCCGTTCCAGCGCTTCTTCAGGGTGATGACCGACTTGTCGATGACCGCCGTCGCCCGGCCGAAGATGAAGTCGACGTTGCCGACGACGTACGAGTTCGTCATGTAGACCCGGCCCAGCCTGTCCTTGGCCGCGGTGTCCACCAGCAGGGTGTCCTGGTCGCCGCTGACGATGACGCCGTCGAGGAAGATCCTGTCGGCGGCGGTGCGCAGGGCGACCGCCTGGCCGGCGATGTCCTGGTGGGCGCCCTCGTCGAAGTCGTTGGAGATGGTCAGGTTGCGGGCCTGGAAGTCGTCCGCCTCGACGGCGACGGTGGCGCTGCCGCCGGTGCCGTACGTGCCGCCGCCGGGCTTGGGCGTGCCCGACGCGTTGTTGTAGACGATCGTGGTGTCCTTGCGGCTGCCGCCGGTGCCCTGGATGGTGACGTGCGGCTTGTCGGACGGGACCTTGACCAGCTCGCGGTACGTGCCCGGCCTGACGGCGATCACGACGCGGGAGGGGTTGTTCGCCGGTACGGCGTTCACCGCGGCCTGCACCGTGCGGTACTGGCCGCTGCCGTCCGCCGCGACGGTGAGGGTGGTCGCGGCGGCCGCCGCGGTGGTGGCGCCCGCCGCGGTGGTGGCGGCCGCCGTCGTGCCGATGGCCGAGCGGGGCCCGGCGCCGGCCTTGAGGAGCGCGGGCACGTCGGCGGTCTTGTCGAGGGTGTAGGCGTAGAAGGCCTCGGGGTCGAAGGCGGTGCCGCCGCTCTCGTTGCGCCCGGACGTCCCGACGAACGTGTTGCCCTTCTGGACGATCGTCGCGGTGCTGTCCTTGGTCACCGGGTTGTTCATGCCCTGGAAGTAGGAGTTCTCCAGGACCATCTTCGTCCGGCCGCGCGAGTAGTTGCCGTACGACGACTTGATCGTGGTGCCGGCCACGTCCTCGAGGAAGTTGTTGTAGAGGTGCGCCTGGGCGGCGTTGTCCGTCGAGGGGTTGCGCTGCTCGGTCTCACGGATCCAGTTGTGGTGGACGGTGATGTCGGTGACGACGTTCTCGGTCCAGCCGATGCCGAAGGCCTTGTTGTCGTCGCTCAGCTTGTTCCAGGACACCGTGACGTAGGTGCTGTCCTTGCGGATGTCGATGAGCCCGTCGGCCATGTGCCGCAGGTCGTTGTGGTCGATCCAGACGTGGTGCGCCCCGTCCGTCTGGATCGCGTCGAAGTCGTGGTCCTTGTCGTTCCAGACGCCCTGGTACGCGTCCCGGATGGTCAGGTTCCGGATGATCACGTTGTGGACGCCCTGCCCGAGGAAGAAGCCGCCGCCCACGATGTGCCCGGAGGTCCCGGAACCCACGATCGTCTTGTCGGAGGCGACCTTGATCTCCTTGCCGACCGGGTTCATGGTGATCGTCGCGGCGACGACGATGACGTACGGTTCGGCGGCGGTCGCGTACTTCTCCAGGTCGGCGAGCGTCCTCACGGTCACGGTCCTGCCGTCCCGGCCGCCGTACGTCCCGTTCTGGCCGAGCGCGTTCACCGAGGCGAAGCCGTCGGCGGTGGCGGTCGCCCAGGCGGGGGCGGCGGGGGCGGCGGACGCGGTCGCCTGCGCCTGCGCGCCGAACAGCCCGAGGTCCGTGCCGTAGACGAGGGTCCCGGCGGCGGTCAGGACCAGCGGCACGCCCAGCGCCATGCCGGTCCTGCGCCTGCGGTGCCGGGGTGTGCGGACGGTGTCGGTCATGTGAGGGGTTCCGTTCCGTGGGAGGAGGACCACCCGGAAGGGGTGCGGGTCACGCGATGGTCGCCGCTCACGACGGAAAGGTTGCCGAACCCGCCGCAACACGTGGGCGGTACGGCGAACGCGGGGGAGGTAAGGCACGACGGGCGCGCGGGGCGGACGGCCGTCACGGTCGCTACGGCCGCTACGGCCGCTACGGCAGCTCGGGCGGAGGCGTCGGGGCGCCGGGGAGCCGTACGGTCACCAGCGTGCCGTCGCCCTCCGCGCGGGTCACCGTGACCTCGCCGCCGGCCTCGCGCACCGTGCGCGCGACGATCGACAGGCCGAGGCCCGATCCCGGGAGCGCCCGCGCGCCCGGGGAACGCCAGAACCGGTCGAAGACGTGCGGGAGTTCGTCCTCCGGGATGCCGGGGCCGTGGTCGCGGACGGTCAGCACGCCGTCCGAGAGCCCGACCTCCACGGAGCCGCCCCGCGGACTGAACTTCACCGCGTTGTCGAGGACGTTGACCACCGCCCGCTCCAGCGCGGCCGGTTCCGCCCGCACGTACCAGGGGTCCAGGGCGGCCGTGATCGTCAGCTCCGGTCCCCGCAGCCGCGCCCGGCGCAGGGCGGACTCCACGGTGTCCCCGAGGGAGACCACCTGGACCCGCTCGCCCCGCTGCCCCTCCGAACGGGACAGCTCCTGCAGGTCACCGATGAGCGCGGCCAGTTCGGTCATCTGCGCCTTCACCGACGCGAGCAGCGCCTTGCGGTCCGTCTCCGGGAGGGGCCGGCCCGTCTCCTCGCTGCGGGTGAGCAGTTCGATGTTGGTGCGCAGGGAGGTGAGGGGGGTGCGCAGTTCGTGGCCCGCGTCGGCGATGAGCTGCTGCTGGAGATCACGGGAGCCGGCCAGGGAGGCGGTCATCGAGTTGAACGACCGCGACAGGCGGGCCACCTCGTCCTCGCTGTCGTCCTCGACGGGGATGCGGATGCCGAGGTCCTCGGTGCGGGCGACGTGCTCGACGGCCTCGGTCAGCTTGTCGACGGGGCGCAGACCCGCGCGGGCGACGGCCAGACCCGCGGCACCGGCACCGACGACCCCGATCCCGGAGACGAGGAGGAGGACGAGGGCGAGTTCGTTGAGGGTCTTCTCGGTGCTCTTGAGCGGCGTGGCGAGGACGAGCGCCACCGGCCCCGCGTTGGTCTGCACGGGCAGCGTCAGCACGCGTACGGCCTCACCGTTCTCGGCGGTGCCGTCGTGGAACATGCCGTCGGCGCTGTCGTCCGCGTTCGCGATCACCTTCCGGTCGGTGGCGGAGACCTTCACCTTGCCCGCGGAGAACGCGTTGACGCAGACCGTGCCGTCCTCCGTCACGACCTGGAAGTAGCTGGTGCCCGGGTAGCCGGAGTCGGCCCGGGTGTCCTGCGGGCACGTCCTGAGCACGCTCTCGATCTGGTCGTCGAGCCTGGGCTGGGCCACCATCCTCTTCAGGTCGCCGTCCACCTGCTCGTACAGCTTCCCCTGCACGATGAACCAGCAGGTCACCGACACCGCCGCCACCGCGAACGCCACCGCGGCGGCGACCAGCATCGACAGCCGGGCCCGGATGGGAAGGGTCCGCAGCCGTCGTGCGACCCGGTTCACTCCGCGCCGCCCTGCCGCAACACGTAGCCCACGCCCCGCACGGTGTGCACGAGGCGGGGTTCGCCGCCGGCCTCCGTCTTGCGGCGCAGGTACATGACGTACACGTCGAGGGAGTTGGAGGAGGGCTCGAAGTCGAAGCCCCACACGGCCTTGAGGATCTGCTCGCGGGTGAGCACCTGGCGCGGGTGCGCCAGGAACATCTCCAGGAGGGTGAACTCGGTGCGGGTCAGCTCGACGGCCCGCCCGGCGCGCGTCACCTCCCGCGTCGCGAGGTTCATGCGCAGGTCGGCGAAGGTGAGGACCTCGTCGTCGGTGCCCGCGGCGGCGGCCGCCGCGGCGTAGGAGCTGCGCCGCAGCAGGGCCCGTACGCGGGCGAACAGCTCGTCCAGTTCGAACGGCTTGACCAGGTAGTCGTCGGCGCCCGCGTCGAGCCCGGTGACGCGGTCGCCGACGGTGTCGCGGGCGGTCAGCATGAGGATCGGGGTGGTGTCGCCGGCGCCGCGGATGCGGCGGGCGGCGGTGAGGCCGTCCATGCGGGGCATCTGGATGTCGAGGACGACCAGGTCGGGCCGGTAGCCGGTCGCCTTCTCCAGGGCGTCCGCGCCGTCCACGGCGACCTGCGTGTCGTAGCCCTCGAAGGCGAGGCTGCGCTGGAGTGCCTCGCGCACCGCCGGCTCGTCGTCGACGATCAGGATGCGCTGGGTGTCACGGTCGCCTTCGACGGGGCTCATGGCGTGGATTCCCTCGGGTGCGGTGGGGGCGGCGGGGCGCTGGGGACGGGACCCTCTCAGCCTCGCATCGTAGTGAGCCGGCTCAGCGGCACCTTGCGGCGGTGCGGGCGGGCGGCGCCGGTGCGCAGGCCCATCAGCTGCGGGACGGCGATCTCCGGGGCCCGGGGCGGCGGTGTCGGGGCGTGCAGCTCGTGCGCCAGGTCGAGGGCCAGGGCGAGGTCGGCCGCGCCGACGCCGGTCACCCGGTGCGAAACCTGCTTGACCTGCTTGATCATGACGTACTCCCTGAGCGCTGGAAGGGATTCAGCTGTCGGAGCCGCCGGCCCGCAGCGTGGCGAGGTCGGCCTTGACGGTGTCGATCGGGATGGCGAAGCCGAGGCCGACGCTGCCCGCGGCGGAGGAGGAGGCGGCGTCGGCGGCGGAGTACATCGCGGAGTTGATGCCGATGACGTTGCCGCCCGCGTCGATCAGGGCGCCGCCGGAGTTGCCGGGGTTGAGGGAGGCGTCCGTCTGGAGCGCCTTGTACGTGGTGGTGGACGAGCCGGTGTCGCCGTTGAACTCCTGGCCGCCGAACTCGAACGGCCAGCCGCCGCCCTGCTGCTGTTGCCGCTGCCCCTGGCTCTCGTCGGTGGACACCGTCACGTCCCGGTCGAGGGCGGAGACGATGCCGCTGGTCACGGTGCCGGTGAGGCCCTCGGGGGAGCCGATCGCCACGACCGTGTCGCCGACCTTGACGCCGTCGGAGTTTCCGAGGGCGGCCGCCTTCAGGCCGGAGGCGTTCTCCAGCTTGATCAGGGCCAGGTCCTTCTTGCTGTCGGTGCCGACGACCTTCGCCGTGTACTCCTTGCCGTCGCTGGTCGACACCTTGATCGAGGAGGCGCCGGCGATGACGTGGTTGTTGGTGAGGATCTCGCCGTCGCCGGTGATGATCACGCCGGAGCCGGTCGAGGAGCCGCCGCCGAGGGTGGCGTTGACCTCGACGACGCTCGGGCCGACCGCGGCGGCGATGCCGGCGACGTCACCGGTCCTGGCGGCCGGCACCACGCTGGTGGTCGTGGAGGAGGCGGCCACCTGGTCCTTGCCGGTCAGTTCCTGGATGCCGTAGGCGGTGCCGCCGCCGATCGCGGCGGCGACGATCGCCACGGCGGCGAGCAGCGACACCGGACCACGAGCCGCGCGCTTCCTCGGGGGAACGGGCGCGGGGCCGGCGGCCGCGGGCATCAGGAGAGCGGTTCCGCCGCCGCCGTTGCCGCCGCCGTCACCGGCCGCGGCGTCGTCCCGGTCACCGGCGGGCCGGTCCGGCGTCTGCCGTCCGGCGGCCGGCCCGGCGGGCCGCGACGTGACGGGCTGCGACACGGCGGCCTGCGACGCGCCGGGTGCCCCGGCGGCCTGCGGCGCGGCCGGGCGGTGTGCCGGCGGGGGCGGCCACTCCGGGTTCACGGGGTTCACGGGGTCCACGGGGTTCACGGGGGCGAAAGCGTGCTGCGGGGCACCCTGGTACGGGTTCTCGTGGTTCTCGTACTCGCCGCTGCGGCGGATGCTCTCGGTCATGGAACAGAGCTTTCCCCCCGACCATGAGAGCCGCCTGAGTGCTTCCTGAGAAGCCCGGCAGAACCTCGTACGCCCGAGATGAGAGGTGGTCGCGCGGGGGCGGTCGCTCTCAGGGAGGTCTCATGCGGCCCGGCCGGGAGCGCGCGGGATCACTCGCAGCCGCAGGAGCGGCGGACCACCAGGCGGGACGGGAACACCTTGAGCCGCTCGCGGCGCGAGCCCGCGACCCGCAGCCCGTCGTCCAGGACCAGGTCGACGGCCGCGCGGGCCATCGCCGAGCGGTCGGAGGCGACCGTGGTCAGCGGCGGGTCGGCGAGCGCGGCCTCCTTGATGTCGTCGAAGCCGGCCACGCCCAGCTCGCCGGGCACGTCGATGCGCAGCTCGCGCGCCGCCCGCAGCAGACCGATCGCCTGGTCGTCGGTGGAGCAGAAGACGGCCGGCGGCCGGTCCGGGCCCGCCAGCAGCTCCAGCCCCACCTTGTAGGCGTCGTAACGGTTGTAGGGGGCCTCGAAGAGCCGGCCCTCGGTGGGGATGCCGGCCTCGTCCATGGCCCGCCGCCAGCCCTCGACGTGGTCGGAGACCGGGTCGCCGACGGAGGGCGTCTCGGCGGTGCCGCCCACGCAGGCGACGTACGGGTAGCCGTGCTCCAGGAGGTGGCGCACGGCGAGCTGGGCGCCGCCCAGGTCGTCGGTGACGACGGCGACGTCGTCGATGGCCTCGGGCCGCTCGTGGAGCAGCACCACGCGGGCGTCCCAGGCGTCGATCTCGGCGGCGGCGTTGTCGTTCAGCGCGTGGCTGACGAGGATCAGGCCGGAGACCCGCATGCCCAGGAAGGCGCGCAGGTAGTGGACCTCGCGTTCGCCGACGTAGTCGGAGTTGCCGACCAGCACCATCTTGCCGCGCTCGGAGGCGGCCTGTTCGACCGCGTGCGCCATCTCCCCGAAGAAGGGCTGGCGGGCGTCCGGCACGATCAGGCCTATGAGGTCCGTGCGCCGCGACGCCATCGCCTGGGCGACCCGGTCGGGCCGGTACCCCAGCTCCTTGATGGCGGCGAGGACACGCTCGCGCGTGGCCGGGGCGACCGGCCGGGGTCCGTTGTTGATGACATAGCTGACGACGGCGGTGGAGGTCCCCGCCAGCCGCGCCACGTCGTCCCTGGTTACCTTGGCCACGCGCGGAGTCTACGCGGATGGATCCGCCGCGGGCAGGGCGTCGGCAGGCTTCCCGTGCGGGAGCGACGCCCGGCCTGAGCGGCGGCTATGCCTCCGCGGAGATCCCCTCGGCGCCCACGGGCACCCCGGTGTCCGCATCTTCCGGCTTTGCCCGGCCCGCCGCGGCCTTGGCCTCCTCGGCGGCACGGTCGACCTTCTCGGGGGTAACGAATCGGTAACCGACGTTGCGGACGGTTCCGATCAGCGACTCGTGCTCCGGGCCGAGCTTGGCGCGCAGCCGCCGTACGTGCACGTCGACCGTCCGGGTGCCGCCGAAGTAGTCGTAGCCCCAGACCTCCTGGAGGAGCTGGGCGCGGGTGAAGACGCGGCCCGGGTGCTGCGCGAGGTACTTCAGGAGCTCGAACTCCTTGAAGGTGAGGTCGAGGACCCGGCCCTTGAGCTTGGCGGAGTACGTCGCCTCGTCGACCGACAGGTCGCCGTTGCGGATCTCCATGGGGGAGTCGTCGTTGACGATCTGCTGCCGGCCCATCGCCAGCCGCAGCCGTGCCTCGACCTCCGCCGGGCCGGCGGTGTCGAGCAGGACGTCGTCGATGCCCCAGTCGGCGGTGACGGCGGCGAGGCCGCCCTCGGTGACGACGAGGACGAGCGGACAGCCGGGGCCGGTGGAGCGCAGCAGCTGGCACAGGCTGCGGACCTGGGGGAGGTCGCGGCGCCCGTCGATCAGGATGACGTCGGCGCCCGGGGTGTCGACGAGGGCGGGGCCTTCCGCCGGGGCCACCCGCACGTGGTGCAGCAGCAGTCCGAGCGCGGGCAGCACCTCCGTCGACGGCTGGAGGGCGTTGGTCAGGAGCAGCAGAGAACTCATACGTCTGGTTCCTCCTCGGTCCCTGCGAGGACGTTTGCGGCACTGCGGCGTTGCGGCACTGCTCTGCGCGTCCCGGGGCCCCGTACACCCGCGGTTTCCCGCTTCGTATACAACGCTTCCGAAAGCACGAAAGGACCCGGGGGCTTCACTGCCCGAGTCCTCTGCCCAGCAGAATAGCCCACATGAGCAACGGTCCGGCAGGTCATGTGGCACGTTCCACCGTTCGTCCGAACCCTGAGACGGGCACGGGCGCACCATTGCGGACGTTTCTGCCCACGGCCGACGGGGTTTCCGTCGATTCCGTATACGACCCGGGTGCGGTCGTACACGACTCCCCGGAGTCACCCTCCCGTGGCCTGGCGTTCGTCGTGGCCCACGGCTTCACCGGGGACGCGGACCGCCCGCACGTGCGCCGCATCGCCTCGGCGCTCGCCCGGTACGGGGCCGTCGTCACCTTCTCCTTCCGCGGGCACGGCCGCTCCGGCGGCCGCTCCACCGTCGGCGACCGGGAGGTGCTCGACCTGGACGCGGCCGTCGCCTGGGCCCGTCGGCTCGGGCACCCGCGCGTGGCCACCGTCGGCTTCTCCATGGGCGGCTCGGTGGTGCTGCGGCACGCGGCCCTGCACACCGGCACGGTCGACGCGGTGGTCTC
Organism: Streptomyces sp. NPDC014882; assembly: GCF_043081325.1. Taxonomy (NCBI): domain Bacteria; kingdom Bacillati; phylum Actinomycetota; class Actinomycetes; order Kitasatosporales; family Streptomycetaceae; genus Streptomyces; species Streptomyces sp. NPDC014882. The sequence continues at coordinate 48,132 of NZ_JBIBWL010000005.1, forward strand.
CGTCAGCGCCCCCGCCCGCTGGTACTACCGCGGCACCGCCCCCATGCGCCGGCTGCACTGGCTGGTCACCCGCCCGGCGGGCCGTCTGGTCGGCCGCTACGGCCTGCGCACCCGCATCCACGACCGCGACTGGGACCCGGTCCCGCTCTCCCCGGTGGAGGCGGTCCCCCGGATCGCCCCCACACCCCTGCTGATGGTCCACGGCGACCGCGACGGCTACTTCCCCCTCGACCACCCGCGCATGCTGGCCGAGGCCGCGGGCGGCCACGGGGAACTCTGGGTGGAGCCCGGCATGGGCCACGCCGAGCACGCCGCGGCCGACGACCTCGTGCACCGCATCGGTGCCTGGGCGGCCGCCCGGGCGGGCTAGCCTGACCCTGTCGAAGCAACAGGCCGACCGAAGAACGACCGAAGAACGATCGAAGAAACCGACTGAGGGACGAGATGGCGAAGGTCACGGTGCGCTACTGGGCGGCCGCCAAGGCCGCGGCCGGAGTCGCCGAGGAGCCGCACGACGCGGACACCCTCGCGGAGGCGCTCCGGGCCGCGCGTGAGCGGCACCCCGGCGAACTCGTACGGGTGCTGCAGCGGTGTTCGTTCCTCGTCGACGGTGACCCCGTGGGCACCCGCGGACACGAGACGGTACGGCTGGCCGACGGCGGCACGGTCGAGGTGCTCCCGCCGTTCGCAGGAGGGTGAGATGACCGACCAGCAGCCGTACGAGGGGGGCCGCTACCCGCAGGGGTACGACCCGTACCAGCAGCAGGCCCCGCGGCAGCAGGAGTGGCCGGGCCGGCAGGAGCACGGGTACGAGGACCCGCAGGCCCACCTCCAGCACGCGCAGCAGTGGCAGGGCGAGACCTGGGAGACCGGCGTGCAGCCGCCCGTCACGGCGGCGGACCCGGCCGAGACGGCGTACCTGCCCCCGCAGACGGGCGAGGCCCCGGCCTGGCAGCAGCAGCCCCCCGGGCACGGGCAGGACCGGTACCCGCAGCAGGGCCAGTACCAGCAGAACCAGTACCAGCAGAACCAGTACCAGCAGGGCCCGCCCCCGCGGCATCCGCAGGAGCAGCAGGGCCGACACCAGGCGTCGCACGGGAGCCATGCGTCGTACGGGGGCCACGTGGCACCCGGGGACCAGGCGTCGTACGGGGACCACGTGGCGTACGGGCACGAGGCGTCGTACGGGAGCCAGGCGTCGTACGGGCGCGAGGCGTCGCACGGCCGGCCGCAGGCCGCCCACGCGGCCCCGGTCGCCCCCGTGGTGCCGCCCGAGGGCGGGGCCGGGCCGTCCTACGGGCCCGCCACGACGGCCGGCAACGCGCGCGTCACCGACGCCCAGCGCGCCCGCCTCGAAGGCCGTTCGCCGATCATCGAACCCGGCATGCAGCCCGCCGCGCTCACCGCCCTCCTCGGTCTGCTCCTGTCCGGTACGGCGGCGATCGGCACGTACGCGCTGCTCGTCCCGCTCGTCGTCCTCCAGGCCGTCACGGCGGCCGGCTGGTTCCGGCTGAACGGCATGTGGCCGGCCCGGCAGGGCATCGCGCTCGCCTTCCTCGGCGCGCTGGTCTCCGACGCGGCGCTCCTCGCGGCCGGCCGCGCGAACGCCCCGGCCGCGATCCTGGGCACCCTCGGCGTCTGGGTCCTGCTCTGCCTCGTCCTCCAGCTCCGCTCGCACGCCGATCCCGACGAGCGCATGTACGGCCTGACGGCGACGGTGACCTCGGCCGCCCTGGCGATCCTGGCCACCGGCCACCTCGGGGCCGACCCGGACGCGGTGACGGTCGGCGCCGCCGCGGTCGCCGTCGCCGTGGTGGCCCGCGCGCTGCCGCTGCCGACGCCCGCCTCGGTGGTCGTCGCGCTGCTCGCGGCGGCGGGCGCGGGCATCGCGGTCGGCGGGATGACCGGACTGGGCACCGGGGGCGCGCTGCTCGGCGCGGGCGCGGCGGTCTGCGCACTGATCGGCCACCGGGTGGCGAGCTACGACTACCCGTCGCGTTTCGTGCACTTCACGGCGGGCGTCGCCCTGCCGCTGGCCGCGGCGGCACCGGCGGTGTACGTGCTGGGACGGGCGCTGGCGTAGGGCGGGCGGGCGGTCGCCCGTGCCGGTCGCCTGTGTCACAGGTGATCGACAAACTCCGGCCGCCCTCCCCCCGCGGAGTTACCGTGAGTGGTCACTGTCTGTCTGTCTGGCCGTCCGGGTGGGGGAACAACCGCATGCGAGCACTTCGAATACTGCTGGTCGTCGTCGTGGTCCTGGGCGGCCTGTTCGTGCTCGCCGACCGCCTCGCCGTCAACTTCGCCGAGGGCGAGGCCGCGGACAGGCTCCGGGCCGACGAGAACCTCGCCACCACCCCGGACGTGTCCATCAAGGGCTTCCCCTTCCTCACCCAGGTCGTCGGCGGCGAGCTGGACGACGTCGAGGTCGGCATCGACGACTACGAGGCCGTCGCCGGCGACGGGGGCCGGAAGATCCGCATCGCCGACCTCCGGGCGAACATGAAGGGCGTCGAGTTCTCCGGCGACTACAGCTCCGCCACCGCGGCCAGCGCCACCGGCACCGCGTCCATCGGCTACGCGGAGCTGCTGAAGACCGCCGCGTCCGAGCCCACCGAGATCGGCCCGGTCACGGCCCGGGTCGTCGGCCTCTCCGACGGCGGCAACGGCAAGATCAAGGTCACCGTCGAGGCGAGCATCGGCGGCACCAAGCTGCCGCAGCCGGTCTCCGTGCTCAGCACGGTCACCGCCGAGGGCGACACCGTCCGGGTGCACGCCGACTCCCTGCCCAGCTTCGGTCCGTTCCAGGTCGCCGAGGACCAGGTGCGCGGCATCACCGACTTCGAGCAGAAGATCGACGACCTGCCCGGCGGCATCCGGCTCGACAAGGTCGAGGCCGCGAAGAACGGCGTGGAGATCACGGTGAAGGGTTCGAACGTCCGCCTCGCCGGGTAGCCGACCCGCGGTGGACGAGGGATGTCCGACAGGCGAGACGTCGCCGTCCGTACCGCAGATGTGACGGCGGACACCGACAGGAGCGAGCGCCCGGAGGCCGTGCGGCGACGGCCCGGGCGCTCTTTGCTTCTCACTATTCGGACGATCGCGTCTCACCATGCGGAGTGCTGGTGACACGTCCGCCCCTACGTCCCTACGATCGACCGCATGAAGCAGCGACAGGCGGATCTCACGAAGCGGCGGGCAGTAGACCTGTGCCGCGTCGCCGCCATGCTCTGTCGCCCTGTCTGAGCGGAAGCGTCCCCCTTCCTTCCGCGTCCTCCCGGCGTCCTCGATCGAGGACGCCCTCGCGCCGGCCGCCGGCGAGACCCGGCCGCGCACCCTCCTTTTCTCTGCACACCCCCGCCGCAACTGCCCCGGAGGAGAACAAGCATGAGCCGCAGCGACGTCCTGGTAGACGCCGACTGGGTCGAGGCCAACCTCGACAACCCGGACATCGCCGTCGTCGAGGTCGACGAGGACACGTCCGCGTACGAGAAGAACCACATCAGGAACGCGATCCGGATCGACTGGACCCAGGACCTCCAGGACCCGGTCCGCCGTGACTTCGTCGACCAGGAGGGCTTCGAGAAGCTCCTGTCGGCGAAGGGCATCGGCAACGACACCCTGGTGATCCTGTACGGCGGCAACAACAACTGGTTCGCGTCCTACGCCTACTGGTACTTCAAGCTGTACGGCCACGAGAACGTCAAGCTCCTCGACGGCGGCCGCAAGAAGTGGGAGCTGGACGCCCGCGAGCTGGTCGAGGAGGTGCCCGAGCGCCCGGAGACCAGCTACCAGGCCAAGCCGCAGAACACCGCCATCCGCGCCTTCCGCGACGACGTCGTGGCGGCCATCGGCTCGCAGAACCTGGTCGACGTCCGGTCGCCCGACGAGTTCTCCGGCAAGCTGCTCGCCCCGGCCCACCTGCCGCAGGAGCAGTCGCAGCGTCCGGGCCACGTCCCGAGCGCCCGCAACATCCCGTGGTCGAAGAACGCCAACGACGACGGCACCTTCAAGTCCGACGAGGAGCTCAAGGCGCTCTACGAGGACGAGCAGATCGACCTGGCCAAGGACACGATCGCCTACTGCCGCATCGGTGAGCGCTCGGCCCTGACCTGGTTCGTGCTGCACGAGCTGCTCGGTGTCGAGAACGTCAAGAACTACGACGGCTCCTGGACCGAGTACGGCTCCCTCGTCGGCGTGCCGATCGAGCTCGGCGCCGGCAAGTAACCCCACCGACCCGACCTTCTGGTCAGACCCCCTCTGGAGAAAGACATGTGTGGAGCGAAGGCCGGCGGCCCGGACGCCTCGACGATCAAGCCCGGTGAGACCACCATCCAGGGTCAGGTGACCCGCGACGGCGAGCCGGTGACGGGCTACGTCCGACTGCTCGACTCGACCGGCGAGTTCACCGCGGAGGTCCCCACCTCCGCCACCGGACAGTTCCGCTTCTACGCGGCCGAAGGCACCTGGACCGTGCGCGCCCTCGTCCCCGGCGGCACCGCCGACCGCACGGTCGTCGCCCAGCAGGGCGGCCTCGCGGAGGTCGCGATCGCCGTCTGAGACATCCGCCGACGGACGCAGACGTCCGCAGACGTCCGCCGACGGACACAGCCGGCCGCGGGGCCGCACCTCTCGGGTTGGACACCTGAGGTGCGGTCCTGCGGCTTTTCCGGCTCCCGTCCGCCTCGCGCCGGACCGCCCGGACCGGCCTACCCTGGAGCCATGTACGCCCGCCGCCGGCACGCCTACTTCGCCATGATGGGCACCTGCATCGCGCTGTTCGTCCTGGCCTGGGGCGTCGTACGCCTCTGGTCGGTCCCGGTGGCCGTCGGGATGTGCGTGGTCGCGATGGTCATCCCGCCGGTGGCCGCGGTCGTCGCCAACCGGCGGGGCCCCGAGGACCGTTGGTGGGACGACCCGTCCGGGGACCCCGAGTCCGACGACTGGTGGGACGAACTGGACGGGAAGAAGCGGCACCGGTAGGACCGCGGAGCCGCCCCGGAGTCCCTCGGCACCTCCCCGTGCCTTCCTGTACCTTCCCGCGCCTCCCGGTGCCTCGCCGCGCCTCCCCCGTAAGCCTCGGCGCGCCTCAGTAGACGAGCGCCTGGGTCCCGTCCGCGAGGGCCTCCTGCACGAACACCTGCGCCCCGGCGATCCGTACGCCCTCCAGCACGTCCTTCTCGGTGATGTCCCGCCGGGCCGCGCACTGCGTGCACAGCGTGACCCGGCCGCCGAGCAGGAGCGAGTCGAGCAGGTCGGGCAGCGGCGCGGCGTGCGGCAGCTCGAACCCGGCGGCCCGGCCCGGCAGCGCGAACCAGGCGGACTCCCCGGTCAGCCACAGGGAGACCTCCACCCCGCTGGCCACGGCGACCGCCGCCACCGTGAACGCCTGCGAGCACCGTTCGGGAGCGTCGGCCCCCGCCGTCACCTTGATCACGAGCTTCTTCGCCATGCCCGAATCGTAATCAAGATCGCCACAACTCCCTCAGCCGACCGTGAGTCACCTGTGGAGCGCGCATACGGAACGCGCGCTTCACGTCATGAGGGGGACGTTGTGGAAGAACCCGAGGGGACGGCGGAACCGGAGGCCGGACCGGCCGGCCGGGAAGCCGCCGCGCCCCGGCCCCGCCGCCGGGGCCGCACCACGCTGCTGATCGCCGCGGCCGCCGCGCTCGGCGTCGTCGCCGGCACCTGCACCGGCTACCTGGTCCAGGCCGGCCGCGAGCCGACGAAGCTGCCGCCGCTGTCCCAGCCGGTCCTCACGCAGGCGAAGGGGCCCGGACCCGAACCGCTGTCCGCCGCCCAGGACCGCAGGCTGCGGACCGACGGCGACCTGCGGAAGCTGCTGCTGAAGAAGCCCAAGGGCGCCAAGGACGCCGAGTGGCTGGAGGGCCTGGACGGCTGGATGGACATGAGCGGCTACGCCGGCCTGTACGAGGAACCGGACGACGTGTTCCCCGGCCTCGTCGAGGACGAGTTCCGGAGGGCCGCCGTCACCGGCTGGTCCGAGGGCGAGACGTACACCGTGGAGATCCGCCTGGTGCAGTTCCGGCAGGAGGAGCTCCTGGGGGCCGCCGACTACAGCGACAACAACCAGCACTGGGCCGACGAGGAGGCCGCCACCGACAGCTGGGACCTCCCCGGCACCGGGGACGGCATGGTGTACGTCCACCGCAAGCCCGAGACCGAGCCGGGCTACCTGCCCGTCCACACCGCCGAGGCGCACGCCTGGCGGGGTGACGTGACGGTGGAGATATGGGTCTCCGGCACCAAGGCGATCCCCAAGAACAAGATCATGGATCTGGCCCGCCGGCAGATGGAGCAGTTGTGAGCGAGCAGGAGAACCCTCCGGCGGAGCCGCCCGTGACGACCGCGGCACCCACGGAGACCCCGGCGTCCATGGAGACCCCGGTGACCCCGGCGACCCCGGCGACCCCGGTGTCCTCCGACACCTCGGTGTCCCCGGCGACCCCGGTGTCCTCCGACGCCTCGGTGTCCCCCGGGACTCCCGTGCCCGCGGAGACCCTCGCGTCCCCCGAGGCCTCGGCGTCCCCCGACCCCGGGGCGTCCGTCCCCGCCGGGCGGCGTCCGAACGGGCGGCGCGTCGCCCTGGCCGCCGGGGCCCTGCTGCTCGCCGGGGCCGTCGTCGCCGGCGTCGGCACCACGGTCGTGATCGTGCGGGACGCCGACCGGGACGCGGGCGCGCCCGGCTGGAAGTTCCCCGCGGTCACGGCGGACGAGCCGGAGGCGGCCCGCGGACAGGGCCTCGCCGGGATGCTCCTGCCGTACGGGGGCACCGAAGGCTGGACGCGAGGGCCCGACCTCGACGAGTTCGGCTCCGACGTCCAGCTCAGCGGAGCGCAGGCCACGGCCCTGCGCAAGAAGTCGCTGAGCGACCTGCCCCGGTCCCAGCGCCTGCGGCTGGAGAAGCAGATCGACAAGCAGCGCATCCAGGGCATGGCGATGCGTAGTTACTACAACCGCCCGGCCGACACCTACTCCTCCAACGAGGACGTCTACTCGGTGAGCGTCGTGCTCTCCCAGCTGGACAGCAAGGCGGCGGTCCGCGAGATCGCCACGTTCCAGAGCGACTTCCTGGACGCCCTGGACATCTTCCGCAAGGGCCCCGAGATCAAGGGCCACAAGAACGCCAAGTGCTTCCTCCCGCCCAAGGACGACGACAGCGGCCTCAGCGCGATGTACTGCTCCGCCTACGTCGGGAACGTCCTGGTCAGCGCCACGGCGCAGGGAGTGGAGCCGATCGACACCAAGGACGTGGCGGCGTTTCTGCGCGCGCAGCTCGACCGCGTGGCGAAGCCCGGGGAGGCGGTATGACCGAGCAGCAGCGACTCACGGAGGCCACGGAAGCCGTGGACGTCACCGAGTCCCCCGCCCCCACTCCCGATCCCGCCCCCACTCCCGATCCCGCCCCCACTCCCGATCCCGCCTCCGTCCCTGCTCCCGGCCCCACCCCGGCCCCCAAGGACCGCAGGGTCCTGCGGGCCGTGCTGCGGTGGACCGCCGCCGTCGTCGTCTTCGCGGCGGTCGGCACCGGGTCGGCGTACGGCATCGCCGCGATGGAGCGCACGGACGTGCCGGGACTGGCGACCGAGTCGGACGGGCGGTGGGCGTACCCGACGCTCAGCAAACCGCCGCTGCCCTCGGGCAGTCCCGGGCCCTTCGCCGGGACGAACCCGGCCGGCACCCACCACGCCGACCTGCGGGCCCTTCTCCTGCCCGCCCCGCGGGGCGCCACGGAGGACAAGGCGCTGCGCGGCTCGGACGGCTGGCTGGCGACGAAGGACTACCTCGCGGAGTACGAGCAGGAGGAGCACCGCGAGGAGCTGGGCCAGAAGCTCGTCGACCACGGGCTGCGGCACATCGCCGCCCGCGGCTGGACGACCCCGGACGGCACCCGGACCCGCGTCTACCTCCTCCAGTTCGACACGGCGGCCGTCGTGGACCAGCTGCTGGCGAGCGAGGCCGTCGCCTTCGCGCCCCCCGTCCACCAGGTGCGGGGCGCCGCCGAGGCCGAGTACGACGAGGACTTCCCGGAGCGCGCCGCGGTGCCGGAGGTGCAGAACGTCCCCTACACCGAGACCGAGCCGTACGGACCGGAACAGGTGCGGTTCGCCCACATCGCCGCCGGTGACGTCCACGCCCTGGTCGTGCAGTCCCGCAAGGGCACCGCCGCGGCCGTCCCCTTCCAGCAGACGGTGACGCTGCAGAGCCAGCTGCTGGGGTGACGCCGGCGAGGGCCACCTCGCAGGGAGGGCCGGCCCCCGGCCGCGTAAGCTGGGGCCCGGCCCTGTAGTACGTAACCCCGAAGCACGCTCATCCGAGGAGCACCCCGTGGAGATCTTCTTCGAAGCCCTGCTGGTCCTGGTCTGCGTCGGCGTCCTCGCCTTCGCCGGGCTGACCGTGAAGAAGCTGTACCAGGGCCAGCGCTGACCCACGTCTAGGAAGTACCACCGATGATCGAGATCCCGTCCGACCTCCACAAGGACCTCGTCCCCCTCGCCTTCCTGCTGGGCACCTGGGCGGGCGCGGGCGTGCACGACTTCCCCGGCGCCGAGAAGTGCAACTTCGGGCAGGAGGCCACCTTCACGCACGACGGCCGGGACTTCCTGGAGTACCACTCCCGCACCTGGGTCCTGGACCAGGACGGCAACAAGGTCCGGGCCCTGGAGACCGAGTCCGGCTTCTGGCGGATCGACGCCGACCGCAAGGTCGAGGTGACGATGGTCCGCGACGACGGCGTCGTCGAGATCTGGTACGGCGAGATGGCCGACAAGAAGCCCCAGATCGACCTGGTCACGGACGCGGTGGCCCGCACGGCCGCCTCCGGCCCCTACACGGGCGGCAAGCGGCTCTACGGCTACGTCAAGAGCGACCTGATGTGGGTCGGCGAGAAGCAGACCCCCGAGGTCGAGCTGCGCCCCTACATGTCGGCCCACCTGAAGAAGGTCGTCACCCCGGAAGAGGTCGAGCGCTGGGCGAAGGCCCTCCCGGACGACATGCCGGACGACGGCATCGCCTTCTTCAAGTAGGCCCCACCTCCTTCTCGGACCCCGCTGCTCCTGTCAGCGGGGTTTGTTTCGCTCAAGGGGTTAACAGTTCGAGCAGCAGGGCAATGCGGTTGCGTAGTGCGTGGCCGGGCATCTACAGTGGGGATGTCTTCGCGGGAGTCCGTGTATGCAAGAAGTCCCGACCGCAACACGACTGCGGTCGGGACTTCGAAAGCCGTGCCCTGAGCGGCATGCGAAGCAGAGGCGGACTCGGGGCTTACATCAGGCAGGCTACCACAGCGTACTTATGGGTGCGCGTACCTGTCGCCGAGCAAGGGGGAAAACATGGACGACCGTCTGCCCGTATGGCTGTTGAAAGCGTTCTCCAAGCCGCGCATGGCTTCCTATCTCGCGGCGGCGAACGGTGACACCGCAGTGGCGATGCGCCTGTACTGGTGGAACGTAGCGGCTTCGGCCGCGCTGTACGGCCCCCTGCACTGCCTTGAAGTCACACTTCGCAACGCCCTCAACGACCAGCTCGCACAACATCATCGTCGCCCGGACTGGTGGTCGAACGCGCCGCTGAACCGCAACGGCCTTCGGCTCGTCGATGAGGCGCGCGAGAAGTGCGAGCGCAACGGAACCGCTCCGGCATCCGTGGACGGTATCGTCGCCGAGCTGTCATTCGGCTTCTGGATCTCCCTCGTCAGCGGTGCGCGGGGCTACGACCGAGGGTTCTGGGTGCCCGTCGTACACAAGGCGTTTCCGCACTACAGGGGACGCCGGGCGGATCTGCACGACGCCCTGCTCTCGCTGGTCCGGTTCCGAAACCGGATCATGCATCACGAGCCCGTCTTCCACCGGCACCTCGCCGCCGACCATGCGAAGATCTACCGCGTGCTCGGTTACCTCAGCCCCGAAATGGCTGCGGAAGCACGAGCCATGGACCGCTTTCCGGCTGTTCTGGCAGGTCGGCGAGCCGCTCTCCGCGGCAGCACGCCGCCGCAGTTCTGACTCGGGGAGAGACCGTGACCGACTTCGACACGCGTCCCGCCGCTGGGGCCGACGGCGCGTTCCCCGGTGTGCTCGTCTCCCGGCCCGACATCGCGCGCCTCGCGGGCGTGAAGCGCCCCGCCGTCACGAACTGGGAGCGACGGCACGCGAACTTCCCCACGGCGGTGAACCCCGGCGCCGACATCGAGCGGTTCCGCGCCGACGACGTGCTGGCCTGGCTCTCCGAGCGGGCCGTCCCCGCGAACGCCCGGCGTCCGGGCGAGGCTGCGGGCACGACCTACGGCGACCGGTTCCGCGCGGGGCTGTCCGGAGGCGCCGTCGGCGGCCTGCTCCGGGCGGTCGAGCGGTTCGCCGGACCGGAAGCGGACCGGCTGCGGGGGTCCATGCCCCTGGACCGTTACCTCTACTGGCTGTTGTACCTCGTCATGAACCAGATCGTGGAACCCGACGACGGTTTGGCGAACGCAGTCGATACGTTCCGCGAGTCGGACCGGGAACACGACCTGCCGGAGGACGTGTTTCCGCGCCACCTGCTGGCCGAGCTCGCCGACACGCTCGGCCGCACCCCCGCAGGCTCCGCGCAGGAGAGCCGAGCGGCCTTCGACCACGTTCTGGTGCTCTGGCGGGCCGCTTACGCGCGCGAGGGCGGCGCCTTCTTCACCCCGCCCTCCGTGAGCCGCGTCATGGCCGGGGCACTGGCCGCCGTACGGCCCGGTGCGGTGCGCGTGCACGATCCGTACGGCCGTACCGGAGAGCTGCTCGTCGCCTACCTGGACGCGGTCGCAGCGCAGTGCGGCAGTGCGCTGCCCCAGGTCCGGGGCCGGGTGCCCGAGCGCCTGGAACGGCAGGTGGCCGAATGGAACCTGCGGGTGCACCACGGTGGCTCCGTGCGGCTGGGCGAAGGACGGCTTACCCCGGCGCTCGCCCCCTTCGCCGACCCCCCGGGCGCCTTCGACGTGCTGCTGACCAACCCGCCCTTCGGCCGACGCCTGGAGGACGTGGCTCCGCCCTCGTACTGGACCTACGGTGCTGCCCGCCGGACCGAGTTCGACTGGCTGCAGTACGTCGTTTCGCTGCTGGCTCCGGAAGGACGGGCCGCCGTACTGCTGCCGGCCGGAGCCTCCTTCAACGCCGGGGCCGCCGAGACCGTACGGGCCGGGCTGGTCGAGGCCGGTGCCGTGGAGTGCGTGATCGCGCTCCCCGCCGGGCTGTTCACGCTCACCGCCGTGAAGACCCAGATCTGGTTTCTTCGCCCGCCCGGGTCCACCACGGCGGCCGACCCCAAGGTCCTGTTCGTGGCGGGTGAGCACTTGGGACACCGGCTCACCCGGACCCAGTGGACCCTGTCCGACGACGACGTCGCCCGGCTGGTGGGGGAGTACGTGTCGTGGCACAGGGCTCGCTCGGCAGGCCGTTGCTTCCCCGGCACCCCCGGCCTGAGCCGGGCTGTGCCGGTGCCAGGCATCGTGGAGCACCGCCACAGTCTGGATCCCGCACGCTATGTCCGGCCGCCAGGCCACGGTTCGGCCGCCGGCGCACCCGGCCCGGACGAGACCCGGGACGTCCTGGCGAGGCTGTCCCATGAGATCGCGAGTCTGCACGCGCGAGCGGAGGCGGCCGACGCCGAAGCGGCCGGGTGGCTCGGGAGGTACGGACTGTGAGGACGGCTGACGAACTCGTGCCACCGCCCGGCTGGTCGCGCCGGTCCTTGGCAGAGCTGTGCCTGTCCATCAGTACGGGCCCGACCCAACGTGCTGAGGACAAGGGCCGTACCCGGGCGGACGGCGGAACCCCCCTCGTACTGCCCCGCGACCTGCGCGGCCGGCGGATCGTCACCGTCGAGGACGCCGCGGCCGTACCGGTGATCCCCTGGGACCGAGCGCGCACGCTGGCGAAGTACGAGTTGGCCGAAGGGGACGTTCTGCTCACCCGGACCGGTACCGTGGGCCGTTGCGCCCTGGTCACCGGGGAGCACGTGGGCTGGCTGTTCCATCCCAACCTGGTCCGGCTCAGGCTGCCGGAGGCGGGGCCGGTCGGAGCCGCGTACCTTGCCGCCTATCTGAGTGCGACGGCGGCACAGGAGTGGATCAGGGACCGGACGTCCGGATCGGTCATCCCCTCGCTGAGCATCCGCACCTTGAGCGAACTGCCCGTCCTCCTGCCGCCGGCTGCCGAGCAGGCGGCGATCGGTGCCACGCTCGCCGCCCTCGACGACAAGATCCAGGCGCACAACGAGATCGCCCGCGCGACCCGCGCCTACCGTGGCGTGCTCGCCGATGCCCTGATGAACGGCGTCTTGTCGGCCGAGCCATGACCGGGCCCGGCCACCCTAGACTGGGGAGCGTGGTGAGCACCGACTGGAAGAGCGATCTGCGGCAGCGCGGCTACCGGCTGACCCCGCAGCGGCAACTCGTCCTCGAAGCCGTGGACACCCTGGAGCACGCGACCCCCGACGACATCCTCGTGGAAGTGAGGAAGACGGCGTCGGGGGTCAACATTTCCACCGTCTACCGCACGCTCGAGCTGCTGGAGGAGCTGGGGCTGGTCAGCCACGCCCACCTCGGGCACGGGGCGCCGACGTATCACCTCGCCGACCGGCACCACCACATCCACCTGGTCTGCCGCGACTGCGGCAACGTGATCGAGGCGGACGTGGAGGTGGCCGCCGAGTTCACGGCCAAGCTCCGCGCGACCTTCGGCTTCGACACCGACATGAAGCACTTCGCGATCTTCGGCCGCTGCGCGGACTGCGCGGCCGGCGCCGACGAGGGTGCGACCGGAGAGGGTCCGCCCACCGGGTCGTAGGCTTGCGTCCATGAAGAGCCCTCTGCTGTCCCTGCCCGGCGCCGTCCCCGCCGAAGGCGTGGACGAAGGCGTCGCCGCCCACTACGGCGACCTGTTCCGCGAGCAGCGCGCCCTCGCCGAGGGCACCGGCTTCGTCGACCTCTCGCACCGCGGAGTCGTCACCGTCTCCGGTGACGACCGGCTGAGCTGGCTGCACCTCCTGCTCACCCAGCACGTCAGCGACCTGCCCACCGGCCGCGCCACCGAGGCGCTGATCCTCTCCGCGAACGGCCACATCGAACACGCCCTCTACCTGGTGGACGACGGCAGCACCGTCTGGGCCCACGTCGAACCCGGCACCCAGGACGCGCTGATCGCGTACCTGGAGTCGATGAAGTTCTTCTACCGGGTGGAGGTGGCCGACCGCACGGCCGACATCGCGGTCGTGCACCTGCCCGCCGGTTCCATAGCCGAGGTCCCCGAGGGCGTCGTCGTCCGCGAGACCGCGTACGGCCGTGATCTGTTCCTGCCGCGCGCGGACCTCGAGTCGTACGCCGCGAAGGCCGGCCCCGCCGCCGGGATCCTCGCCCACGAGGCCCTGCGCGTGGAGCAGCACCGGCCCCGCCTCGGCTTCGAGACCGACCACCGCACCATCCCGCACGAGCTGGGCTGGGTCGGCACCGCGGTGCACCTCCAGAAGGGCTGCTACCGGGGTCAGGAGACCGTCGCCCGCGTGCAGAACCTGGGCAAGCCGCCGCGCCGGCTGGTCTTCCTGCACCTCGACGGCAGCGACGTGCACCTGCCCCCCGCCGGGACCGAGCTGCGCCGTGCCGACGAGGGCCCCGACGCCCGCAGGATCGGCTTCGTCACCACCTCGGTGCGCCACCACGAGCTGGGCCCGGTGGCGCTGGCCCTGGTCAAGCGGAACGTCCCCCTGGACGCGCCGCTGCTCGCCGACACCACGGCGGCCGCACAGGAGGTCGTGGTCGAGCCCTGAGGGCCGGCCCCGGCCCGGGCCGACCCGCTCCCCAAGCCGACCCGGCGCCCGCCCCGTCCCTGAGGACCCCGTCCCGAGGCCGCCCCGGCGCCCGGGCCCCCGAGGCCGCCCCGGCCCGGGCCGCCTCCCTCACATCTCGATCAGCACGGTGAACGGGCCGTCGTTCGTCAGCGACACCCTCATCCGCGCGCCGAAACGGCCCGTGGCCACCGTCGCGCCCAGCGCGCGCAGCCGGGCGACCACCTCGTCGACGAGCGGTTCGGCGACCTCACCGGGGGCGGCCGCGTTCCAGGTGGGACGGCGGCCCTTGCGGGCGTCGCCATAGAGCGTGAACTGGCTGACCACCAGGAGCGGGGCGTCGACGTCGCTGCACGACCGCTCGTCGCTCAGCATGCGGATCGACCACAGCTTGCGGGCCAGCTGAGCCGCCTTCTCCGGGGTGTCGTCGTGGGTGACCCCGACCAGGACGCACAGGCCCTCGCCCTCGATCGACCCCACGGTCTCGCCGTCCACGACGACGCTCGCGCCGTCCACTCTCTGCACCACTGCACGCATGCGCCCCATCATGCCGTGCGGCCGGGGGGCCTCCGCGGGGGCTTCCGCTCCGATCCCGTTGCCGCCGTCTGGGCCGTTCGGGGGCACTCGGTCACCGGAGGACCACGCGGAGTGGCACGATGCTTCCCACACGCCGGTCGAGGGGACGGGTAGAGCACATGAGCACACCGAGCACCGGGCGGCTGGGCCTGACCACCCAGCGTCCGCCCGCGCAGCGCAGGGGCAGTCCGCCCTGCCCGCCGCCGGCGGAACCGCCCCCGCACGAGCTGGCCCGGCTGAGCCTGCCCGAGCTGCGCACCCTGCGCCGGGACGCCCAGCGCGACGAGGCCGACCTCAGCTACGTACGACGGCTGCTGCAGGGCCGTATCGACATCCTCGGCGCGGAACTCGCCCGGCGGTCCCCCGCCGGGGCGGCGTCGGTCGTGGACCGGCTCCCGGAGATCCTCACCGACGCCCCGGCCCGGCACCGTTCCTCCGCCCGGCACGTCACGCTCGGCACCCCGCAGGGCGAGGAGTACCGGCGCCTGGCGTCGGAGATGCTCTCCGAGGTCGAACTCTCCGACCTCGGTGCCCGCACCGACCCCGAACTCCACGAGGCGATGGCCCGCCTCATCGGCTACGAGCAGTACGTCTCCCGCCGCCGCCAGCACTTCCAGCGCACGGCCGACGGGTGCGGCGAGGAGATCACCCGCCGCTACCGGGACGGCGAGGCCCAGGTGGACGACCTCCTGGTGTGAACCCGCCGGCGACGGGGGAGGGACGGCGCGGGGAGGGGAGGGCGGGGCGGGGGCGGAAAAATTCCCCGCCCCGCCCTCCCCTCCCCCCCTACCGTGACCCCATGACCACCACCCCCGCCGGCATGGACGTACGCCCGATCACCGACGCCGAACTCCCCGCCTGGATGCGCACCGCGAAGACCGGCTTCCTGCGCGCCCCCACCGTCACCGAGGCCGACGTCGCCGCCCGCCGCACCGCGCACGTCGGCTCCCGTACCTACGGCGCCTTCGACGCGGGCGCGTGCGTGGCCACCTTCCGCTCCTTCCCCCAGGAGCTGACGGTGGTCGGTGGCGCCACGGTGCCCGCCGACGCCGTCACCAACGTCGCCGTCCTGCCCACCCACCGCCGCCGCGGCATCCTCACCCGCCTGATGACGGAGGACCTGACCGCCGCCAAGGACCGCGGCGACGTCGTCGCCACCCTCATCGCCGCCGAGTACCGCATCTACGGCCGCTACGGCTTCGGCCCGGCCACCAGTGCCGCCGAGTGGACGGTCGACGTGCCGCGCACCGGCCTCGACCCGAACTGGCCGGGTCCCGGGGACGGCGGCCGCATCGACCTCGTCGGCCCGGAGGAGGTCCGCAAGATCGGCCCCGAACTGCACGGGCGGCTGCGCCGCGGCCTGCCCGGCGCGGTCAGCCGCACCGACGTGTGGTGGGACACGGACACCGGTGTGCTGCGCGGGTTCGGCGAGTGGAGCGAGCCGTTCTACGCCGCCTACCGCTCGGCCGACGGCGAGGTGCAGGGGCTGGTCTCCTACAAGGCGGACGACCACTGGGGCGACGCCAAGCAGCCGCTGAACACGGCGACGGTGGAGTGGCTGATCGCCACGACCCCGGCCGCCGAGCGCGCCCTGTGGCACTACCTCTGCTCGATCGACTGGGTGGTGCGGGTCAAGTCGGGCCCCCGCGCTCCCGACGACCTCCTCCCGCACTTCCTGCCGGACCCGCGGGCCGCGCGCGTCACCACGCAGGCGGACTGGCTGTGGGTGCGGATCCTGGACGTCGTACGGGCCCTGGAGGCGCGCACGTACGGCGGGTCGGGCTCGTTGGTGCTGGAGGTGACCGACCGGGCCGGGTACACCGGGGGTCGTTTCCTGCTGGAGGCCGGCCCCGACGGGGCGTCGTGCACGCCGACCGGCCGCGCCGCCGACCTCACCCTGGACGTGGCCGTGCTGGCCTCGCTGTGGCTGGGTGACGAGTCGGCGCCGCGGCTGGCGGCGCTGGGACGGCTCGGAGAGGAACGAGCGGGCGCCGCCCTGGAGGCCGACGCCCTGCTGCGTACGCCCGGGCGCCCTTGGTGCCCGGACATGTTCTGACGTCTCCTCCCTGCCACGACCGTGCGGCCGGCCGTCCCTGCGGGTCCTGCATCCGTAGCTGTTCAGTTGTGGCTGTGCGCTGGTGCCCTGTGAAGTTGTGGCTGTGCGGAGCTGTGAAGTTGTGGCTGTGCGTCGGTGCCGGCCCTCCGGGCTCCCGGCTCCCCTCCGGAAGGGAGCCCGACTGGCCAACCGTCTGGAAGTTTGACCACGTTGTCGAAGTTGGCAGCCAACTTCACTGTTCTTATGTCCGCTTGGAAGCGACCTATAACCATCTCTCCGTGAACTGCCGCAAGATGGCGGGAAGTTGTACTGTTTGGCCGTGGAGACGGAACATGCCTCCGTCAAAGGGCGGAAGAGACCGGAGCGGTCGCCGCGACCGCAGCCGTCCCCCCGTGACGTGGCCGACGAGCTGCGCACCCGGATCAGGACCGGGGTGCTGCGGCCGGGCGAGCGCATGCCCACCCAGGCGCGGCTCGCGGACGAGTTCGGCATCGAGCGCGGAGCCGTCCGCCAGGCCCTGCGCATCCTCCAGTCGGAGCGCCTGCTCACCAACGTCTCCAAGGGCGCGCCGGCGACGGTCGCCCCCGGTCCGGGTGTCGGCGCCCTCCCGACCGGCCCCGGAGCCCCGCCGCAGCCCACGATGGTGGCGCTGACCCCGCGCATCGCGGAGGCCTTCGCCGCCCCGCACGTGGAGATCGACGCCCTGTGCCTGACCGCCGTGTCGCTCACGCTGGCGATCGGCGAACCGCTGCGCCGGATCCACGCGGGGGAGCTGAAACCGGCCAAGATCGACGTCCGGGTCCTGCTGCCGTCGCGGAACATCGACCTGGCCTTCCCGGCGGCGGTGGACGGCGCGGCGACCGGCCGGCTGCAACGGCACTGGCTCGCCCACCGCAACGCCCAGGGCCAGGTGCTGCGGCACAACCTGCTGACGCTGCGCGCCACCCACGGCATCGACGTCCGGGTCAGCTTCCGCGCGCTGCCCTTCACCCCGCCGGTCAAGCTGTACCTCCTCAACGGGACGGAAGCGCTGTTCGCCTACTACACGGTCGAGCGGCACGAGCAGCAGATCGACCACGAGCGGCTGGAGACGTACGACGCCGAGGGCACGCGCTCGGTCCTGTTCCCCTTCGCGCAGGGCGCCGGGGCGCGGGACACGACCTTCGTGGAACAGTCGATGCTGTGGTTCGACGCCCTGTGGGAGACGATCAGTTCGGAACTGGTGCTCACGAGCTGACGGCGGGCCCGGTGTTCCTCCCTTCGTGAGGCGGGAAGCGCGGGGAGGTGCGGAGACGGGACATCCGCCAACTCGTCAAAGCTGGCAGCCAACTCCATTCATGTTGAACCCGTTTGGCGACAAACACTAAACAACTTCCGGGTAACTCCCGCCAGATGGATCGAAGTTGTACCGTTTGGTCGTGACCCAGGAGAACGCGGCAGCGAACGTGGCAGTGAACGGCAGCCGCAGGCTCTCGCCCCAGGAGATCGCCGACGTCCTGCGCGAACGCATCCGCGTCGGGGATCTCCGGGCCGGCGACCGGCTGCCCACGCAGGCCGAACTCGCCGACGAGTTCGGCGTGGAGCGCGGTACCGTGCGCCAGGCCCTGCGCGCGCTCCAGGACGACGGTCTCCTCACCCACGTGAGCAAGGGCAGCCCCCCGCGCATCGCGGAGCAGACCCCGGCCCGGGAGGAACCCAGGCCCACCATGGTGGCCCTGGCCCCCCGGCTGACCGCGGCCTTCTCCGCCCCGCACGTCCGCATCGACGCCGCCTGCCTCACCGCCGAGAGCCTCATCCCGGCCCTCGGCGAACCCCTCCGGCTGATCCACGGCGGCAGCCTCCGACCGCGGAAGATCGACGTCCGCATCCTGCTGCCGTCGCGCGACATCAACCTCGCCTTCCCGGTCCCGGTGGACGCGAGCGGGAGCGGCGACCCCGTCCACGAGCGCTGGCTGGCCATGCGCAACGCCCAGGGGCACGTCCTGCGCCACAACCTGCTCACGCTGCGCTCGCACGGCATCGACGTGAGCGTGTCCTTCCGGGCGCTGCCCTTCACCCCGCCGGTGAAGCTGTATCTCCTCAACGGGCAGGAGGCGCTGCTGGCGTACTACATGGTGACGCGCCGGGAGGAGCCGACGGACACGGGAGTGCTCGACATGTACGACGTGCTGGGCACCGAGTCGCTGCTGTTCTCCTTCGAGAGGGCGACCGGCGCGCGCGAGGCCACCTTCGTCGACGAATCCCAGAAGTGGTTCGACGCCCTCTGGGAAACCATCACGTCGGACCTGACACTCTCCTAGTGACTTCTGATACGACGCGGACCGAACAGGTGGCATCCGAGACCGACGACGACCGGAAGCCGGCGCTGGACGAACTGCTCACGCCCGCCCGCGTGGTCCTGTGGGACTTCGACGGACCGGTCTGCCGGCTGTTCGCCGGGCACTCGGCGGAGCGGGTGGCCGTCGGCCTGGTGGAGTGGCTGGAGGCCCAGGGGCTGCGGGGCCTGCTCACGGAGGACGAGCGGGAGTCCCCCGACCCCCACGCCGTCCTGCGCGCCGTGGACCTGCGCCACCCCGGCAGCGACCTGGTCGCGGAGCTGGAGGAGCGCCTCACCCAGGAGGAACTGCGCGCCGCCGCCTCGGCGATGCCCACGGCCTGGGCCGACCCGCTGATCCGCACCCTGGCGGCGGTGGGCCGCCGGCTGGCCGTCACGACCAACAACTCGCCGCGCGTCGTCACCGCGTACCTGGCGAGCCGCGGCCTCACCTCCTGCTTCGCCCCCCACGTCTACGGCCGCACCCGGGACCTGCACCTCCTCAAGCCCGACCCGGACTGCCTGCACCGGGCCCTGCGCGCCGTGGGCGCCGCGCCGTCCGCCGCGCTGATGATCGGCGACACCCCGTCGGACTGCCTCGCCGCCCGGGCGGCCGGGGTGCCCTTCCTCGGCTACGCCCGCACCCCGAAGAAGGAGGAACGGCTCAGGGGCGCGGGCGCGACCCACGTGGTGGACTCGCTGGAACCGGTGCTGGCCGCGGTCAGACGTCACGCCTGAGCCGTCATCACCACCGGCACGACGGCGGCCCCGACGGCCGGCCCGCCGTGCCGGGTGCGGACGCCCCTCCCCGCCATGAGCACGAGCCGCACGCCCAGCACACCCAGCACACCCGGCACGGCCGGCACACCCGGCAGACCCGGCCGTGTCCGCGCCAGGGCGGCAGCGGCGACGCCGGGGAGCTCTCGGAGCGCCGACGACAGGAGCGTGCCCTTCCCCTCCCGAGCGCTCTCGCGGATCGCCGGGCGGGCGGGGCGGGGCGGATCCTCTGGGCGGCCGGGCGGCCGGGCGGCCGGGGCGGATCGCCGGGGGAGGCCGAGCCGGTGCGCTAGCATGCCCGCATCGCGCGAGCCACGGCTTTCACCCTTCCGTGGGAGACGGCGAACCGGCCGTTCCCGGGCGGCCCGGCGCGGACGAAGGGCAGACCACCCGTTCGGCCACTTCCCCGTCGCTCCCGGTCGTTCGGCGCCCCGTCCGGCGCTTAACGTGTGCCGTACCCATCCGATCGAGTGTGAGCAACCGGAGCGGCCCGTGGTCGAGCCCCTCGTTCCCCGTGACCTGCTCGGGGTTCGACCCGCCGGTGACCCGTCCGACGCCCTGCTCCAGCGGTTCGTCGCGGTCGCCCGGTCCACTCCCGCCACCGGCGGGCACCACCACCGGAACCACGTGCTGCCCCTGACGGAGGACGTGGCGGCGCTGCTGGGCCGGCCGGCCGGTACACCGGTGACCGTGCGGATCCCGCGCGCCGACGCGCTGCCGGTGGTGATCAGGACCTGGCGGGACGAGGCCGCGATCCTCGACGCGGTCCACGAGGTCCTGCCCCACGTGCCCACATGCCTGGTCAGACGGCCGGGCTTCGCCCTCCACAGCTACGTCGAGGGCGTTCCGCTCTCCGCCGTCTGCGGGAACGGCAAGCCCGTCGACGCCCTGCTGACAGAGGCACTGGCCGAGCTGCTGTGCCGGCTGACCGAGGTGCGCCGGACCGCGCTGCCGCCCCTGCCGGCCGGCTGGCCCGGCAACCACACCGACAGCCAGGGCTTCCTGAAGTCCCTCGCCCGCCTCGCCGACCGGCAGATCCGCCGCCCCCACTGGGAGCGGTTCGGCGGCCTCTTCACGGCCCTCGGCATCCCCGAGGACGCCCTGCGGGCCCTCGCCGACCGGATCCCCCCGATGACGCGGCGGCCGTACAGCCTGCTCCACGCAGACCTGCACCGGGACAACCTGATCATGTCCTACGACGGCTCCCCGCCGCTCGTCTGCGTCGACTGGGAACTGGCCACCTACGGCGACCCCCTGCACGAACTCGCCACCCACCTGGTGCGGATGCGCTACCCGGACAGCCAGTGGCCGGAGGTGGTGGAGGCGTGGGCGCGCGCCATGGGCCGCCACCGCCCGGCCGCGGTCAACGGCCTCGCCAAGGACCTGCGGCACTACCTCGACTTCGAACGGGCGCAGTCGGTCTACCCGGACGTCATGCGGGCCGCGCGCGCGGTCCAGGGCCCCTTCACCCAGCAGAGCCTGGACGAGGTGACGGCGGAGGTGGGCCGGGCCCTGGAGGCGGCGGCGGAGCCGCTGCGGCTGCGCGACGTGCCCGCCCGCGGCGAGATCGAGGGCGCCCTCTTCCGGTGGCTAGCGTCGCGCGGCGACGTCAGCGGCCGGTCCTGGGCGGCGAAGGCCTACGACTGGCGGCCCGACCCGCGCCTGCCCGAGCGCGACGACTTCCCGGCGTCCGCGGTCCGCGAGGCCCTGCTGGCGGAGGGCGCCGCCCCGGCCGACCGCGTCTTCAAGGGCACCGCCCACCTCAACTCGGTGGTCTGGGCGGGGAACCCGGGCGCCCCCGTCGTCGTACGGCGCAAGCTGCCCGGCGTCACACGGCGCGAGCCCAGTCACCTGAGCGAGCACACCGTCCTGGAGGCCATCCAGCGGTCCCGGGCGCAGGTCGCCGCGCCCCGGGTCCTCGCCCTGGGCGAGAGCTACCCGAACGAGCCGTTCGCGATCCACACCTACGTCGGACCGCCCCGCCACCCGGTCGACGGCCTCCTCCCGCACGAGGCGGACGCCCTCGTCGACCAGCTCTGCGCGCTGACCGAGGTGGACCACGGCCTGGTCGAACCCGACGTCCACGAGGTCGACTTCTACCTGTGGCTCACCGAACAGCTGGTCGGCCTGGTGCGCGGCCTGCCGAAGGAGTCCCTCCAGCTCGCCCGGACGCTCGGCCTGCCCGACGACACCCGGCTGCGGCAGCTCCTCTCCCGGCACGGGCTGAGCCACCGCGAGCCCGCCCTGCTGCACGGCGACCTCAACCCGTGGAACCTGGTGCGGCGGGACGACCGGCTGGCGCTGACGATCATCGACTGGGAGATGGCCCTCGTCGGCGATCCCCTGTACGACCTGGTCCGGCACATGCACCTGACCCCGACCAGGCCGGAGATCCGGGAACGCATGTTCTCGCGCTGGGAGCGGAAACTGCCCGCCGCGCGCACGAGGAACTGGCGCGACGACTGGCGGGTCTACCGGTGGATCGAGATCGTCCGCTCGGCCTACATCGACCTCGACCGGCTGCGGACCGGCGCCGGCCTGGACGCCCCCAACGTCCGCCGCGCCGTCGACTCCTACGCCGAGACCCTCGCCGCCGCGACCGCCTCCCTGGGCCTGCCCGTGCCGGCCACCGCGAACCCGTTCCTGGCCCGGGCGCTGGCGTAGGCCGGCCCGGCGCCCCGTGCAGGCCGTCCCGCGCCCGGCGTGCCCCGGCGGGTCCGGGGCACGCCGGGCGGCTCGGGTCTCCAGCCGCGCGCTGCGCCTTTCAGGAGCGCTCACGCCTCCCGTCGCGCGCTCACGCCTTCAGCAGCACCTTCCCGACGACCGCACGCCCCTCCACCGCCGCGTGCGCGGCCGCCGCCTCCGCCAGTGGGAAGACCCGGCCCACCACCGGCCGCAGCCGTCCGGCCGCGGCCTCCCGGAGCGCGGCCGTCCGCAGGCGTCGCACCTCGTCCTCGCCGAACTGCACGTCCGCGATGCCGAAGAGGGCGATGTCCCGGCGTCCCGCCTCCGCGGGGTCGACGGGGGCGAAACCGCCGGTCGGGGCGCCGTGCGCGGAGAAGCGCCCGCCGTCGGCCACCAACGCGAAGGAAAGGGCGCCGAGTTCGCCGCCGACGCCGTCCAGGACGACGTCCGCGCCGGAGCCGCCGAGGGCCGCCCGCGCCGCCCCGGGCCACCCCGGCGCCGAGACGTCGACGACCGCGTCCGCGCCCAGTTCCCGCACCAGCGCCAGCTTCCGTCCGCCGCGCGCGCAGGCGACGACCCGGGCGCCGCGCGCCTTCGCCGACTGCACCAGCAGCGTCCCCATCCCGCCCGAGGCGCCCAGGACCAGCACCCGGTCGCCGGCCCGCACGCCCGTGACGTCGAGGACGCCCCGCGCGGTCACCCCGTCGTGCACCAGGGCCGCGGCGGTGCGCAGGTCGAGGCCGTCCGGGACCGGGGTGAGGGAGGTGACGGCGGCCGTCGCCCGCTCGGCGTAGCCACCGCGCACGAACGAGGCCACCCGCCGGCCCAGCCAGCCGTCCGCCACCCCCGCGCCGACCGCGGCGACCGTGCCGGAGACGCCGCCGCCGGGAACGTACGGCGGCTCGGCGTCGAAGTACTCGCGGCCCCAGCCCGCGCGGATCTGGGTCTCCACGAAGATCGTGTCCACGTGGTCGACCCCGATCAGGACCTCGCCGGGCCCGGGGGCCGGGTCGGGGAGGTCGGCGGTCTCCAGGACCTCCGGTCCGCCGAACGCCTTCACCTGTACCGCTCGCATGACGACTCCCTGCCGTGAATCCGATGCATGTGCATACGTGTGTGCGGGGACAGCCTCCGACCTCGACCCGACTCGAGGTCAAGGCGCGCCCCGTCCGGTCGTAGGCTCGGTCGACCCGGCCCTGGGCCCCGCGCTCCTGGCCCTCGGCTGCGACCTGGTGTGGGCCACGACCTGGGGCGAGGACGCGAACGCGGTCGTCGGCCCGCGGCTCGGACTGCCGCCGCTGCCGGTGGCGGACCTGCCCGAGGAGCCGCCCCCGCCCGGCGTCCACTGGAAGACGCGCCCCCTGCTGTCCCGGGCGGCGGGGCGCCCCTTCGTCTGGCTCGACGACGAGATCACCCCGGCCGACCGGGAGTACGTCGAGGCCTGCCGGCCCGCTCCCGCGCTGTTGTACCGGGTGGCCCCCGAACGGGGCCTGGTGAAGGGCGACCTCGAGGCGGTGGCGGCCTGGCTGTCGCGGACACCGGTCAGGAGAAGTCGTACACCGTGAAGTCGGTGAGCGGGACGTAACCCAGGCGCCGGTAGAGGGCGTTGCTGGTGGGGTTGGCCGCGTTCGTGTACAGCACCACCTCCTCGGCGCCCGCGGCGAGCGCGGCACGGCTGACCTCGGCCGTCACGGCGCCCGCGTAACCCCGGCCGTGCAGGTGGGCCGGGGTGTGGACGGGGTCCACCCGGACCTGGCCGCCGGCCATCGGGTTCGCGCCCGCCATGGAGACGGGTGTGCCGTCCGGCGTCTCCCAGAAGGTGTAGTGCTTCTCGGCGAAGCGGGTGCCGGCCCAGGTGCCGGCGTCGATGGTGACGTCCTCCGCCACGTCCGCGGCGAACTCGCGGCACCAGCGCATGAGGTGCTCGTGGTCACGCTCCCCCGCGAGCCGGGCCCGGCCCGCCGGCATCGGCTCCGGCGGGGTGAGCGTGCCGAGGCGGTGGAGGCGGAGCCGCACCCGGACCGTCGGCGTCGCGCCCGTGCGCCGCCGCCAGGCCTCGGCGAACGCCGTGGCGGTGCCGTCGTCCGCGGTGACCCACGGGAGGGAGTGCCCGAGGGCGATCAGGCGGGCGGCGAGCGCGTCCGCCTGCCCGGGGGTGAGGGAGGTGACGCTCAGGCCGCGGGCCGGGAAGCGGTAGAAGGTCGCCTCGACCTCGCCCGCCCGCTCCAGCGCACCGAACACGACGCCTTCGGTGGGCTGCGTCCGCAGCTTCTCGGTCACCGACAGCGGCGTGGTGTGCAGGGCGGGGCGCGAGCGCAGGAACCCTCCGGCGCGGGCGAGGAATTCGTCGACGTCTTCGGTGAGGTGCCAGTCATCGGTGCGCATGCCCCATCCTCGCGCGGCCCACTGACAACGGCCGGACCGCTCACGCCGGCAGGGCCCGTCGGCCGGGGCCGCACGGCCGTTGCGCGGATCGGGTGGTCCCCGGCGTGGCGTGGCGCACTTTTGCAAGCGAATGCTTGCAATTGTTAGCGAGAGTGGGGCACTGTGGAGGCATGGCATCGCTCAACGTCGGCAATCTCGGTGAGTACCTGCGCGAGCAGCGGCGAAACGCCCAGCTCTCGCTGCGGCAGCTCGCCGACGCCGCCGGGGTGTCCAATCCGTACCTGAGCCAGATCGAGCGCGGGCTGCGCAAGCCGAGCGCGGAGGTGTTGCAGCAGGTCGCCAAGGCGCTGCGGATCTCCGCCGAGACGTTGTACGTCCGGGCCGGCATCCTCGATGCCGAGCGCGACCGGGACGACGTCGAGACGCGGGCCGTCGTCCTCGCCGATCCCACGCTGACCGGGCAGCAGAAACAGGTGCTGCTGCAGATCTACGAGTCCTTCCGCAAGGAGAACGGGTTCGCGGGCGGCGACGGCACGGTGGACGCCCAGCACGGTGAGGGCGCCGTACCAGGCAGCACCCGCACGGTCGGCGGCACCGACGCCGATCCGCAGCAGACGGCCGGTTGACCGGTCCAGGGGACCGGCCGCCCGACTGCGGACCCGCACCAACCGACATCGACGAACGCGACGCACGCGAATACGGGAGGACCATCACCATGGCCATCAACGACGACCTGCGCAAGACCCTCAGCGACCCCACTCCGCTCTACTTCGCCGCCGGCACCGCCGACCTGGCCCTCAAGCAGGCGAAGAAGGTCCCGGGCCTGGTGGAGCAGCTGCGCACCGAGGCGCCCGCCCGCTTCGAGGCCGTCCGCAACACCGACCCCAAGGCCGTCCAGGAGCGGGCCGCCGCCCGCGCCAAGGAGGCCGGCGCCAAGGCGAAGGAGGCCCAGGAGACCTTCCAGACGAAGGTCACCGAGTTCCTCTCCTCCCTCGACGGCGACCTCAAGAAGCTCGGCACCACGCTCGACGCCGACCTGAAGAAGCTCGGCGAGTCCGCCCAGGACATCGCGCTGCGCGGCGTCGGCGTCGCCGCCGAGTACGCCGTCAAGGCCCGGGAGACCTACGAGAAGGTCGCCGAGCACGGCGAGCAGGCCGTGCGGACCTGGCGCGGCGAGGCCGCCGAGGACATCGAGGAACTGGCCATCGTGGTCGAGGGCCGGAACGAGCCGGTGACCGAGCCGAAGTCCGGCCCGGTCGCGGCCAAGGACGAGCCGAAGCCCGGGCCGGTGGCGGTCAAGGACGAGCCGAAGCCCGCCGCGGCCGCCATGGCCGACGTGGACGCCGCGGCGAGGAAGGCGGCCCCCGCCAAGAAGGCCCCGGTCGCCCGGAAGACCACCGCGAAGAAGACCACGCCCCCCGCCAAGTGAGACCGGCGGCCGGCACGCGGCGCGGACAGGGAAACGGAAACGGTGACGGGCCGGGCACTCGGGGAGTGCCCGGCCCGTTGTCCGGGTAGCGCGAGCGCGGTTGCGGGTACGGTGACCGCGTAAGGACGAGCGATGTCGTGCCGAGTCGGGTGGTGGACGTAGTGCTGATGCAAGGTTTCGCCGGGTTCATGTCTTTGCTGAGCCTGGCCCTGATCGTCTTCAGCGGCTTCGCCCTGTTCGATGCGGCGATCCGCCGCGAGGACGGCTACCGGGCCGCCGACAAGCAGACCAAGCCGTTCTGGATGATCATCCTCGGGCTCGCCTTCGTGGTGAACCTGATCTTTCCCATCCTGTCGTTCCTGCCGATCATCGGCCTGATCGCGACCATCGTGTACATGGTCGACGTCCGGCCCGCCCTGCGCTCCCTGCCGGGCGGCGGCCGCAGCCACCGGGGCGGCGGCTCCAGCAGCGACGGACCGTACGGGCCGTACAACGGCGGACGCTAGGCGGCCCCGTCGGCCGCCTGCCGCAAGAGCTCGCCCTGAGCGCCTTCCGCAGGAACCCACCGTGAGCGGCCGCCGTGCGCGTCGGCCGTGAGGACCGGCCGCGCTACAGCAGGCGGTCCAGCAGGACCACCGCCACGTCGTCCGTCAGCTCGCCGCCGTTCAGGTCGCGGACCTCGTTGACCGCGGACCGCAGCAGATCCTCGCCGCGCAGGCCCGCCGCGAGCTGGCGGCGGATCATCTCCACCATGCCGTCCTGGCCCAGCCGCTCCCGGCCGTCGCCGACGCGCCCCTCTATCAGCCCGTCCGTGTAGAGCATCAGGCTCCACTCCGCGCCCAGCTCGACCTGCATGCGCGGCCAGCGGGCGCCCGGCAGCAGCCCGAGCGCCGGGCCGTTGTTGTCGTACGGCAGCAGCCGGGCCGGCCGGTCGGGACGGGCGATCAGCGGCGCCGGGTGCCCGGCCAGGCACAGACCGGCGCGCCGGCCGTCGGGCGCGATGTCCACCGTGCACAGCGTCGCGAAGATCTCGTCGTCGTCGCGCTCGTGCTCCAGCACCTGCTGCAGCGTGTTCAGCAGCTCGTCGCCGCACAGTCCGGCCAGGGTCAGCGCCCGCCAGGCGATCCGCAGCTCCACGCCGAGCGCCGCCTCGTCCGGGCCGTGCCCGCAGACGTCGCCGATCATCGCGTGGACGGTGCCGTCCGGCGTGCGGACGGTGTCGTAGAAGTCGCCGCCCAGCAGCGCGCGGGAGCGGCCGGGGCGGTAGCGGGCGGCGAAGCGCAGCGGGGAGCCCTCCAGCAGGGGCGTGGGCAGCAGGCCGCGCTCCAGGCGGGCGTTCTCCTGCGCGCGCAGCCTGCCCTCGGCGAGCCGCCGCTCGGCGGAGTCCGACCGCTTCCGCTCCACGGCGTACCGGATGGCGCGGCTCAGCAGCCGCCCGTCCAGCTCGTCGCGGAACAGGTAGTCCTGGGCGCCGACGCGCACCGCCTCCGCGCCGCGCTCGGCGTCGCCGGACGCGGTGAGCGCGAGGACGGCGTGCCGGGGCGCCAGCTCCAGGACGTGCCGCAGCACGGCCAGCTCGTCGTCGGCGGCGGCGCGGCCCGGTGCCGGCAGGGCGAGGTCCAGCAGGATGCAGTGGACGTCGTCGGTGAGCAGCCGTCCGGCCTCGGTGAGGTTGCGGGCGGTGCGCACCCGGATCGGCTTGCCGGCCGAGTCGAGCAGGTCGGGCACGATCGGGGCGGCCGTGGGGTCGTCCTCGATGAGCAGCAGTGTGAGGTTGGTGTGGCTGGGGCCCGCTCCGTGCGGGACGCCGTCGCCGGGTGCGGCGCCGTTCCCGGCCTTCGCTTCCTTGCGGTCGTCACTCCGGTCGTCCGCGCGCGGGTCCACCTCCGGGGTGGTGCCACCGGCTGCGGGCGCGGCCTGAGCCTGACCACACTCCGCGGCCGGGATCGCTCTCTGCCGCGGTACGGGTACGGGCATCGTTTCGGGTTCCTTCCCTCCCCCCGAGGGCATGGCGGGGACGAGGGACCTCGACCCACCGACGGGGACCATAGCGGCAGAAGGCGCCGCAGCGGAATGGTGTACGGCACGTCGGTTGACCTCTGGTCACTGTCATATGCCGCGATCCCTACCGCAGTTGGGCAGGCCGGTACGGGGGCCGGAATGACGAAGGTCACGTCCGCCCGGGGTTTGGTGCCGGGAGGGCGTGCCGTGGGTCACGTGGCCACGGTCACGCGGGCCGGGACGCGCCAGGGGCGGTGCGGGGACGGGGGTTTCGACGACCGCCCGGCGCCGCGTCCGGGCCCGGTGCCGGGCACGGCACCTTCCGGCCGGTGTCCTACGCGTCGGGCCGCACCACTCCGAGGATCGGCATGGACCCCGCTCCCGCGAGGGTGATCGTCCGGCCGGGGCGCGGGGCGTGGACGATCGTGCCGTTGCCGACGTACATCCCGACGTGGCTGGCGTCGTCGAAGTAGATGACGAGGTCGCCGGGGCGCATGTCCTTCACGGCGACCCGCTTCAACTGCCGCCACTGCTCCTGCGAGGTGCGCGGGATGACGACACCGGCGCCGGCCCAGGCCCGGGAGGTCAGGCCGGAGCAGTCGAAGGAGTCCGGGCCCTCCGCGCCCCACACGTACGGCTTGCCGATCTGCGTGGTGGCGTACCGGACGGCCCTCGTGCCCTGCGCGGTGCCCTTGCCGGCGGTGGCGCCGTCGAGTACCCCGGTGTCCAGCCAGGCGGTCTGCGCCCGCTGCGCGGCCTGCTCCTGGAGGAGGGCGAGGCGCTCCCTCTCCTCCTTCTCCAGCTCCGACTCGAGCTTCTCGGCCGCCGCGATCTGCTTCTCGATCTTCTTCTGGGCGGCGGCCCTGGCCTTGCGGTTGGCCTCCAGCGTCTGCCACCGGGCGGAGGCGTCCTTGGTGTACTGCTCCAAGTCGTCCTGGGTGCGCGTCATTTCGCCGAGCAGGCCCTTGGCGGCGTGCTGACCCCGGATCACCCGGCCGGCACCGTCGAGGAACTCGCCCGGATCGTCGCTGAGCAGCAGCTGCGCCTCGTCGGGCAGGCCGCCGCCGCGGTACTGGGAGCGGGCCGCGGCACCGGCGCGGTTCTTCAGCCCGTCCAGCTTCTCGCGGCCCTCGACGATCTTCTTCGCCAGTTCGACCAGCTCCGCGGACTGCTTCTTCGTCTGCTCCTCGGCCGCGTTGTAGGCGTCGGTGGCGACGGCGGCGTCGTGGTACAGGGTGTCGAGCTTCTCGCGGACCGCCTCGAGCTCCTCGTCGGCCGCGGGCGGCGGGGTCAGGTCGGGGGCGGTCGTCGGGGCCGGGGTGGGGCTCGGACTCGCGAACGCCGTGCCCGGCACCGCCAGGACGGTGACCGCGCACACCACGGCCACGGCCGCCGCGAGCAGCCCGCGCTTGCCCGTACCCATAACGCCCCCCAGAGCTGATTTACCGTCAGTAACTTGTGGTCGCCCGGGGGATCGTGCCACGCCGCGACGGAAAACGACAGAGGAAGTCCTTCCCTCCGCTTCCGTCCCGGCACGACGATCTCCCCGCCTTTGTGACGAACGCCTCACGGGGATCGTTCCCGGGGCGGGTTCGGGGCGGGTTCGGGGCGGGTCCGAAGTGGGCTGGTCGGGGCGGGCCGGAGCCGGATCAGGTGAACGAGGCGCCGCCGGGCAGGTGTTCTGTCCGGTGTCATCCGGATTCCGCCGGATGCCGTCCCGGGCGCGGCGCCGGGCCGCGCACGAGAGGCCGCCCCGATTCCCGCCGCGGTCCCGGCCGGGGCCCGCCGGGACCCCGGCCGTGTTTGCCGTGCGCTAACCGCGCGGCGCCAACGCCTCCCACGCCACGGTCACCTCTCCCTGCCGCCACCGTGCCGGCCCGTCCGTCACCGGCCAGTCGGCGGCCAGGGCCCGCGCCGCGCGGATCCACCGCTGGCGGGCGCCGTAGGAGGCGTAGGGGGCGGCCGCGGCCCAGGCGCGGTCGAAGTCGCGGAGGAAGGCGTGCACGGGTTCGCCGGGCACGTTGCGGTGGATCAGCGCCTTCGGGAGCCGTTCCGCGAGGTCCGAGGGCCGCTCCAGGGAGCCCAGCCGGGTCGCGAAGGTGACCGTGCGCGGCCCCTCCGGCCCGAGCGCGACCCACACGTGCCGCCGCCCGATCTCGTCGCACGTCCCCTCGACGAGCAGCCCGCCCCGTCGCCCGCTCGCGGGGTCGGCGGGGGCGAGCCGGGAGCGCAGCCGCTCCCAGACCGCGGCGACCTCGTCCTCGTCGTACTGGCGCAGCACGTTCGCGGCGCGAATGAGGTGCGGCGGCCGGGTCACCGGGACCTCGAAGCCGCCGTGCCGGAAGACGAGGCCCTCGCGCTCGTACGGTCCCGCGGTGGCGACCCGGGCCGGTTCGATCTCGACGCCCACCACGCGCGTGCGCGGTGCGACGGACCGCAGCCGGGACAGCAGCTCGACGGCCGTCCAGGGCGCGGCGCCGTAGCCGAGGTCCACGGCCACGGGACCGTCGGCGCGGCGCAGCTCGGACCCGTGGACCGCGGCGATCCAGCGGTCCATGCGACGCAGCCGGTTGGGGTGGGTGGTCCCGCGCGTGACCGTTCCCACGACGGAGTTCCCCCCGCTCGAGCGAAGCCGAGAGCGGGGGAGGGACGGCGAACGGGGAGGCATGCCCACGAGGGTATGCGGTACCCGGCGGGGGAGGACCCGCCGGTCACCCGCCCCCTGACGCCTCCCGCCCTCGAACGGTTGAGCGACAAACGGTAACGGCCAGGCAAAAACCGCCCGGCAGCACATCCGTACGGAATGGGACTACCTCGCTCCGGCGTTGCAATCCCTCGGAGGGCGCCCCACACCCTCCGCCCGGCATGTCCGCAGCAAGGAGGAAACGCCACGTGAGCCAGTACGTCAGCAGGCTCGGGCGTCGCTCTTCGGCGGCACCCCCACGGCTGCGGCTGCACCGCCGTCCCCGGCGTGTCGCCATGCTCTCCGTGCACACCTCGCCCCTCCACCAGCCCGGCACCGGCGACGCCGGCGGCATGAACGTATACATCGTGGAGCTGGCGCAGCGCCTCGCCGCGATCAACATCGAGGTGGAGATCTTCACCCGCGCCACCACCGGCGGCCTCCCGCCCACCGTCGAACTGGCGCCCGGAGTCCTCGTCCGGCACGTCGACGCCGGCCCCTACGAGGGCCTCGCCAAGGAGGAGCTGCCCGCGCAGCTGTGCGCCTTCACGCACGGCGTCATGCAGGCCTGGGCCGGACACCGCCCCGGCCACTACGACCTCGTGCACTCGCACTACTGGCTCTCCGGCCACGTCGGCTGGCTCGCCGCCCAACGCTGGGGCACGCCCCTCGTCCACGCCATGCACACCATGGCCAAGGTCAAGAACGCCAGCCTCGCCGACGGCGACACCCCCGAACCCGCCGCCCGCGTCATCGGCGAGATGCAGATCGTCGCCGCCGCCGACCGCCTCATCGCCAACACGGCCGAGGAGGCCGGCGAACTCGCCCGGCACTACGGCGCCGACCCCGGCAAGATCGCCGTCGTCCACCCCGGCGTCAACCTCGACCGCTTCCGCCCGGCCGACGGCCGGGCCGCCGCCCGCGCCCGCCTGGGCCTCCCGCAGGACGCC
The DNA here is from genome assembly GCF_043081325.1 of Streptomyces sp. NPDC014882. NCBI lineage: Bacteria > Bacillati > Actinomycetota > Actinomycetes > Kitasatosporales > Streptomycetaceae > Streptomyces > Streptomyces sp. NPDC014882. Next base: position 79,806 of record NZ_JBIBWL010000005.1, read on the forward strand.
CTGATCCCGCTCTTCGCCGGCCGCATCCAGCCCCTCAAGGCCCCCGACGTGCTGCTGCGCGCCGTCGCGGCCCTCCTCGACGAGCGCCCCGACCTGCGGCCGACGATGGTCGTCCCGGTCGTCGGCGGCCCCAGCGGCAGTGGCCTCGCCAAACCGGAGGGCCTGCAGAAGCTGGCCGCGCGGCTCGGCATCTCCGACGTCGTGTGGTTCCGGCCGCCCGTCGGGCAGGAGCAGCTCGCCGACTGGTTCCGGGCCGCGTCCGTGCTCGTCGTGCCGTCCTACAGCGAGTCGTTCGGCCTGGTCGCCATAGAGGCGCAGGCCACCGGCACACCGGTGCTCGCGGCCTCGGTCGGCGGACTGCCGGTGGCCGTCCGCGACGGCGAGACCGGCTTCCTGGTGCGGGGCCACGAACCGGCCCCCTACGCGCGCGTGCTCGCCGAACTCGCCGACCACCCCGAGCTGACCGCCCGCATGGGCGCGGCGGCCGCCCGGCACGCCCAGTCCTTCGGCTGGGACACCGCGGCCGCCGCGACCGCCGACGTCTACACGGCCGCCGTGCAGGCCCACCGCCGTCACGTACGCTCCCAGCATGGGTGACGCCAGCACGAGTGATGCCAGCACCGGTGCTTCCGGCAGGAGCGGTTCCGGCGGGAGCGACGCGGAGAGGACGGCCGCGCGGGTCATCGAGGACGTCCTGAAGGACGCCGAGCTGGAGTGGGAGAGCCCCGATCCCGGCAGCTACGTCGTCCAGCTCCCCGGCACCCGCAAACTGAGGACGACCGTCTCCCTCATCGTCGGCCGCCACTCCCTGTCGCTGAACGCCTTCGTCATCCGCCACCCCGACGAGAACGAGGCGGGCGTCCACCGCTGGCTCCTGGAGCGCAACCTCAAGCTGTACGGCGTGAGTTACGCGGTCGACCCCCTCGGCGACGTCTACGTCACCGCCCGCCTGCCCCTTGCCACGGTCACCCCCGAGGAGACCGACCGCCTCCTCGGCCAGGTCCTGGAGGCCGCCGACGGCGCCTTCAACACCCTGCTGGAGCTGGGCTTCGCCTCCGCGATCCGCAAGGAGTACGCCTGGCGCGTCTCCCGCGGCGAGTCCACCCGCAACCTGGACGCGTTCCGCAACCTGACGCGACGACCCCCCGAGTAGCCACCTGCCCTCCGTCGCCGACCTGCTGCCGTCCCGCCACCGGTCCACAGCGGCCCCCCGGTCCCCGCCGGCCCGAGGAGGTCACGCGCGTACGGGGCCGAACCGGCCGCCCAGGGGGCGCGTTCGCCGCACGGGCGGCCGGGTGCAGGGCGTCCACGGTCGCGGGCGGTCGGGGGTCAGGGCGTCCACGTCGACATCGGGCAGCCGCCCGCGGAACCGGGGGCGCGCACGGGCCCGAGCGCGCCCCCGGAGCCGTACCGTCCCGGTGTCACCCCCACCAACCTGCGGAAGTGCCGGGTGAGATGAGCCTGGTCGTAGAAGCCCGCGGCCACCGCGACCTCGCCCGGCGGCAGCCCGTCGAGCAGCAGCCGGCGGGCCCGGTCCACCCGCCGGGCGGTCAGGTACTGGTGCGGCGCGATGCCGTACGCCCCGCTGAACGCCCGTACCAGATGCGTCGGATGGGCCTGGAGCAGTCCGGCCGCCGTGTCCAGCGTCAGTCCCTCCGGCACGCGCGCGTCGAGCAGTTCCCGCAGCCGGCGCGCCAGGACGGGGTCGCGCGACGGTGTCCGTACGGCCCGGCCGGGCCGCAGCAGTCCGCGCAGCCGCTCGCCGACGAACGCCAGCCGGCTGTCGGCCTCCAGCTCGTCGCCGGGCCGGGACAGCGCGCCGTGCAGCCGGCCCACCCGCCGCCGCAGCACCGGATCCCGCAGATCGGGCCCGTCCACGGCCGGCCCGATCAGCTCCTCGCCGAGCACGCTCGCGTCGAGGTACAGCACCCGCTTGCGGAAGCCGTCCGGGGTGACGGCGGAACCGTTGTGCGGCACGTGCGGCGGCAGCAGCGACACGGTGTCGTGCGGGGTGCCGTGCTCATGCCGGTCGAGGTCGTACCGTACGGCCCCGTCGTCGACGATGAGCAGCGTCCACGCCTCGTGCACGTGCATCGGATAGGCGTAGTCGGTGAAGCGGGCGTGGAAGACCTCCACGACACCCGGGACCTGCGGGCGCCAGGCGCGGACGTCGGCGGTCGGCTGCCGGGCCGGGCGGGAAGCGGCCATGCAAAGAACGTACAAGACGCCCCCGTGTGCCGGACGGCAGTCTCGGGGCATGAGCACCGAACCCCTTCGCTTCGACACGAAGATCGCCGTCCTGCTGCGCGAGGACCTGGAGACCTGGCAGCGCCTGAACGTCACCGCCTTCCTGGTCAGCGGCCTGGGCACGGAGGTGCCCGAGGTCGTCGGGGAGCCGTACGAGGACGCGGACGGCGTCCCCTATCTGCCGATGTTCCGCCAGCCCGTGCTGGTCTTCGAGGGCGGCAAGGAGACCCTGGCGGCGGCCCACGCGCGCGTGCTCTCCCGGTCCCTCCCGCGCGCCGTGTTCACCGGCGACCTCTTCGCCACCGGCAACGACCGCGACAACCGGGCGGCGGTACGGGCCGTGCCGACGGGCGCACTGGATCCGGTGGGCCTGGCGGTGTACGGGCCGCGGAACGCGGTGGACAAGGTGCTGAAGGGGGCGCGGATGCATCCGTGAGGATCCGTGAGGCAGGCGGGGCGGGCCCCGCTCAGGCGGTCGCGACGTCCGCCGGGGCCGCGGCCGGCCCCTCGCCGGCGAGGTCCGTGGCGCGCTCCGCGGCGGGCTCGCCGGTGCGTGCCGCCGCCGGCCCGGTCGCGGGCTCCTCCGCGGGCAGGCGCCGCATCAGCACCGCGTACCCGGCGCCCGCCGCCGTCCCGACGACCGCGCACAGTCCCCACAGCCACTCCGCGCCGTACCGGTCGATGACGACACCGGACATCAGCGGGGCGACGAGCGAGGCCACCGCCCACGACAGGGTGTACATGCCCTGGTAGCGGCCGCGCCCGTGGACGGGGGAGAGGCGGACCACGAGCCCGGTCTGGGTCGGCGCGTTGACGATCTCGGCGAGCGTCCACACGCAGACGGTGAGCGCGAACACGCCGACCGATCCCGCGAAGGCGGTGAGCCCGAAGCCGTACCCCGCGAGCACGGACGAGACCACCAGCAGCCGGCCCGGGTCGCGGTGCTGGATGAAGCGGGTGACGGGGATCTGGAGGACGACGATCAGGACGCCGTTGACGGCGATCGCCATGCCGTAGTCGGCCGGGGTGAAGCCGGCCGCGCCCATCGCCACCGGCAGGCCGATCGCGCCCTGCTGGAAGATGAACGCGACCAGGAACGACAGCCCGACCACCCCCATGAACCGCCGGTCGCGCAGGACGGTCCCCAGCCCGACGGCCTCCTCCGGAGCACCCTTGCCGCCCTCGTCCCCCTTGCTGCCCTTGCTGCCCTTGTTGCCCTTGCCGCCCGCGCCCGGCTGCTCCGGCCGTGACTCGGGCAGCTTCAGGAAGACGACGATCGCGCAGGCCAGGGTCATGCCGGCCTCGATCAGGAAGCCGGCGAGGTAACTGAACTCGGCGATGAACCCGGCGCCCATGGACGAGATCGCGAAGCCGAGGTTGATGGCCCAGTAGTTCAGGGAGAACGCCCGGACCCGGTCCTCCGGCCGCACGATGTCGGCCATCATCGCCTGCACGGCGGGCCGGGAGGCGTTGGAGGCCATGCCGACGAGGAAGGCGACACCGGCGATGGCGAGCGGGTGGTGCACGAAGCCGAGCGCCGCCACGGACAGCGCGGTGGCGGTCTGCGCCACGAGCATCGTGGGCCGCCGCCCCAGCCGGTCGGCCATGACGCCGCCGCCGAGGGACGAGACGACCCCGCCCAGCCCGTGCAGCGCGGCGACGAGACCGGCGTACGAGGCGGAGTAGCCGCGGTCGAGGGTGAGGTACAGCGCCATGAAGGTGGCGACGAAGGCGCCGAGCCGGTTCACCAGGGTGCTGATCCACAGCCACCAGAACTCGCGGGGCAACCCGGAGACCGTCTCCCGGGCGGCATGCCGGAAGGCTCTGACGGAGACGACGGACGGCATGACGGATCCCCCGGATGTAAGCGGCGCAGGCGGTGCCTAGAACTTACGAGGGGCCGGGCCCCGGCGACCACTCGATTAACAGATCCCGTCAACCGTCCGCCGGCTGTCCGCCCCTCGGGCACGGGGCACCGGCCCCCAAAACCTTGGATTACGCTCATAGCCATGGCCGACGCACCGTACAAGCTGATCCTCCTCCGCCACGGCGAGAGCGAGTGGAACGCGAAGAACCTGTTCACCGGCTGGGTGGACGTCAACCTCAACGAGAAGGGCGAGAAGGAGGCGGTCCGCGGCGGTGAGCTGCTCAAGGACGCCGGCCTGCTGCCCGACGTGGTCCACACGTCCCTCCAGAAGCGCGCGATCCGCACCGCGCAGCTGGCCCTCGAGGCCGCCGACCGCCACTGGATCCCGGTCCACCGCTCCTGGCGCCTGAACGAGCGTCACTACGGCGCCCTCCAGGGCAAGGACAAGGCCCAGACGCTCGCCGAGTTCGGCGAGGAGCAGTTCATGCTCTGGCGCCGCTCCTACGACACCCCGCCCCCGCCGCTGGACCGCGACGCCGAGTACTCCCAGTTCGACGACGCCCGTTACGCGACCCTGCCGCCGGAGCTGCGCCCCCGGACGGAGTGCCTGAAGGACGTCGTCGTCCGCATGCTCCCGTACTGGTTCGACGCCATCGTCCCCGACCTCCTCACCGGCCGCACGGTCCTGGTCGCCGCCCACGGCAACTCGCTCCGCGCCCTGGTCAAGCACCTGGACGGCATCTCCGACGCCGACATCGCGGGCCTGAACATCCCCACGGGCATCCCCCTGTCCTACGAACTGGACGCCGACTTCAAGCCGCTCACCCCCGGCGGCACCTACCTCGACCCCGAGGCGGCCGCAGCGGCCATCGAGGCGGTCAAGAACCAGGGCAAGAAGAAGTAGCCTTCGCGATCACGTCCCCGGCCTGCGCTTACGGCGTGGGGCGGGGGCTTTTTCATGGTCCGGTCTCTCTGCGGGACCTCGTCCGGCGGGGTTCTGGGGCGGTCGGAGCGCATGGTCGAGTGCCGTCCGGGACGCAGCGGATGCGGAGCCTCGTGCCGCATCCGAGCATGGGTCCATGGGCGAAGGACACCGCAGCGCAGTGGGCCGGGACCACGGGATCAGCCGCGTGGCCGTGGATGACGTCCGCCGACCGGTCGAGGAGGCCTGCCGGGCTCTCGTCTCGGTGGGCTGCCACGTCATGGCGCCGCCCGCCGTCTCGACGTGTCTGGGCACGGACGAGCAGGGGTGGGCGCGGTTCGCCGCGCACTGGGAGGATCTGGCGCCGGACCCCTACGCGGCCGAGACGGGGACACGGCGGCTGCGACGCTACGGGCACTTCTCCCTGTCCCGCGCGGGGGAGCTCCGGACGAGGCCGCACGGCGCCTTCGTCCAGCCGGAGGAGAGCAATCCGCTGTATGTGGAGGTGAACCGTCACTTCGAACCGTTGACCGATGCCTTCCTGCGTGAGCCTCTGCTGGCAGCACTGCTCCGCATGCTCGGCCGGGTCGCCGCATGCCTGGACGCCGCGGACGAGTGGAGTGCCGAGGTGCACCCCTTCAGGGTCGTGGCCGAGGCCGGCAACGGGGGGCGGCCCACGCCCGAGGGACGACACCGCGACGGAGTCACCCTGGTCACCTCCTTGCTCATCGACCGGGTGAACGTCGTCGGTGGCGAGAGCACGGTGTCCACCCCGGACGGCGCCGAACTGCTGACCGCGACTCTCAGCCGTCCCGGCACCCTGCTCCTGGGCGACGACCGCACGACGTTGCACGAGGTCTCACCGGTCCGCCCGCTGGACGCCGGCCGGCCCGCCCACCGAGACGTCCTGGTCACCACCCTCGCGCGTGGCTGAGCGCGCCGCCCGGACCGGGGACACGCGTTCACGGCCGTCGTCACCCGTCCGACCCGCCACCGCGGAAGTGACCGGGAGGACTAGGATCCCGGCCGGGCGAAGCCGTAGCGCAGAGGTGGTCGCGCGCGGTCTCCAAAACCGCGAGGACGCCGGTTCGAATCCGGCCGGCTCCGCCCGCCTCGGCCACGCGTCCACGGGCAGGGCGCAAGGTCGCAAGGGCGCGGGAAGTCCCGTCGGCGGCGGTACGGATCAGGTGCGGCCGGGGATCGGCCGAGTGTCCGACCGCGCTGTGACAGTCCCGTTCCGGAGTGTCTCCGACGTCCACGGCCGACATCGGCAACGCCCGGCGCGGGCGTGCGCCGGTGTCCCCGCCCGGCCGTCGTACCGGTCGACGGCAGCGGTGCGGGGGGCCTGCCGGTGGGGCCGGGCACCGTCTCCGTGGGCCGGGACCGTCTCCGTCGCCGATGGCGCGGGCCCCGGTCACACCGACAGTGGCACCGCGTGGATCTCGTCCGCCTTGTGGCCCGCGCGTTCGTGGACGCGCTGGACCGCCTCCGCGGAGGGGCCCTCGGACAGGCAGTAGACGGTGCCGGACTCCGGGTCCGCCCAGGCGCCCTCGAAGTGGACGCTCTCCTCCGCCTCGATCGCGAGGTCGGCCTGGTGGGCCTGGTGGAGTTGGTCGGCGGTGATGCCCTTCATGCCGTGGTGGACGTCCATGAACCTGGTCATGACCGCATCCCCTTTCTCACGCAGGCACGCCGCGCATGAGGGCCCGCCTGCCGCCGCTCTCTCCATGCTGCGCCCGTACGTCCGCGCTCGCGCGGGCAGGGGACGCGTCAGGGGAGGAGCCGGGAGGGCGAGGAGGGGCCCGGGAGAGGAGCAGGAGGGAGCCAGGGGGGAGCCAGGGGGACGGCCGGGAGGGGAGGAGCGTGAGAAGAGGGGGCCGGCGCGTCCCGCGGCCGGCCCCCTCTCCTCGTAGCGTCTCAGCCGCACTGGCAGGGGCTGCCCGACTGGCAGCCGCAGCCGCACCCCGAGCCGCAGCCGCACGCCGCGAGCAGGGGCATGTTCCTGATCTCGGCGGGTTGCTCGGTCGGGTGGTCCTGGGTGGGGTCGGGCTTGCCGGGGGCTTCGGCCATGGGTTCCTCCTGGAGGCCTGGAGGCAGGAGCGCCTGTGCCCAGTTCACGCCCGTGGGGGCGGGCGCATCAACGGCGCACGGGGGCTTCCGGGAGCCTCCGGCCCGTGCCGGAGGGGACGTACCGCGCCCCCTCCGGCGACGCGCCCACGGGACGGACCGCGCGGACCGCGCCCCTCGGGCGGCCCCGCCGCAGAGGGCTCGACGGACCGCGCCGACCCCGGCCCGTTCCACCAGCGCGCCGGCCACGCCTCCTCCACCAGCGCGCCGGCCACGCCTCCTCCACCAGCGCGCCGGCCACGCCTCCTCCACCACCGCGCCGGCCGCGCACCCTCCGGCCGCGCGCCGGCTACGCCTCCTCCGGCCCCGCGACGGGCTGGATCTCGGTCGCCAGGTCCTGCTGGAGGTTGTCCGCGTGTTCGCCCGTCACCAGGAACACGACGCGCTTGGCGACGGCCACCGCGTGGTCGGCGAAGCGCTCGTAGTAGCGGCCGAGCAGCGTCACGTCGACGGCCGTCTCGATGCCGTGCTTCCAGCGGTCGTCGATCAGGTGCTGGAAGAGAGTGCGGTGCAGCAGGTCCATCGCGTCGTCGTCGGTCTCCAGCTGGAGCGCGAGGTCGACGTCCTTCGTGATGATCACCTCGGCCGCCTTGGCCATCAGGCGCTGCGCGAGCTGCCCCATCTCCAGGATGGTGGCGTGCAGGTCCTGCGGCACCGCCCGCTCGGGGAAGCGCAGCCGGGCCAGCTTCGCCACGTGCTGGGCGAGGTCGCCGGAGCGCTCCAGGTCGGCCGACATGCGCAGCGACGTGACGACTATGCGCAGGTCGGTCGCCACCGGCTGCTGGCGTGCGAGCAGCGCAATGGCCCGCGCCTCGAGGTCGTGCTGAAGCTCGTCGACCTTCTGGTCGGCCTCGATCACGCTCTCGGCCAGCTTGAGATCGGCATCGAGGATGGCGGTCGTGGCGCGCCCGATCGCCGACCCCACCAGCCGGGCCATCTCCACCAGACCGTCGCCGATCGAGTCCAGTTCCTCGTGGTACGCGTCCCGCATCAGGGTTCCCTCTCGTACGTGGTTCTCCGGGGTTCCGGGGGCCTGAACCGGCCATGGAACCGGCGCTGCGAACCCCACGGTGCCACGGTCCGCCCCGTACGCGTCGGATTCCGTCACCCCAAATGAACCACCCCTGGCTCCAAGGTGAACTCTGGGCGACGAGTGTTCGAGGTCGCACCTCGATGGCTGTGGCCAGGCCGTACGGCATGCCTAACCTGGACGCATGGACGTGAACGCGGCGGTCGCCGCAGCGGCAGCGATCGCCGGGGTGCTCACCGGTGTCATCGCCGTGCTGGCGTTCCGTTGGAGCGAACGCGACCAGAACCGACCCACCAGGACCTCCTTGCACACCGATCCCGTGCTTCCGCCGGGCGTGGACACCGTCCTGTCCGTGCTCCGTTCCTCGGCCGTCGTCCTCGACGAGGCCGACGCCGTCGTCAAGGCGAGTTCCGCCGCGTACGCCCTCGGGCTGGTCCGCGGCGGCAAGCTCGCCGTCGAACCGATGCTCCAGATGGCACGCGACACCCGACGCGACGGCGAGATACGGCAGGTGGAGCTGGACCTGCCCCGGCGCGGCACCGGCCGGGGCGAGGCCCTCGCGGTGTCGGCCCGGGTGGCTCCGCTCGGCTCCCGGCTCGTCCTCCTGCTCGTCGAGGACCTCACCGAGGCCCGGCGCATCGAGGCCGTCCGCCGCGACTTCGTCGCGAACGTCAGCCACGAGCTGAAGACCCCGGTCGGCGCCCTCTCGCTGCTCTCCGAGGCCGTCATGGACGCCTCCGAGGACCCCGAGGCGGTGGAGCGCTTCGCCGGCCGGATGCAGATCGAGGCGACCCGTCTGACCAACCTGGTCCAGGAGCTGATCGACCTCTCCCGGGTCCAGAACGACGACCCCCTCGAGGACGCCGAACCGGTCCGCGTCGACGAACTCGTCGCCGAGGCCGTCGACCGCTGCCGGCACCAGGCCGGCGCCAAGCAGATCACCATGGCCGCGAACGTGGGGGCGGCCGAAGGACTCGAGCCCGGTGCCGGTCAACGGGCGGAGGGCACCGCCGACCTGCGCGTCTGGGGAAACCGGGGCCAGCTGGCCGCGGCCCTCGGCAACCTGGTCGAGAACGCCGTCAACTACTCACCCGCCCGCACCCGCGTCGGCATCGCCGCCCGTCGGGTCACCGTGCACGGCGGGGAACTGATCGAGATCGCCGTGACCGACCAGGGCATCGGCATCTCGGACAAGGACAAGGAGCGCATCTTCGAGCGCTTCTACCGGGTCGATCCCGCCCGCTCCCGTGCCACCGGCGGTACGGGCCTCGGGCTGGCGATCGTCAAACACGTGGCCGCCTCGCACGGCGGGGAGGTCACGGTGTGGAGCGCAGAGGGACAGGGCTCCACGTTCACGCTGCGACTGCCGGAGGCGGGCGCCGCCCGCGACCGTGCCCAGCAGCACCCCGACCTCGACGACCACGTGGAGGGCGGGTCCTCCGCCGGCACCCCCCATGCCTCACCCGCTTCACCTGCTTCACCCCCTGAGTCAACCGCGTACCAGACGCTTTCCGCCCCGGAGGTCCTTCCGTGACCCGTGTGCTCGTCGTCGAGGACGAGGAGTCCTTCTCCGACGCCCTGTCGTACATGCTCCGCAAGGAGGGCTTCGAGGTCGCCGTCGCGACCACGGGGCCCGACGGGCTCGACGAGTTCGAGCGCAACGGCGCCGACCTCGTGCTTCTCGACCTGATGCTGCCGGGGCTGCCCGGCACGGAGGTCTGCCGCCAGCTGCGCGGCCGCTCCAACGTCCCCGTGATCATGGTGACGGCCAAGGACAGCGAGATCGACAAGGTGGTCGGCCTCGAGATAGGTGCCGACGACTACGTCACCAAGCCGTTCTCCTCCCGTGAGCTGGTGGCCCGCATCCGCGCGGTGCTGCGGCGCCGCGGGGAGCCGGAGGAGGTCGCCCCGGCGGCCCTGGAGGCCGGCCCGGTCCGGATGGACGTCGACCGCCACGTCGTCACCGTCTCCGGTTCCAAGGTCGACCTCCCCCTCAAGGAGTTCGACCTCCTGGAGATGCTGCTGCGCAACGCGGGCCGCGTCCTGACCCGCATGCAGCTCATCGACCGGGTCTGGGGCGCGGACTACGTCGGCGACACCAAGACCCTCGACGTCCACGTCAAGCGCCTCCGCGCGAAGATCGAACCCGACCCGGGCGCCCCGCGGTACCTGGTGACGGTGCGGGGCCTCGGCTACAAGTTCGAGCCGTAGACCGCGAGCAGCCGGCAGCCGGCAGCCAGCCGTGAGCCGCGAGCCGTGAGTGGTGATCCGTGAGTGGTGATCCGCCGGGGCTCATGACGAAGGGGCGGCACCCCGCCGGGGGTGCCGCCCCTTCGCCCTGCGTACGTGCCGGGCGTACGGCGCCCGGCCCGCTGCCGTCTCCGACTACGAGGCGCTCGGGGAGGCCGTGCCGCCCGGGCCCTGGCTCTCGGTGCCCGGGCTCGCGGAGGCCGACTCGCCGGCGGACGGGGACTCGGAGGCGGACGGCGACTCGGAGGCGGACTCCGCCGGAGCGCTCGGGACGTCGCTCGGACCCCACTCGGCGAAGTAGTGCTCGGCCGGGACGACGAAGGCGCGCAGGCTGATCTCGCCGGTCTCGCTGAAGGTGAAGGTGACCTTCTGGGCGTTGCCGTCCTGGACCGCCTCGGGGGTGCTGGAGAGGCTGGCGGTGGCGTTGTTCTCGCCGCCGATGACGACGGAGCCGCCGGCCGGGACGGTCAGCTTGCCGTCGCCCTTCGCGGGCTTGATCTCGGCGGTGCCGGGGGCACCGTCCACGGCGATGGACTCCAGGGTCTGCGCCTTGCTGCCGCTGTTGAAGACGGTCGCGGAGATGGCGGCGGGGCCCGTGGCCTCCGGGTCGGGCTGGGTGATGATGACGACGTTCTGCAGTTTGATGTCGCCCACGCTGGTGGCGGCGTTGTCCGGCTTGATCTGCAGTGTCTGGGGGTCGTTGCCGGCGCCGCAGGCGGCGAGCGTGGCGATCGAGAACACGAGGGCGGAGGCGGCGAGGGCGCCGCGTCGAAGGCTGCTGCTCACGGCGGCGGCAACTCCTTGGGAACGCAGGGGCAGCTCCTTGGATAAAGCCGCCCTAAGGGTCTGTCAGCGGCCTTAGGTTACCGAGCCGTTCCCGCACGGCCGCACCCGACCCGCCTCTGGAGCGGTCCGGGCCCACATCGGCCGCCGTGAGAGGCCCCTCGTCACCGTGGTCACCACCGTCCTGGCGGCCATAAGCGGCCTGTGAGCCGCATCGTCTTCCGGGCGATCGCGCCGGGACGTGGCCGCGCATTCACATAAGCGCCGCTCACCGGTGGTCGTGGATTTTCCGTGCGGGAATGCGGGGGCGTCGGGAGAATTGATCATCGCCTGTTCGGCCGGTCGTGTGATCAATTCCGGAAACGGCTCGGATCCTGCTCCGGACGCCGAACGGAGTAGCGGAAGTCGCACATCTGGAAGCGGACATTTGGGGATGTTCGGACACCTGGAGGGGTCTCCGGGCGCGTGTGACATGCGCGTTTCGGCGCCCGCGGAGAGCCGCTCCGACCTGCGAATACCTGCTTCCGTCGCCCGGTCGCAGCACGTTCCTGTTGCTGTTGTCAAGCCCCGAGATATGCCCTGACCTGCGAAAACGTCATTCAGAACCCGCAGTTTCCGTGTTACCCTGGATAGCCACGGAAGGGGTACCTGTCACATGACGTTCAAGGTTGGCGACACCGTGGTCTATCCCCATCACGGGGCCGCGCTGATCGAGGCCATCGAAACTCGCCAGATCAAAGGCGTGGACAAGACCTACTTGGTGCTGAAGGTCGCCCAGGGTGACCTGACGGTACGTGTGCCGGCGGACAATGCGGAGTTCGTGGGCGTGCGTGATGTGGTCGGTCAGGACGGGCTGGACCGGGTCTTCGAGGTGCTGCGCGCGCCGTATGCCGAGGAGCCCACGAACTGGTCGCGTCGTTACAAGGCAAATCTGGAGAAGCTCGCCTCCGGCGACGTCATCAAGGTCGCGGAAGTCGTGCGTGACCTGTGGCGCCGTGAGCGCGAGCGCGGACTCTCCGCCGGTGAGAAGCGCATGCTCGCCAAGGCCCGCCAGATCCTGGTGAGCGAGCTCGCGCTCGCGGAGAACACGAACGAGGACAAGGCCGAGGCCCTGCTCGACGAGGTCCTCGCGTCCTGACGCCGAGACCCGCCGGCCTCAGCTCGCTCAGCGCAGTGAACATGCCGTGGTGCCCGATGACGTATCCCCGTCGCCGGGCGCTGCGGCATGTTCATGCCCGAAACGCCGGCATTCCGAAACGCCGACGCGCCTGCGCCGATTGCCGTGCGTGTTCACCTCGGACGCACACCCCGAAATCCGGATGCGCACCCCCGGAGTCCGGCGTGCCGGGCCCCGGCCGCTCACTGCCTCGACCGGTGTCACGGAAGGGGTCGGTCAAGGCGTCGCGCCCGGCACGCTGTCTCCGTACCCACGTAGGCCGAGCACACAAACCTGACAGGAACCGATGTCTGACGATTCGCTTCCCGCCCCCGTCCCCGCCCGCACGGCCGCGGTGATCCCGGCCGCCGGCCGGGGCGTACGCCTCGGTCCGGGCGCGCCCAAAGCGCTCCGCACGCTGGGCGGGACCCCCATGCTGATCCACGCGGTGCGGGCCCTGGCCGCGTCCCGCGCCGTCTCCCTCGTCGTCGTCGTGGCCCCGCCGGACGGCGCCGCCGAGGTCAGGTCGCTGCTCGACGCGCACGCGCTGCCCGACCGCACCGACTTCGTCGTCGTCCCCGGCGGCGAGACCCGCCAGGAGTCGGTGCGGCTCGGCCTCGACGCCCTGCCGCCCGGCCACGACATCGTCCTCGTGCACGACGCCGCCCGGCCGCTGGTGCCCGTCGACACCGTCGACGCCGTGATCGAGGCCGTCCGCGACGGCGCCCCCGCCGTCGTGCCGGCGCTGCCGCTCGCGGACACCGTCAAGGAGGTCGAACCGGCCGAGGTCCCCGGCGCGCCCGAACCGGTCGTCGCCACGCCCGAGCGGGCGCGGCTGCGGGCCGTGCAGACGCCGCAGGGCTTCGACCGCGCCACCCTCGTGCGTGCCCACGAGACCGTCACCGACGACGTCACCGACGACGCCGGCATGGTCGAGCGGCTCGGCCTGACCGTCGTGGCCGTCCCCGGTCACGAGGAGGCCTTCAAGGTCACCCGCCCGCTGGACCTCGTCCTCGCGGAGGCGGTCCTCGCCCGCAGGAGGCTCAACGATGGCTTCTGAGACGACCCCGGCGCCGCCCCTGCCGCCCGTGCTGCCCCAGGTCGGCATCGGCACCGACATCCACGCCTTCGAGGAGGGCCGCGAGCTGTGGTGCGCGGGCCTGCGGTGGGAGGGCGAGGGACCGGGTCTGGCCGGTCACTCCGACGCGGACGTCGTCGCGCACGCCGCGTGCAACGCGCTGTTCTCCGCCGCGGGGCTCGGCGACCTCGGACAGCACTTCGGCACCGGCCGTCCCGAGTGGTCCGGCGCCTCGGGCGTGACGCTGCTGACGGAGGCGGCCCGGATCGTGCGCGCGGCCGGCTTCGGCATCGGCAACATCGCCGTCCAGGTCGTCGGCCCCCGCCCCAAGATCGGCAAGCGCCGCGAGGAGGCGCAGAAGATCCTCTCCGAGGCGGCGGGGGCGCCGGTGTCGGTGTCGGGCGCGACGACGGACGGGCTGGGCTTCCCCGGCCGGGACGAGGGCCTGATGGCGGTGGCGACGGCACTGGTGGTGCGGCGACAGGGCTGAGGACGGCGGCGACGCGGGGACGGCGGCGACGCGGGGACCGCTGAGGGCGGGCCCGTCCGCGCCCGTCCGGTCAGTCCGGGCAGTCCGGGCAGGCGCGGACTTCCGGCCCGTCCGGCCCGATCGGACGGGCGTGGGCCTCCGGTGCCGTCGGCTGCGGGCTCGCGGCTCCGCCAGTAGCGGGCTCCCGGCTCCGTCGGCCGGAGGCTCTCGGCCTCATCGGCTGCGGGCTCGCGGCTCCGCCAGTAGCGGGCTCCCGGCTCCACCGACCGTGAGGCCCCGGCTTCGGCGGTCGTGGGCTCCCGGCTCCATAGGCCGCAGGGCCCCGACTCCCTCGGCCGCGGGACCCCGCCACCGTCGGCCGGTGGGCCCCGCCACCGCGGGGTCACCGGCAAACCGGTGAAGGGTGTCGGGCACCCGCCCACGCCCACTACCCTGGAGCGGTGACCATTCGCCTGTACGACACCAGCGCCCGGCAGATCCGTGACTTCGCCCCGCTCACGCCGGGTTGCGTCTCGATCTACCTGTGTGGTGCCACCGTGCAGGCGGCCCCGCACATCGGGCACATCCGCTCCGGCCTGAACTTCGACATCATGCGCCGCTGGTTCACCCACCGCGGCTACGCCGTCACGTTCATCCGGAACGTCACCGACATCGACGACAAGATCATCGCCAAGTCGCGCGACCAGGACCGACCCTGGTGGTCCATCGGGTACGAGAACGAGCGGGCGTTCGGCGACGGCTACCAGGCCCTCGGCTGCCTCCCGCCGACCTACGAGCCGCGGGCCACCGGGCACGTCCCCGAGATGATCGAGATGATGCGCGGGCTCATCGAGCGCGGGCACGCCTACGAGGCCGACGGCAGCGTCTACTTCGACGTGCGTTCCTTCCCCGGCTACCTGGCGCTGTCCAACCAGGACATCGACGACCTGCGCCAGCCGGCCGAGGACGGCATCACCGGCAAGCGCGACCCCCGCGACTTCGCGATGTGGAAGGCCACCAAGCCGGGCGAGCCCGACTGGGAGACCCCGTGGGGCCGCGGCCGTCCCGGCTGGCACCTGGAGTGCTCGGCGATGGCCCACAAGTACCTGGGCTCCGCCTTCGACATCCACGGCGGCGGCCTGGACCTGATCTTCCCCCACCACGAGAACGAGATCGCCCAGGCCCAGGCCTACGGCGACGAGTTCGCGCGGTACTGGGTGCACAACGCCTGGGTCACCATGAGCGGCGAGAAGATGTCCAAGTCGCTCGGGAACAGCGTGCTGGTCTCCGAGATGGTCAAGCGGTGGCGCCCCATCGTGCTGCGCTACTACCTGGGCACCCCGCACTACCGCTCGATGATCGAGTACAGCGAGGAGGCCCTGCGCGAGGCCGAGTCGGCGTTCGCGCGGATCGAGGGCTTCGTGCAGCGCGTCGTCGAGATGGCCGGGGGAGTCGTCGAGCCCGCCGCCGACGTGCCGCCCGCCTTCGCCGAGGCGATGGACGACGACCTGGGCGTCCCGCAGGCCCTCGCCGTCCTGCACACCACCGTCCGGCAGGGCAACTCCGCCCTGGCCGCCGACGACAAGGAAGCCGCCGTGGCCCGCCTCGCCGAGGTGCGCGCCATGCTCGGCGTCCTCGGCCTGGACCCCCTCGACCCGCACTGGGCCGGGGAGACCGACCGGGGCGAGGACCTGCACGGCGTCGTCGACACCCTCGTCCGCATGGTCCTCGACCAGCGGGAGGCGGCGCGCGGCCGCAAGGACTGGGCCACCGCGGACGCCATCCGCGACCAGCTCAACCAGTCCGGGCTGTCCATCGAGGACGGCCCCCAGGGGCCGCGCTGGACGCTCGGCCCGCGCTGAGCGGCCCTGATCGATCCTTGATGCATCCTTGATCGATTGTGCCGCCCGGGTGTCCGGGCGGCACACTGCATTACGTACGCACGCACGCTTCACGACAGACGGGTAGGTCATGGCAGCCAACAACCGCCGCATGTCCGGCAAGAAGGGCGCGCAGGTCGGCAGTGGCGGCCAGCGGCGCCGGGGCCTGGAGGGCAAGGGTCCGACCCCGCCCGCCGAGATGCGCAAGGGCCACAAGAAGAACCGCCTCGCCACCGCGAAGGCCAAGCAGACCGCGCGCCGTCCGGTGCCCCGCGGCCGCGGCGGCAAGTCGGCCTCCGAACTGGTCGTCGGCCGCAACCCGGTCGTGGAGGCGCTCCGTGGTGGCGTGCCCGCCTCCACGCTGTACGTCCAGCAGTTCATCGACAACGACGAGCGGGTGCGCGAGGCGCTCCAGCTCGCGGCCGAGCGCGGCGGCATCAACCTCATGGAGGCCCCGCGCCCCGAGCTGGACCGCATGACCAACAACCTCAACCACCAGGGCCTGGTCCTCCAGGTCCCGCCGTACGAGTACGCGCACCCCGAGGACCTGGCGGCCGCCGCCTACGACGACGGCGAGGACCCGCTCATCGTGGCCCTCGACGGCGTGACCGACCCGCGCAACCTCGGCGCCGTCGTCCGCTCGGTCTCCGCCTTCGGCGGCCACGGCGTCGTCGTCCCCGAGCGCCGCGCGGCCGGCATGACCGCCGGCGCCTGGAAGACGTCCGCCGGCGCGGCGGCCCGCACGCCGGTGGCCCGCGCCACCAACCTCACCCGCGCCCTGGAGGCGTACAAGAAGGCCGGCATCACGATCGTCGGTCTGGCCGCCGACGGCGAGACCGAGATCGGCGAGCTGGCGGCCCTGAGCGGCCCGGTCGTCATCGTCGTCGGCAGCGAGGGCAAGGGCCTGTCCCGTCTCGTCGGCGAGACCTGCGACCACCGGGTGCGCATCCCCATGCCGGGCGGCGCGGAATCGCTCAACGCCGGTGTGGCGGCGGGGATCGTGCTCTACGAGGCGGCCCGGCGCAGGGACTGACACGGGCCGGATCCGCAACGGGGGCCCGGGGCCGGGGCTGCCTCGTCCCGGACCCGGCGGCCGGTGGCGGACGGTTCGCACGCCCGTCCGCCGGATCCCCCTCGCGGGGTGATTCCGGCGCGTCGGGCAACCTTGACGCTGTCCGGACAGATCCGGCGGGTCAAGGCAGTGTCCTAAGGACACATCACTCGGTTAGATGAGTGTGGACACCAGAACACCCCGCACACCCACGGGGGACCTCTCGTCGGGCTTCGACGACGCTCCCGCGCTGAGCATGGTGAAGGTGCCGAGCGACCCGGCGCAGATCATCGTCAATCACGCGAGTTTCCGCGTGCAGCTGGGAGCGTCGGCACGACGCAGCCCGTCCCCGCGGATCTCCCGGCACGCGAGCGTCGCCGGGGACACCGCGCGCATCCCCGTCGCCGGGGGCGGTGCCGCCCGTCGTCGGCCGGTCGTCTGGAGCGGCCGGTCCGCACCGGACGACACCGGCGCCCACCGGCTGCTCCAAGCCGTGCGGGCGGGCAGCGTCGGCCACGGCGAACCGCCCGCCGACGCCGGAGCCACCCAGGTCATCCCCCGCGTGGGGACCGACGACGGCTACGCCGGCGACTTCACCGCGCACACCCTCGAAACCCCCCTCGTCGGCGCCCAGCGCACCCACGGCGACGGCGAACAGCGGATCCTGCCGCAGATGCGCACCGTCGGCAGCGCCTACGACGAGCCCGGCCACGGCGGCTACGGCTACGGCTACGGCTACGACCGGTCCGGTCACGGCGACTCCGGGTACGGCGACTCGGGGTACGGCGACTCCGGCTACGACCGGCCGGCCCACGACGACGGCAGGTTCGAGGAGTTCGCGGAGGCCGCCGCCGCGGCGGACACCGGCCCGCGCGGCAGACGGCACGGCAGCGACCCGGCCCGGCACGTCTACTACCCCGGCCGCCGGATGAACCTCGGCGTCGTCCTGCTCCCGCTGCGCATCCTCCTCGGCTTCATCTCCGTCTACGCCGGCATGAGCAAGCTGTGCGACCCCGTCTACTTCGACGGCGGCGAGCGCGGCTCCATGGTGAAGTGGCTCAACACCCTGCACCCGTGGGAAGTCGCCGAGCCGCTGCGCCAGTTCGCCCTGCACCACCCCGTCGGATCCGGTCTCGTCATCGCCTTCCTCCAGGTCGTCGTGGGCGTCCTCACGGTCCTGGGCTGCTGGCAGCGGGTCGCGGCCGGCTTCGGCGCCATGCTCTCGGCCGCGCTCCTGCTCACCGTCAGCTGGAAGACCGTCCCGGTCTACGAGACGCCCGACATCATCTACCTCGCCGCCTGGTCGCCGCTGGTCATCGCCGGCGCCCCCGTCTACTCCGTCGACGGCCGCCTCGCGGCCGCCGCCTGGCGGCGGCTCGGCCCGCGGTCCGACCTGTGGGAGCTGCGCCGTTACGTGCTGCGCCGCGGCACCCTCGTCACCGCGATCGTCGTCGGGCTCACCCTGCTGACCGGATCGCTGCTCGGCGCCGCCGTCCGCGACGCCGACCGCGTCGTCGTCCCCGGCCCGGGTGAGGCCCCGCGCAACGAACTGCCCGGCTCGCCGCTCCCCGAGGAGTCCGACGGGCGCCGGCCGAGCAGGACGCCGTCCGCCTCCACCTCCCCGACACAGGGCAGCACCTCCGAGGCGCCGGCGCGGGACGAGGACTCCGCCCCGGACGCCACGCGGGACACCGGGACCGCCACGAGCGGCGCCCCCAGCCAGACCCAGGGCACCGGCGGCGGCGAGGCCCCGCCGGAGCGGTCCAGCCCGGTCGAGGAGGCCCCCAGCACCAGCGCGGGACCCACCTCCGGCGGCACCAGCACCTCCGGTTCCACCGGCGGCTCCGGCGGCGGCTCCCCGTCGGCGGACCAGCCCGGACTGGTGGGCGGCCTCCTCGGCTAGACGGCCGCCCCCGCCCGTACGACGAGGGGCCCCCCCCCGCCCCGGGGGGGGGGGGGGGCCCCCCCCCCCGGGGGGGGGCCCCCCCCCCCGGCCGCGGGCCGCCCCGTGCGTGGGGGGCCCCCGCCCCCCCCCCCCGGCGGGGGGGGCGGGGGCCCCCCGGGCGCCCCCCCCCCCCCCCCCCCCCCCGGGGGGGGGCCCCCCCGGGGGGGGGGGCGGGCGGGGGGCCCCTCGTCCCGTCGGGTGTCAGGCCGTCAGCGGCCGAGCGCGGCCAGTTCCTTGGCCGCCTCCGTGAGGTCCTTCGCCGTGTCGATGGCACGCCAGTAGGCGCCCTGCGGGATCGGGAACCCGGCCAGCCGCAGCTCGCGGGCCAGCCGCGGGAACGTGGTCCGCTCGTGGTCCCCGCGCTCGGGCAGCAGCCCGGCGAACTCGGGGGAGAAGACGTAGACGCCCGCGTTGACCTCGTACGTCGTGGGCGGGGCCTCGATGAAGTCCGTGATGTGACCGAAGCCGTCCGTCTGCACGGCCCCCCAGGGAATGCGCGGCCGGGCCAGCGCGAGGGTGGCGACCGCGCCGCGCTCGGTGTGGAAGTCCGCCATGTCGCGCAGCGAGAAACGGGTCCAGATGTCGCCGTTGGTGGCGTACCAGGGCCGCTCGGGGTGGGGCAGGCGGGCGGCCGCGTACTTCAGGCCGCCGCCGCGGCCGAGGGGCTCGGTCTCGACGACCGTGGTGACCCTCAGCGGCAGGTCGGCGGAGTTCAGCCAGTTCTCCAGGACGTCGGCGAGGTGGCCGCACGAGACCACGACGTCCGTCACGCCCTCCTCGGCGAGCCAGCCCAGCTGGTGGCCGATGATCGGCGTCCCCGTCCCGGGGATCTCGACCATCGGCTTGGGCCGGTCGTCGGTGTAGGGACGCAGCCGGGACCCCTGGCCGCCGGCCAGGATGACGGCTTGCGTGGGTCGGGACGCGGCGCGCGGATCGGTCATGCCCGAACTGTACGCGGCGCCCCCGACCCGTCGGGAGGCTCCCCTGCGAGGCCGTCCGGGGTCCTAGCCGCGCGCCGCCAGGACGCCCGAGGCGAAGGACGTGTCGCACACCGGGCGGGTGTAGGACTGGGCGCGCGAGGGGCCGTAGATGCGGACGGCGGCGCGGCCCAGGGCGCGGGCGATGGAGGTGCAGTGCCTCGCCAGGGACGGCTTGCCGTTCACCGCGGCCTGCAGGTGCGTCAGCGCGGTGCCCGGGTCCTTCTCCTGGAGCTCGGTCAGCAGCCGCTCGCGCAGGACGTCCTGCGGGGCCTTGGCGGCGTCCCGCGCGGTGCGGTGGACGGTGGAGACGTCGGAGGCGGTGAGCACCGAATCCGAGGGGTTCCCCGACCAGTCGACCCGGGTGACCGCGAGGGTTCCCGAGAGCACCATGACGACGGGCAGGACGAGGGCGAGCGAGCGGCCGATCCGTCGGGCGGGGCCCTGGCCGCGTCGCGACGGTTGGGTGGCGGAGTGGTTCACGGAGTGCTTCACGCGTGTGAGGGTAGCGCGGGGTAATGATTTGGCGACATTTAGTCACCCGGTCGGGGGATGGAGTAGTGCCTCTTTTTGGGTAAGGCGTTGACGCCCACTGCTCGAAACGCCCGTTGTGCCGGGGTTTCCGGCGTCCGGGCGGACCCACGCGAGAAGGGCCCCGCGGCAGCGGCCGCGGGGCCCTTCTCGTCGGTGCGGGTGGTGCATCCCGCCGAGCGCGTTCCGGACGCCGCTCGGGGCGTCGCCCGGGACGTCGCTCAGTCGGAGAGGCGCGCGCCCGTGGAGGTCGAGAACACGTGGGTCTCGCCGGCGCGCGGCACGACGTGCAGCGTGCTGCCCTTCTCCGGGACGTTGCGGCCGCCGACGCGGACGACGAGGTCCTTCGACTCGCCGCCGACCGTGGCGGTGCCGTAGACGAAGGCGTCGGAGCCCAGTTCCTCGACCACGTTCACGACGACCGCGAGGCCCTGGTCGGAGTCGGCGCCGGCCACGTCGAAGTGCTCGGGACGCACGCCGACGGTGACCGTCTTGTCGGTGGCGGCGGAGAGCGCGTCACGCTGCACCGGCACGACCGACTTGCCGAACTTCACGCCGCCGTCGGCGATCGGGACCTCGACGAGGTTCATCGCCGGGGAGCCGATGAAGCCGGCCACGAAGAGGTTCGCCGGGCGGTCGTACATGTTGCGCGGGGTGTCGACCTGCTGGAGCAGACCGTCCTTGAGGACCGCGACCCGGTCGCCCATGGTGAGGGCCTCGACCTGGTCGTGGGTGACGTACACGGTGGTGATGCCGAGACGGCGCTGGAGCGAGGCGATCTGCGTACGCGTCGAGACGCGGAGCTTGGCGTCCAGGTTGGACAGCGGCTCGTCCATGAGGAAGACCTGCGGCTCGCGCACGATGGCGCGGCCCATCGCGACACGCTGGCGCTGACCGCCGGACAGGGCCTTCGGCTTGCGGTCCAGGTACTCGGTGAGGTCGAGGATCTTCGCGGCCTCCTCGACCTTCTGCCGGATCTCCGCCTTGTTGACGCCGGCGATCTTGAGCGCGAAGCCCATGTTGTCGGCGACGGTCATGTGCGGGTAGAGCGCGTAGTTCTGGAACACCATGGCGATGTCCCGGTCCTTCGGCGGCAGGTGCGTGACGTCGCGGTCACCGATGCGGATGGCGCCGCCGTTGACGTCCTCGAGCCCCGCGAGCATCCGGAGCGAGGTGGACTTGCCGCAGCCCGACGGGCCGACCAGGACGAGGAACTCGCCGTCCGCGATGTCGATCTCGAGCGCGTCGACGGCGGGCTTGGTGGAACCCGGGTAGATCCGGGTCGCCTTGTCGAACGTGACAGTGGCCATGGTGATGGGCCCCCTTCTACCGGCAGGAACGTGCCGGACGATCCGTTGTAGGAAGGTGGTGAGCCGTCCCGGGCAGCACCCGGGAAGGTGTAGTCCACACGAGTGAACCGGATCTGGACGCTACCTGGCGTTCGCCCGGTCTGTCAGTACCCGGAGGCATGTGAACTTCGCGGAAATTCTCGGCGGGCGCTCCCGGCGACCTGGGTACACTGCTCGGGCGCGCCCGCGGCACGCGACGCGCACGCCTCCTTAGCTCAGCTGGTAGAGCACCGCTCTTGTAAAGCGAAGGTCGTCGGTTCGAATCCGACAGGGGGCTCCGCGCCCGACCAGGGACGACGCCCCCGCGATCTTGGACCGTGGGGGGCGTCGACGGTGGTTCCTGACGGCGGTCCCGTTCGGCGACGCCGTTTGAGCGGGCAGCCCCTGAACCGGGTCCCGACGCCTTCCGAGAGCGATCGAGGGCAGGGGCGGCGCCTTGCGAGGCCCCGTGGTCGCCACCGGAACCGGACGACTCACGGCTTCGGCCGGCGGAGTACCGGCAAGCCGGGACATCGTCACGGGGGAACCGGCCGTGAACGTGATGCGCTGCGGCGCGGGCGCCGGGAGCGTCGCCATCGACGTCCAGGAGGACGGCGTGCGCCGCTTCCGGGGCAGGGGCACGGGCGGCCTCCGGAGCCGACCGGCGTCCTGCCCCGGGCGTCGTCCCCCCTCGGGGACGGTCCTGAGGGCGCGGACCCTGTCCGGCTCCTCCCGGTTGTCGGCCGGGTCCGCATGGTGCTGGAGACGGACGCCCTGCCCTGACCGGCGCCCCGGCGCCGGGCACCGGCCGGGACCCGGCTGCCCCACCCGCGCGCGGACCTTGTCCCGGACAACCTCCTGATCGAGCACACCCGCCTCCCCGGAGGCGTCTCGCAGGTCGAGACCCCTCGCCCTGCCAAGGGCGTCGGTCCGGCCGCCGAAGGGCGCACAGCGTGGTGCGCCCCTGGCCCCGGCGGTCGCGGTCGACGAGGACGGGGCGGCCTGCCGACGCGAGCCTGTACGACGTCCACCTGGGCGTCGACGAGTTCGACGAGGAGACGGTCCTCTCCGCCGTCCGCGCCCATCCGGCAGGCGGGGGCCGGGTGGACGCGGGTACCGCCCGCCGGGAACCCGGCGCTCAGACCTCGGGAGCAGAGGCCGGCGCCGTTTCGGGTCCGGAAACGGAACCGGCCCCCGCCTCCGGACCGGAAGCCGAGCCGCTCTCCTCCCGCTCCCGCAGGGCCTGTTCCAGCCACTCGCGCTCGGCGCGCCGGGTGGCACGGGCGACCAGGAGCATCCCCTTCCGGAAGGGGTCGTCCACATCCCTGACGAGGGCGGGCTTTCCGTCCTTGCGGAAGAAGCTGCCGGGGCGGGTGAGGAAGTCCAGCCGCCGCCGGAGCACGGCCGCCTGCCGGGCCGGGTCGTCCAACTGCCCCAAAAAGGCGAGCAGGGTGAAGAAGGAGGCGCCGTCGGTGATCTCGGTCTCCTTGGGGGCGGCCAGCCGTCGCAGCAGCTCCGCCCGCCCGTCGTCGGTGAGGTGGAGCACCTGGCGGGCGGGCGCGCCCTCGCCGGGCTCGGCCCGCCGCTCGACGTGGCCCGCCTCGCGCAGCCGGTTGACCGCCGGGTAGAGCGCGCCGTCGCTCACCGGACGGTTGTGCCCGATCAAGTCGGAGACGACCTGCCGCAGTTCGTAGGCGTGCATGGGGCGTTCGGCCAGAAATCCCAGAATGGCAAGGGTCAGCACGGGTCTCCTCCCACGGGGCCTCTCGTGGTCCCCCTCATGCGTCTCCTTTCAGGCTATCTCTTTTCGAGTGACACTAATCGAGATAACCTGCCGGGCGAATCGGCGAACGGACGGATCGGAGGGAGGTGGCGCGACCGTGCGAGCGGTGACGTTGCGGCGCCCGGGCGGGCCGGAGGTGTTACGGCCCGGCGAGGTGCCCCGCCCCACCCCGCGCGGGGGCTGGACCCTCGTACGCGTCATGGCCTTCGGTCTGAACCGCTCCGAGCTGTTCACCCGCCGGGGCCAGTCCCCGGGGGTCACCCTGCCGCGCGTCCCGGGCATCGAGTGCGTCGGCCTCGTCGAGGAGTCCGACGACCCGGCCCTGCCCCCGGGCACCGCAGTCGCCGCCGCCATGGGCGGGATGGGCCGGAAGTACGACGGCAGCTACGCGGAGTACGCGCTGCTCCCCACCGCCCAGTTGATGCGACTGAGGTCCACCCTTCCCTGGACCGTCCTGGCGGCGCTGCCCGAGTCCTGGCTCAGCGCCCACGGCTCGCTCGAAGCGCTCCGCCTCCGGCCCGGCGACCGGCTGCTGATCCGCGCCGCCACCTCGTCCGTCGGCATGGCGGCGCTCTCCCTCGCGGCCGCGCTCGGCGTGGAGACCGCCGCCACCACCCGCGATCCGGCCAAGACGGACGCCCTGCGCGCGCAGGGCGCCGACCATGTCGTCCTCGACCGGGGTGAAGGCCTCGGGGACGCGGTCCGCGAGGTGTGGGCGGACGGAGCGGACCGGGTGCTCGACCTCGTCGGCGGCACCGCCGTGCTCGACTCCCTCGCCGTCCTCGCGCCGGGCGGCGGGGTGTGCAACTCCGGCATCCTCTCGGACACCTGGACCGTCCCCGACTTCGAGCCGCTGGAGGACATCCCTTCCGGCGCCACCCTCACCACCTTCTCCAGCAGCGAGATCAACCGGGGCGACTGGGCGCAGGCCGCCCTCGACGCCGTCGTCCGCGAGGTCGAGGCGGGCGCCTGCCGGGTCGTGATCGACCGGGTCTTCACGCTGGACGAACTCGCCGACGCCCACCGGCACATGGAAGACAACCGTGCCGTCGGAAAGGTCGTGGCCCTCGTCCACCGCACCTGACACCCGCATCACCCCCCGACGAGGCACCAGGCGCGCAGGTCTTCCGGGTTCGTCCGGTTCAGGGCTCCAGGACGACCTTGCCGGTCGTCCGGCGGGTTTCCAGGGCGCGGTGGGCGGCGGCCGCCTCGCGCAGGGGGAAGCGGTGGACGGAGGGGACGAGGCGGCCCGTGGCGGCCTCGGTGAGGGCGCGCAGTTCCAGGGCGCGCAGGCCCCCCGCCCTCTCCAGCATCACCGGGCCGAGGACCGACTGCGAGACGCCGTCCACGAAGTGGCCCCGGCCGTCCCGGAGGCCTTCCGCCGACCAGCCGAAGACGAGGTGCCTGCCCCCGGGGCCGAGCAGCGCCACCGCCTCGCGGGCGACCTCGCCGCCGACGCCGTCGAAGACGACGGTGGCGGGCCGGCCGGCCAGGAAGGCGCGGACCTCCCCGGGCCAGGAGGGGGCGGTGTAGTCGACGGCGAGGTCGGCGCCGTTCTCCCGGACCAGGGCCGTCTTCGCGGGCCCGCCGGCGAGCCCGACGACCGTGGCGCCCGCGTTCTTCGCGTACTGCACGAGCAGGGTGCCGATGCCGCCCGCGGCGGCCGGGACGACGGCCACCGTCGCGGGGCCCGGTTCGGCGAACTGGAGGATCCCGAGTGCCGTGCGGCCCGTGCCGATCATCGCGACCGCCCGGGCGTCGTCCAGGGCCGCGGGGATCTCGTGGAGGCGGTCGACGTCGGTGACGGCGAGTTCGGCGTACCCGCCGGGAGCGAAGCCGAGGTGGGCGACGACGCGTCTGCCGAGCCACGCGCCGTCCACGCCCTCGCCGAGGGACTCGACGACCCCGGCGACCTCCCGGCCGGGGACGGTCGGCAGCACCGTCGGCCGCTGCCCCGGGCCCGGGAAGCCCTCGCGCAGGGCGGTGTCCAGCAGGTGCACGCCGGCCGCCCCGACGGCGACACGGACCTGGCCCGGCCCGGGGAGGGGGTCCTCGACCTCTTCGAGGACGAGGTTCCCGGCCGGGCCGAAGGCGTGCAGGCGGACGGCGTGCATCTGGTTCTCCCGGAGTCGCTCGCGGGGACCCGGCCGGCCCCCGCGCGGCCCCGCACGGTCGTGCGGGGCCCTGTGCGCCCACTCTGCGACCTCGAGCATGCTTGAGGTCAAGGTGGTTCCGGCCGGGGCGGACGGCGCGGTGGACCGACGGCGTTCCCGGCGGCCGGCGGGATTGTCAGTGGCGGGGTGCAGCATGGGGGCATGGCGAGGACGGGTGCGGGCGGCGGGAGCAGGGCGGGTGCGGGTGGGGGGAGCAGGGCGGGGACGGCCACGGGCGGGGGCGGCCGGGTGAAGGCCGCGCGGCGGCCGGAGGTGCGGCTGCCGCCCCTGGAGCCGTACGGCGGCGGCGGGCTGGAACCCGACGGGGACCACGACGGGCTGGAGTTCGGCGGGTCGGACCTCTCCGGGCAGGACGGCGGGGGCGCCCGCTTCATGGACTGCGCGCTGTCGGCCTGCGTGCTGGACGGGACGCGTCTGCACCGCGCCCGCCTGCTCGACTCCGTCCTCACCGGCATCCGCGGCGTCGGCACCGACCTGGCCGAGGCGACCCTGCGCGACGTCGAGCTGGTCGACGCCCGCCTGGGCGGGACGCAGCTGCACGGCGCGGTGCTGGAGCGGGTGCTGATCCGCGGCGGCAAGATCGACTTCCTGAACCTGCGTCAGGCCCGGCTGCGGGACGTCGTCTTCCAGGGCTGCGTGCTGATCGAGCCGGACTTCGCGGGCGCCCGCCTGGAGCGCGTGGAGTTCGTGGACTGCGCCCTGAAGGCGGCCGACTTCACGGCGGCGACCCTGAGGGACGTCGACCTGCGCGGGGCGACGGAGCTGGGCATCGCGGGCGGCCTGGACCGGCTGTCCGGCGCGGTGATCGACACGGGTCAACTGCTGGATCTGGCTCCGGTGCTGGCGGCGGAGCTGGGGATCAGGGTGGAGGACTGAGACGGATGGGGACGTTCTACGGAAACGTGCTGGTGGCACGGCCGTGCGAGGAGGCGGTGCCGTTGCTGGCGGGGGAGGGCCTGTCGGGGTACGCGCTGCCGGTGGGGCCGGGGCACACCGTGGTCCACCCCGATCCGGACACCTCGTCGCTCGACGTCGCGGGACGACTGAGCAAGGTGCTCGGGGCGCCGACGGTGGGGACGTACGTGTTCGACTCGGACGTCGTGGTGATGTTCGTCTTCGAGGACGGCGCCCTCCGCCTCGACTACGACTCCTGTCCCGGCTACTTCGACGAGCAGGAGACCGACGAGAACGGAAACCCGCCGACCCCCGTGGACGACTTCGTCTTCCCGGCACCGGAGGGCGTCGACCCGGACGCCTTCCTGCCCCTGGCCGCGGGCCCCGTGGACCGCGCGGCACTGGAGTCCGCGCTGCGCGGCGTGCCGCTGGACCCCGACGACGGGGACGAGGGGCGGTACGTCCTCGCCGAAGCGCAGCACTACGACGTGATGGCCTGCCTGCGGCTCGACGCGAGTCGCTTGACCACGGGGTTCAGGTACCTGGCCAGGGGCGAGCTGCCGCGCGGCACGGTGGTGGAGGACCTGGTGACGCTCGGCGGGGCGGTGCGGCCGGCGCCGGCCGGGTGAGGGGGCCGTCCCGGACGCGGTCCGGCCGGCCGGGGGAGGGGCGGGCGGGGCGGCCGGACGGGGTGGAGTCCGGCCGCCGCCGCCGGCGCCGCTCAGCCCAGTCGGGGGAAGCGGGCCTGGAGGGTCCAGATCGCCGGGTTCTCGTCCAGGTCGTCGTGGAGGTCGGTCAGGTCCGCGATCAGGTCGTGCAGGAAGTCGCGTGCCTCGCGGCGCAGTTCGGCGTGGGAGAAGGTCAGCGGGGGTTCCTCGGCCGGCATCCAGTCGGCCTCGATGTCGACCCAGCCGAAGCGGCGCTCGAAGAGCATGCGGTCGGTGGACTCGGTGAAGTCCAGCTCCGCGTGCTGGGGGCGGGAGGCACGGGAGCCCGCCGGGTCCTGGTCGATCAGCTCCACGATGTCGCACAGCGCCCAGGCGAAGTCGAGCACCGGCACCCATCCCCAGGCTGTGGAGAGTTCCCGGTCCGCCTTGGTGTCGGCCAGGTAGACGTCCCCGCAGAACAGGTCGTGCCGCAGCGCGTGGACGTCCGCGCGGCGGTAGTCGGTCTGCGGGGGGTCGGGGAAACGGTTGGAGAGGGCGTAGCCGATGTCGAGCACGTAGGAGATGGTGTCACGGGTCCCGAAGGGCGGGCGTCCCCGAGATCCCGGCCGCCCCTCGCCCGCGCGGTTCCGCGACCCCGGACGCGTCCTGATCCCCGAGTGTCCTGTTCCTGACGTCTCCCGGTCCGCGACCTCTCCCGGTCCGCGACCTCTCCCGGTCCCCGACGGCTCCCGGTCCGGGCCGCCTAGGATCGCTCGTATGTCCCGATCCGCGCGCCTCGTCCGGACCGTCGCCGTGGCCGCCGTCTGGGGTCTCGCCCTGCCCCTCGCCCTCTCCGGGTGCGACGGGGGCGGGCCGGAGGACGCCGGCGGCGCGGGCGTCGGCGACCCGTACTTCCCCAAGGCGGGCAACGGCGGCTACGACGTCCGCCACTACGACCTCGACCTCGCCTACGACCCCGCCGGGCGCCGCCTGTCCGGCACCGCCCGCCTCACCGCCCGCGCCACCGAGCCCCTCTCCGCCTTCGACCTCGACCTGACGGGCATGACGGTCGAGGAGGTCACCGTCGGGGGCGGCGCGGCCTCCTTCGACCGCGACGGACAGGAGCTGACCGTCCGCCCCGAGGACCGCCTCGGCAAGGGCGAGACCTTCGAGGTCACCGTGCGCTATTCCGGCCGCCCCGGGACGATCACCGATCCGGACGGCTCGCAGGAGGGCTGGCTGCCGACCGCCGACGGGGCGCTGGCGCTCGGCGAACCGACCGGCTCCATGGCCTGGTTCCCCGGCAACCACCACCCCTCCGACAAGGCGTCGTACGACATCGCCGTCACCGTGCCGCGGGGCCTGACGGCCGTGTCCAACGGGGAGTTGCGCGGCGAGCGCACCACCGGCGACCGCACGACGTTCGCCTGGCGCGCCGCGGAGCCCGTGGCGAGCCACGTCGTCACGCTCGCGATCGGCCGGTACGCCGTCACCCGGACCCGCACCGGCGACGGCCTGCCGGTGTACGTCGCCGTCGACCCCACCCAGGCCGCCGCGAGCCGCGCCGTGCTGGCCCGGCTGCCCGAGGTCATGGAGTGGGCGGCGGACAACTTCGGCCCGTACCCCTTCTCCTCCTCCGGCGCGATCGTCGAGCGCCCGCGCGACTCCGCGTACGCCCTGGAGACCCAGAACCGCCCCGTCTTCCCGGGCGCCCCCGAGGTCGAACTCCTCGTCCACGAACTCGCCCACCAGTGGTTCGGCAACTCCGTGACCCCCAGGACCTGGCGGGACATGTGGCTCAACGAGGGCTTCGCGACCTACGCCGAGTGGCTGTGGACCGAGGACGAGGGCGGCCCCACCGCCGAGGAGACCTTCACCGAGCTCTACGAGCACGGCGAGGACACCTACGACGACCTCTGGGAGTTCCCGCCCGCGCGGCCCGCCGACGCCGACGGGATCTCCGCCGATCCCGTCTACCAGCGCGGCGCGATGGTCGTCCACAAGATCCGGCAGGCCGTCGGCGACGACGCCTTCTACGACCTCGTCCAGGGCTGGACCGCCGCCCACCGCCACGGCAACGCGGACACCGCCGACTTCACCGCGTACGTGGAGGAGCAGGCCCCGGACCAGGACTTCGAGCCGCTCTGGCGGGACTGGCTGTACGGCGAGGGCCGGCCGGAGCGCCCCTGACCCGCCGTCACCGGCCGCCCCGCCGTCACCGGCCGCCGCGCGCGGCCTCCCACGCGTCGAGCAGTCCGGCGAGGCCCTCCGGCCACACCGGTTCGGCCTCCTCGGCCAGCTCCCCGCGGGTCCACCAGCGCCAGGTGAGGATGCCGTCGGCGGCGTGCGCGGCGGCCAGGCCGGGGCCGGCGGGTTCCCGGTGCGGGCCCGGCGTGACGTAGATGTGCTCGTGCTGGTGGACGGGGACGCCCGAGTGGGTGAAGTCGTGTTCCCAGGTGTGCAGCAGTTCACCCGGTTCCAGGTCCGTCCACCCCGTCTCCTCGGCCAGTTCCCGCAGGGCGCCCTCGCGCGGGGACTCGTCCGCCTCCAGTCCGCCGCCGGGCAGCGCCCAGTGGACGCCGACCTCGACGTTGTCGTACCGGAAGAGGAGGACCGCGCCGGCCGGGTCCACCACGGCGACGCGGGCGGCGCGGCGCGGGGTGCGCAGGCTCTTGCGCAGGACGGCGCAGGGGCGGCCGAGCCGGCGGTCGGGCCGGTGCCCGACCACCTCGTAGCCGAGGGCCGTCCAGAAGGCGAGTCCCCGGGGATCGGCGTCCGGGACGGCGAGGCGCACGGCGCCGCGGTCCGCCGCCCGGAACCGCGCCTCGACGGCCTCGGCGATCCGCCGCCCGTAACCCTGCCGCCGCACGGCCGTGTCGACCAGCAGCAGCCCGATCCACGGGTCCGGGTCGTCCGGGTCGGGAGGGTGCGCCAGGGTGACGGCCACTCCGACGAGCCGCCCCGCCCCGCGCGCGAGCAGCACCTCCACCCCCGGCTCGGCCATCTCGTCGGCCAGCGCCCGGGCCACCTGCTCGGGCCGGATGTCGTCGGGGTCCGGGAAGTCTCCGCCGAGCGCCTGGAACTCCCGGTCACCGGCGTAGAGCGCGGTGAGTTCGGCGAGCAGGGGCGCCGGGATGTCGTGGTCGGGGCTGAGGGGGAGCGGCTGGAGGATCACGCGGGCAACCTACTCCCCGGGAACGGCGGAGCCCCCGGTCCGCGCGACCGGGGGCTCCGACGGGGTGTCGCGTCCGTCAGACGTTGACGCCGAAGTCCTGGGCGATGCCGACCAGGCCCGAGGCGTACCCCTGGCCGACGGCGCGGAACTTCCACTCGGCGCCGTTGCGGTACAGCTCGCCGAAGACCATGGCCGTCTCGGTGGCCGCGTCCTCCGACAGGTCGTAGCGGGCGATCTCGACGCCGCCGGCCTGGTTGACGATGCGGATGTAGGCGTTGCGGACCTGGCCGAAGTTCTGCGAGCGGTTCTCCGCGTCGTAGATGGAGACCGGGAAGACGATCTTGTCGATGTCGGCGGGGAGCCCCGCGAGGTTGACGTTGATCGCCTCGTCGTCGCCCGCGCCCTCGCCGGTGCGGTTGTCACCGGTGTGGACGATGGTCTGGTCCGGCGTCTGCTTGTTGTTGAAGAAGACGAAGTGGGCGTCGGAGTAGACCTTGCCCTGCGTGTTGACCGCGATCGCCGAGGCGTCGAGGTCGAAGTCCGTGCCGGTGGTGGTGCGGACGTCCCAGCCGAGGCCCACGGTGACGGCGGTCAGGCCCGGAGCCTCCTTGGTGAGCGAGAC
This sequence comes from Streptomyces sp. NPDC014882, assembly GCF_043081325.1. NCBI lineage: Bacteria > Bacillati > Actinomycetota > Actinomycetes > Kitasatosporales > Streptomycetaceae > Streptomyces > Streptomyces sp. NPDC014882. Next base: position 110,742 of record NZ_JBIBWL010000005.1, read on the forward strand.
GTTGCCACCCTTGGACAGGCTTACAGCCATTGTTGGGAGTCCTTCCCTCGTTGTACAACGGGCACGAAGCTACAGCTACCCCTATGAACGCCGCGAGGGGGCGCCAAGGTTCCCCGTGTCTTTACTTCCTTTGCCAAACCCTAATTCGCGTGACGTGGACGGGTCAGGCGAGGGAACATGTACGGCATGTCCGGTCCCCATGTCATCAGAGGCTCCGTCTCCCTGCCCGAGGCCGAGCTGGTGTGGCGTTTCTCGCGGTCCTCGGGGCCCGGCGGGCAGCACGTCAACACCAGCGACTCGCAGGTGGAGCTGCGCTTCGACCTGGCGCGCACCGAGGCGCTGCCCGAGGTGTGGAAGGCGCGCGCGCTGGAACGGCTCGCCGGCCGCCTCGTCGACGGCGTCGTCTCCGTCCGCGCCTCCGAGCACCGTTCGCAGTGGCGCAACCGCGAGGCCGCCGCCGTACGCCTGGCCGCCCTGCTCGCCGAGGCCACCGCCCCGCCGCCCAAGCCGCGCCGCCCCACCCGCGTCCCGCGCGGGATCAACGAACGCCGGCTGCGGCAGAAGAAGCAGCGCTCGGACACCAAGCGCGGCAGGACGGGCCGGGGCTGGGGCTGACCGCTCCCCCCTCGCCGGGCGCCCCCTCGCCGGGCGCCCCCTCGCCGGGCGCCCCCTCGCCGGGCGCCCCTCGCCGGGCGGCAGCGGCGTGCCGTGCGGACGGCCGCCTTCACTTCCGTACACGCTCCAGTGGCAGCACGCCCACCGTCTCCCCCTCGCTGCGCTCCCCCGTGTCGCGGAAGCCCAGGCCGAGGTAGAAGCCCTCGGGGCCGTGGGCGCCGGGGTGCCAGGTGACGTACAGCTCGTCGCCGCCGCGGTCGAGGATCCGCCGGGCGACGGACTCGACGGCGAACCGCCCGTAGCCGCGGCCCTGCTCGCCCGCCCCGATGTTCAGCCGCCACAGGCCGGAGCGGATCAGGCTGCCGTCCCCGCGCCAGTCGATGTCGAAGAAGGCCATCAGGAAGCCGACGGGCCGTCCGTCGTCGACGATCAGGCGCGGCCAGGCGACCCCGGGACGCACATACGCCTCGGCGAGGGACTTCACCACGGGGGAGACCGCGAATTCCTGCTCGGGGCGGACCCGAATGCCGAGGGCGGCTTCCAGATTTGCGGCGGTTATTTCTTCCAGGCGGAGTGCGGAAGTCCTCGGCGGGGTGGTCATGGGGCCACCATAGGGAGGGAGTTCAGAGCCCGGCCACTGAATTGCCGTTCAGCTCAAGTGCCGGTAACGGCCCTGGAAATAGAGCAGCGGTCCGCCCTGCGCGCCCGGCACGCGCGCGTGCAGCACCCGGCCGATCACCAGCGTGTGGTCCCCGGCCGCCACCCGCTGCTCGGTACGGCACTCCAGCGTGGCCAGCGCGCCCCCGAGGAGCGGTGCGCCGGTGGCCTCGCCGCGGGTGTGGGGGAGGTCCTCGAAGAGGAGCCGGTCGCTGAGCCGGCCCTTCATCGCGAAGCGTCCGGCGATGTGCCGCTGGCTCTCCGACAGCACCGACACCGCCCACAGGGGCTGCTCGTCGATCAGGTCGTCCATCCGGGAGCCGGTGCGCAGGCTGACCAGCACCAGGGGCGGATCCAGGGAGACGGACAGGAACGCCGTGGCCGTCATCCCCGCCTTCTCGCCCTCCGGCGCCCCCGGGTCGTCCGGGTCCAGCGGGGGCTCCTGCGCGGTCACCAGGACCACTCCGCCGGCCAGCCGGGACATGGCGGCACGGAACTCTTCTTCGCTCACCCCCACAGCATGCCCAAGGGGGCCGGCGGGGGCGGACGGGGTCTTCAACGGGTGAGCAGGCACGCTCCGCACGCTAGTCCCCGGTCCGGCCGGCCCGCATCGGACCTTCGCCCGAGTGCGGTCGTAGGTCCCGGGACCGATTCCCGTACTCTCTCCGGAAGGGGAGTCGTACGCTCAGTAAACGCACAGGGAAAAACACAGAAACCCTTCGCAATTGCTCAGGTTTTCCTGTGACTTGAGTCACAAGGGGCGGTAATTGTTGACCCTGTGTACCGAGTGGGCAGCGCGCTGTGATTCAGTGGCGGAGGCGTCACAGGTACGGACACAACGACATGCGCAACGACAGAAACGACGTTACGCCGAAGACAACCCTTGATTCGCTGCGAAGTCTCGGGGGGAGGGCGAGCATGGAGGCCGAGTCGGAGCCTTACGTCCGTCTTGCGTCCCTGCGACAGCTGCACCAGGTCATGGCCGACATGAACACGGCCCGCAGCCTGGCCGACACGCTGCAGACGGTCGCCAACGGCGTCGTGGCCGCCCTCGGGTACGAACTGGCCTGCGTCAACCTCGTGCGCCCCGACGGCGACCTCGTCGTCGCCGCCTTCGCCGGGGACGCCACCGCCGAGGCCTTCATCACCGGCCGGGTCGGCTCCCGCGACTCCTGGGAGCGCCGGCTGGGCATGGGCGAGACCTGGGGCGACCTGGTCTTCATACCCCACACCGAGGGCTGGGTCCTCGACGACGACGACGTCCCGCAGTGGTACACGGACGGGCCCGCGCCCCGCTTCGAGGACGAGTGGCACCCCTCCGACCGCCTGTTCGCCCCCATGTACACGCCCGCAGCCCCCGGCGGCAACGGCGTCAGCGGCGAACTCATCGGCGTCCTGTCCGTGGACCGCCCGCGCAACGGCCGACGGCCCGGCGCCTGGGGCCGCGAGGCCCTCCAGATGTACGCCTTCCAGGCCGCCATCGCCATCAGCAACGCCCGCCTGCGCTCCAACATGCAGCGCGCCCTGGTCCGCCTCGAACGCGAACAGCAGGCCCTGCGCGCCAGCGAGGAGAGCTTCCGCCAGGCCTTCGAGTACGCCCCCTCCGGCATGGCCATCGCCGAGATGGGCGGCGACCAGCACGGCCGGATCCTGCGCACCAACGACGCCCTGTGCCGCCTGCTGGGCCGCCCCGCCTCCGCGATGCGCCGCTACTCCTTCTCCGACCTCGTCCACCCCGAGGACATCGGCACCCTGCTGCGGACCTCCGCCGAGGGCGGCCGCGCCGAACTGCGCCTCGGCCGCCGCGACGGCACGTACGTCTGGGTGTCGCTGCGCAACTCCGTCGTCGCCGACGCCGCCGACGGGCCCCGCTTCCTCCTCACCCACGTCGAGGACATAGAGGACCGCAAGCGCCGCGAGCTCCAGCTCGCCCACCGCGCCTCCCACGACTCCCTCACCGGCCTGCCGAACTCCGCCGAGCTGCGCTCGCGCCTGGCCTCCCGGCTGTGCCGGCGCCCGCAGTCCGCCCACTCCGCCGCCGTCGACGCGATGGACGCCCAGGGGCACCCCGCCTTCGACACCGGCGAGCGCGCCTTCGACACCCACGACCACGGCTTCGACTTCCGGACCGACGGCGCCGAGCGGTTCCACGGCGCGGAGCGGTTCGACGCCTACGACCACCACGTGCACACCGTCGCCCCCGAGGACGGCGTGCGCGACGACGGCGCCAAGGGGCTCGCGGTTCTCTTCTGCGACCTCGACGGCTTCAAGTCGATCAACGACCGGTTCGGGCACAACGCCGGCGACGCGGTCCTCATCGAGGTCGCCCGCAGGTTGTCCCGGGGCGTCCGCGACGGCGACACCGTCGCCCGGCTCGGCGGCGACGAGTTCGTGATCCTCGCCGACGGTCTCGGCCGCGCCGACGCCCAGGACCTCGCGGTGCGCCTGCGCAACGAGATCATCCAGCCGATCCGCGCCGAGGGACGGGCCGTCCGGGTGGGCGCCAGTTTCGGCATCGGCTGGGCGCACTGCGGGATGACCGCGGACGAGGTGTTGAAGTCCGCCGACGAGCGGATGTACGTAGAGAAACGATCTCGTCCCAAACAGCACAGACGGGCGGGATGATCCGCAGGTCAGCGCCCGGCCGCCCGCGACGGTGCGATCCGGGTCACCCGTTCGGCGGGTCGGGAGCGGGTAGGCTCGCTCTTCTCCGCACGTATGGACGCGTAGGGATACGCGGACCGCATCCGCCCCGCACCTGTTGAGGAGTACGAAGGGATGACGCCCGGCAACAACGGCGCGAGCACGCCCCAGGACGACGACCCGTTCGGCTACCTCTACGCCGACGGCCAGGCCAACGGAGCGCAGCCTCCGTCCGGCGGTGGCTACGGATACCCGTCGGTCAACCGCGTGCGCGCGGTCGGCGAGCGCCAGTACGGCCAGCAGCAGACCGCGCAGTACGGGCAGCCGGCGGCGCCGCCCCAGCAGGGCGCCTACGGTCAGCCGACCGGCCGGCCCGCCGGACCCGAGAACTTCTCCGGCGGCGCCGGCACGCCCACCGGTCACCGGGAGCAGGGGATCGGCGGTGGCGGCCGGGGCCGCGGCCCCAACACCAAGGGGCTGCTGATCGGCGCGGTCGCGGTGGTCGCGGCCGTCGTCATCGGCATCGCGGTGGCGATGACGGGCGGCGACTCCGACGACGACAAGCAGGCCGGCGGCGAGGTCTCCTCCGCACCCACCGTCTCCGAGAGCGCCTCGCCGAGCGCGTCCGGGGACGACGAGCCCGAGAAGGAGGCCGAGCTGCCGACGATCGACGCCAAGGCCCTGCGCCTCGGCGGCGCGGCCGCACTGGCCTCCGACATCGAGGGCGCCCGCGCCGACGGCGGCATCTACGTCGCCCTGAACCAGGTCGGCAACTCCGTCACCTGGAGCGTCGACGGCATCCCCGAGGACGGCGACTACACGCTGTTCGCGCACTACAGCGCCCCCGGCGAGGACCAGTCGATGACCCTCACGGTCAACGGCAAGAAGTTCGGCCAGCCGCTGAGCATGGAGAACTACGCGAAGGCCCCCAAGGGCGACTTCGCGAAGGGCTGGACCACCACCTACGCCTGGCCCACCCTCACCAAGGGCACCAACACCATCAGCCTGTCCTGCGAGGCCGGCGACAGGTGCAACGTGCTCCTGGACCAGTTCTGGCTGAAGAAGGGCCAGGTCAAGGACTGACCGCGGTCAGGCCGCGGTGACCTCCCCGGTCACCGCGACCCGGTCCAGCAGGTCCTCGTAGGCCACCCGGTCGAACTCGCCGGCCGTCGGGGACAGGGCGGTCGCCGCGGACAGGGCGAGTGCGCGGGCCAGGGTCCCGGGCCAGGGGAGACGCTCGACGAGGCCGGAGAGCAGGCCCGCGGACACCGCGTCACCGGCGCCCGTCGGGATGCCGGGCGGCCGGGTCGCCGGGTTGCCGCGCGGCCGGGGCGGCGGGACGGCGCGCCAGCGGCCCTCCGGGGTCGCCGCGACCAGGCCCTGCGCGCCCAGGGACGCCACCACTGAGCGGGCGCCGCGCCGGCGGGCGTCCTGCGTCGCGCGCAACGGCTCGTGGGAACCCGTCAGTTCGGCCAGTTCCCCGGCGTCCGGCTTGATCAGGTCGGGGCGCGCCGCCACCGCGCGGCGCAGCGCCTCACCGCCGGTGTCGAGCAGGACGGGCACGCCCGCGGCCCGCGCGGTGCGCACCAGGCCCCCGTACGCGCCCACCGGCACCCCCGGCGGCAGGCTGCCGCACAGGGCCACCGCGTCGGCGCCGGCCAGCAGTCGCTCGTACGTCTCCTGGAAGGCGGACCACTCGGCGGGGGTGACGACCGGGCCCGGTTCGTCGAACCGCGTGGTCTGCCCGGTGCGTTCGTCGGCCACGGTGAGCGTGCGGCGGGTCGGGGCGGCGCACGGGACGAGCGCGTCGGTCACGCCGACGAGGCGCTCCCGCACCACGCGGCCGGTGGGGCCGCCCGCGAAGCCGGTCACCGTCACCTCGTGCCCGAGGGCGGCCAGGACGCGCGCCACGTTCAGCCCCTTGCCGCCGGAACGTTCCGTCACCTCGGTCACCCGGTGCGCGGCGTGCGGCAGCAGGGCCGGGACGCGGTAGGTGACGTCGAGCGCGGTGTTCGGCGTGACCGTGAGAATCACCTGGCCCGACCTCCCCCGATCAGCGGCGTTCGGCCGCCGTTTGCATGGATGCGCCCTTCCGGACGGCCTGATCATGCCAAAGAGACGGCGGTCGGCCCACCCCCCGGGTCGGCCACCGTCCCCGTACGGGCGGAGATTTCAGCCCAGCCCGGGATCCACCACCCAAACCCCCTGCCGCATCACGCCCTTGAGGTCGAAGTCCTCGTCCAGCAGGACCAGGTCGGCGTCCTTGCCCGGCTCCAGGGAGCCCACCCGGTCGGCCAGGCCCAGCAGCCGGGCCGGGTTGGCGGACAGGGCCGCGACCACGTCCTCCACCGGCAGCCGGTCCACCGTCACCGCCCGCTGGAACGCGCGGTCCAGGGTCAGCGTCGACCCGGCGATCGCACCGCCCTCCACCAGCCGGGCCACGCCCCCGCTGACCTCGACCTCCAGCGGGCCGAGCAGGTACCGGCCGTCGCCGGTGCCGGCCGCGTCCATCGCGTCCGTGACGAACGCGACCCGCCCCGCGCCCGCCCGGTGGAACGCCAGCTCCAGTGCCGCCGGATGCAGGTGGACGCCGTCGTTGATCAGCTCGACCGTCACCCGCTCGTCCTCCAGCAGCGCGGCGATCGGGCCCGGCGCGCGGTGCCCGAGCGGCGGCATCGCGTTGAAGAGGTGGGTGGCGACCGTCGCGCCCGCCGCGATCGCCGCCGCCGTCTGCTCGTAGGTGGCGTCCGTGTGGCCGACGGCCGCGATCACCCCGTGCTCGGCCAGCAGCCGTACGGAGTCGATGCCGCCCGGCAGTTCGGTCGCCAGGGTGACCATCTTCGCCCTGCCGCGCGCCGCGTCGACGAGCTTGCGCACCTGCGCCGGGTCCGGGTCGCGCAGCAGGCCCTCGGAGTGGGCGCCCTTGCGGCACGGCGAGATGAACGGGCCCTCGAAGTGGATGCCGGCCAGGTCGCCCTGCTCGGCCAGTTCGCTGAGCAGGCCGGCCTGCCGGACCAGGACGTCCATGTCGTCGGTGACGGTGGACGCGACGAGCGTGGTGGTGCCGTGCCGGCGGTGGGCGCGGATCGCCCGCTGCACCTCGTCGGCGGTGCCGGAGAAGGAGGCTCCGCCGCCGCCGTGGTTGTGCAGGTCGACGAAGCCGGGGACCAGCCAGTGGCCCGTCACGTCGACGGTGTGGGCGGCTTCCCGCGGGGTCCCGTGCGGGGCGTTCGGCACGATGCGGGTGCCGTCGATCGTGACGCGGCCGCCGGGAACCGTGCCCGTGGGCAGCACGACCCGCGCGCCGGTCAGCACCCGCGGCCGCGTGGCGGCGCCTCGCGCCCCTGGGGGGGTGGCCATCAGGACGTTACCTCCGTACGGTCGGACGAATCGAGGAGATCCCAGGCCAGGAGTCCCGCTCCCCGGCATCCGGCGGTGTCGCCCAGCGCCGCCGGGACGATGTCCGGGAGCTTCTGGAAGGTGACCCGCCGGCGGACGGCGTTCCGCAGCGGTGTGAACAAGGTTTCCCCCGCCTCGGCGAGGCCGCCACCGATGACGACGGTGCGCGGGTCCAGCAGGGTGAGGGCGGTGACCAGGCCGTCGGCGAGCGCGTCGACCGCCCGCTGCCAGATCCGGACGGCGTCCGGGTCGCCGGACGTGACGGCCTTCGCGCAGTCCGCGGCGTCCGCCTCCGGGTTCCCGCGGGCCGCCGCCCACGCCTCGCCGACCGCCGCCGCCGACGCGAACCGCTCCAGGCAGCCGCGCTGCCCGCAGGGGCAGGGCGTACCGCCGGGGCGTACGACGATGTGGCCGATCTCGCCCGCGGAGCCGTGCGCGCCCGCCTCCACCCGCCCGCCCACGCCGATGGCGCCCGCGACGCCCGTGCCGAGGGCGACGAAGAGGTAGCGGTCGGCGCCCCGGCCCGCGCCGATGCGCCCCTCCGCGAGTCCGCCGGTGCGGACGTCGTGGCCGAGGGCGACCGGGACGCCGCCGAGCCGCTCGGTGAGGAGTGCGCGCAGGCCGACGTCGCGCCAGCCGAGGTTGGCGGCGTAGACGGCGACGCCGTTCGCCTCGTCGACGATGCCGGGGACCGCGACCCCGGCCGCGGCCGCGCCCCCGCCGAGGTGCTCCGCGCCGTACGCGTGCAGCTCGGCGGCGAAGTCGAGGACGCCGGCGACGACCTCGTCGGGACCGCGCTCGCGGCCCGTGGCCCGGCGGGCCCGGTGCAGCAGCGCGCCGTCCGCCCCGACGAGGGCGGCCTTCATCCCGGTGCCGCCCACATCGAGGGCGATGACGTGTCTCACGGGGACAGTGTGGACCGAGGACCCGTGAGAGGTCTAGTCCACTTGCGTGGTGTAGACCTTGTTCCGGATATCGGTTTCATTGGTCGGAGCAATCATGTGTGGATCGTGTGCGCACGGAGGGCCCGGCCGTCCAGGGGAACGGGAGAGCACAGTGCGGCGGCGGGCAGGGAAGTCGGGAACGATCGCGGTGGCGGCAGCCCTGAGCATGACGGCGGTGATCGCCGGCTGCGGGGTCACCGGCGGCTCCGGCGACGTCACCCTGACGCTCGTCGCCGCCGACTACGGCGACAGCGCCGCCAACAGCTCCCGGAAGTACTGGGACGCGCTGGTCGACGCCTACGAGAAGGACCACCCCGGCGTCACCGTCGAGGTCACCGTCCACTCCTGGAACGACGTCGACCGCGAGGTCAAGAAACTGGTCGACGCCGGCAAGGCCCCCGACATGGCGCAGATCGGCGCCTACGCCGACTACGCCGACGAGGACCTCCTTTATCCGGCGGGCGACGTCCTCTCCATCCCCGTCCAGGCCGACTTCGTCCCCCAGCTCGCCGACGCGGGCGAGGTGCGCGGCGTGCAGTACGGCATGCCGTTCGCCTCCTCCACGCGGCTGCTGTTCTACAACAAGACCCTCTTCGCCGAGGCCGGCATCAGCGCGCCGACCACCTGGGCCGAGCTGGCGAAGGACGCGGAGGCGCTGAAGGCGGACGGCGTGAAGTACCCGTACGCCCTGCCGCTGGGCCCCGAGGAGGCGCAGGCCGAGACCATGCAGTGGCTGCTCAGCGGCGGGGGCGGCTACACCGGGACCGCCACCGGCTACAGCCTCGACTCCACCGAGAACGTCCACACCTTCACCTGGCTGAAGAACGAACTGGTCGGCAAGGGCCTCACCGGGCCGGTCGCGCCGGGCAGGCTCGATCGGGCCGACGCGTTCGCCGCGTTCGCCGCCGGCCAGGTCGGCATGCTCAACGGGCACCCCTCGCTGATGAAGACCGCCGCGAAGAAGGGCGTGAAGTTCGGCATGGTCCCCATGCCCGGCATCGACGGGCCGACCAAGGTCTCCATGGGCGTCGCCGACTGGATGACGGCCTTCAAGCGGAACGGCCACGCCGAGCAGATCGGGGACTTCCTGAACTTCGTCTACAGCGAGGAGAACGTCCTCGACTTCTCCCGCGAGTACGACCTGCTGCCCGTCACCAACTCCGCCTCCCAGACCATGACGGCCGCCTCCCGGGACGCCGACCTCAAGCCCTTCCTCGACCAGCTGCCGGTCTCCGAGCTGTACCCGGTGGGGCGCACCTCCTGGGCGGCGGTCAGCGCGGACGTGAAGAAGCGGATCGGTCAGGCCGTGCAGCCCGGCGGCAGCCCGGCCGGGGTCCTCGGACAGCTCCAGACGACGGCCACCACCCTGGAGAGCGGCACCCGCGACTGAGCCGGGTCCCGTGCGGTTGGGCTACCGTGCGGGACATGGAGCGGGCAGCGGACGAGAACGGGCACGACGGGCCCGGCCGGCACGAGGGGCTCGGGGCGAGGGAGCGGGACATCCTCGCCCTGGAGCGGCGCGGCTTCCCGGGGCCCGGCGCGAAGGAACGGGCGATCCGCGAGGAGCTGGACCTGTCGCCCGTGCGGTACTACCAGCTGCTCAACGCGCTGCTGGACGACGTACGGGCGCTGGCGCACGACCCGGTGACGGTGAACCGGCTCCGCCGGGTGCGGGAGGCCCGCCGGGCGGAGCGGTGAGGCCCCCGGGACCGCGCCGGGGAGTCCGTGCGGGCGGGCCGGGGGCGCCGGCCCCGGCCCCCGCCACGGTCCCGGGGGCCTCGTCCTCGAACGCCGGACGGGCCGGGTCCGCCGAGTCGGTCTGGTCGGCCGGGTCCGCCGAGTCGACCGGGGCGACCGGGTCACCGTGCCCGGCAACCGGAGGTGCGGGCCCCGCCGGTTATCGTCACCGTATGGGCACCCAAGAGACGCACTCCACGGACTCCCACCCCTCCCTCCCCACCCCCGTCACCCCCCGCGGCCGCGAGGCGCTCGCCGCGATCCTGGCCGCGCCGCGCACCGCGCTCGTCGCGCTCGACTTCGACGGGACGCTCGCGCCGATCGTCGAGAACCCCGAGGACGCGCGGCCGCACCCGGACGCGCTCCCCGCGCTCGCGGAGCTGGCGCCGAAGGTGGCCTCGGTCGCCGTGGTGACCGGACGGCCCGCCGAGGTGGCCGTGCGCCACGGCGGATTCGCCGGGGTGCCGGGACTGGAGCGGCTGACCGTGCTCGGGCACTACGGAGCCGAGCGGTGGGACGCCCGCACCGGGGCCGTCTCCGCGCCCGCCCCGCACCCCGGCGTCGCGGCCGTGCGGGCCGAACTGCCCGCCGTGCTGGAGGCGGCCGGGGCGTGGCCGGGGACCTGGGTCGAGGAGAAGGGCCGGGCCGTCGCCGTGCACACGCGGCGGACGGAGGACCCGCAGGCCGCGTTCGAGGCGCTGCGCCGCCCGCTCGCCGACCTCGCGGCCCGGCACGGGCTCGTCGTCGAGCCGGGCCGGATGGTGCTGGAACTGCGGCCGCCGGGCGTGGACAAGGGCGTGGCGCTGACGGAGTACGTCCGCGAGATCGGCGCCGGGGCCGTGCTCTACGCCGGCGACGACCTCGGTGACCTGCCCGCCTTCGCCGCCGTCGACAAGCTCCGCTCCGACGGCGTCCCCGGGCTGCTCGTGGCCAGCGGCAGCTCCGAGGTGACCGAACTCTCCGAACGGGCGGACCTGGTCGTCGAGGGCCCCGCCGGAGTGGTGGACCTGCTGCGGTCACTCGCGGCCCGGCTGCGGTGAACCACCGGGGGCGCGTGCGCGTGCCCCCGGCGGGCTGGGGTGGCGGGTGCGGGCGTGACGGTGAGGTGCTGTCGGGGTCCTGCCGGGCGGCCGGGGCCGGTGAGGGCGTCGACGGCCCGGCCGCGGTGAACCACCGGGGGTGCGTGCGCGTGCTCCCGGCGGGGCGGGGCTGCCGCGGGCGTCCGCCGGCGGGCTGGGGTGGCGGGTCGCGGGGCAACTGCGCGTGCTGCCGGGCGGGGGCGGCCGGCGGGCGGTCCGGGCCGGGACGCGGGAGGGGCCGGGCGCGCGTGCGCGTGCCCCCGGCGGGCGGGCCGGGGGCACGGGGCGGCTCGGGTGGTCGTCGGGGTCAGTCGCGGGGGAGGGCCTGGAGGGCCTGGAGCTGTTCCAGGAACCAGCGGGCCGGAGGGAGCGCGGTCGCGGCCGCCGCCAGCCTCTTGGTGCGCTCCGCCCGCTCCTCCGGGGCCATGGTCAGCGCCTCGTGCAGGGCGCCGGCGGTCTCCAGGACGTCGTAGGGGTTCACCACGATCGCGTCCTCGCCCAGCTCCCCGTACGCCCCCGCCTCACGGGACAGCACCAGGGCGCAGCCCTCGTCGGAGACGACCGGGACCTCCTTGGCGACCAGGTTCATGCCGTCGCGGATGGGGTTGACCAGGGCCACGTCGGCGAGGCGGTACGCGGCCAGGGAGCGGGCGAAGTCGTCCTTCACGTGCAGCACGACCGGGGTCCAGCCGGGGGTGCCGTAGCGCTCGTTGATCTCCTCCGCCAGCCGCCGCACCTCGGCCGTGTAGTCGCGGTAGACGGCGAGGTCCTGGCGGGAGGGGTAGGCGAACGCCACGTGCACGACGCGCTCGCGCCACTCGGGGTGGTCGTCGAGGAGCTGCCGGTAGGCCAGCAGGCCGCGCACGATGTTCTTCGACAGCTCGGTGCGGTCGACGCGCACGACGGCCTTGCGGCCCTCGCCGATCTCCTCGCGCAGGGCGGCGATGCGCTCCTCGACGTCGCTCTCGCGGGAGCGGGTGCGCAGGAAGTCGGCGTCGGCGCCGAGGCCGTGCACCCCGATCTCCGTGCTGCCGGTTCCGCCCGCGAACTCCGCGCAGCACGCGGTGAAGGCGTCCGCCCAGCGCCTGGTCAGGAAGCCCAGGCGGTCCGCGCCGAGCATGCCGCGCAGCAGCTGCGCGCGGATGTCGGAGGGGAGCAGCGCGAAGTAGTCCACCGGCGCCCACGGCGTGTGCGAGAAGTGGCCGATGCGCAGGTCGGGCCGCAGCTCGCGGAGCATGCCCGGGACCAGGCAGAGGTGGTAGTCCTGCACCAGGACCGCCGCGCCCCGGCCGGCCTCCTCGGCGAGCGCCTCCGCGAACGCGCGGTTGTACGCCTCGTACGACGCCCACCGGCGCCGGAACTCCGCGTCGAAGACGGGCTCCAGCGGGGTCTGGTACAGCAGGTGGTGGACGAACCAGAGCACGGAGTTGGCGATGCCGTTGTACGCGTCGGCGTGCACGTCGGCCGGGATGTCGAGCATCCGGACGCCGTCCTCGCCGACCCCGCGCCGCACCGCCTCGCGGTCGTCGTCGGAGAGCGCCGAGCACACCCACAGGGCGCCCGCGTCCGGCCCGATCGCCGACAGGCCCGAGACCAGTCCGCCGCCGCCCCTTCTGGCGTGCAGCGAACCGTCCTCGCGCACCTGGTAGGAGACCGGGCCGCGGTTGGACGCGACCAGCACCTGAGCACCCTCGACAACAGCAGCACGCGTGGAAGCCATACGCCACAACCTAGCCCGGTCCGTAAACGCTCAAACGTACGGATGCGGTCCGTGGCCGGGTCGCGCCCGGCCGTGCACGCGACGCCGCCTAGGCGACCTTGCGCGCGACGCCGCCTAGGCGACCTTGCGTTCCGCGTACTCGGCGATCTCCGCCATCGGCGGCCGTTCCTCGGTGTCCACGGAGTGGGTGCGCGGCTCGAAGCCGTCCGCGCCCCGCTCGAACTGGGTGAGGGCGGGGCGGATCAGGTGCCCGCGCGCCAGCCGGAGCTGCGCGGTGCGGTAGATCGCCGCCGCCATCCTGCCGAGCGCCTGCCCGTCCTGGTGGCGGTGCTTGCGGACGCCGACGTCGACCTGGGCGAGGGCGTCCAGGCCGACCAGGTGCAGGGCGTCGACCAGCATGCCCAGCTCCACGCCGTAGCCGACGGGGAACGGGAGCCGTTCCAGCAGGCTGCGGCGGGCCGCGTACTCGCCGCCGAGCGGCTGCACGAAGCCGGCCAGCTGAGGCCAGTGCATGTTGAGCAGGGGGCGGGCCATGAGCTCGGTGACCCGGCCGCCCTGGCCCGCCGTCCCGCCGGAGGCGGACGCGTCCGGCCCGGTGCCCAGCGGACGGTCGTACATCGCCTTGACCAGGTCCACCCCGGGGTCGGTGAGCAGCGGGCCCACGATCCCCGAGACGAAGTCGGAGGAGAACTCCCTGAGGTCGGCGTCGACGAAGCAGACGATGTCCCCGCCCGTCACGAGCAGCGACCGCCACAGCACCTCCCCCTTGCCGGGCACGGCCGGTATCCGGGGCAGGATCTCGTCCCGGTGGACGACGCGCGCCCCGGCCGCCGCGGCGACCTGCGAGGTGCGGTCGGTGGAGCCCGAGTCGACGACGACGATCTCGTCGACGAGGGGGACCTGCCGCATCAGGTCGTGGCGGACGACCGCGACGATGTCGCCGACCGTCTCCTCCTCGTTCAGGGCGGGCAGCACCACGGACACCGACTGGCCCGAGGCGCGCTTCGCGGCCAGGAGGCGGTGCAGCGGGCGGTCGGTCACGGACCAGGAGCGGGTGGCCAGCCAGGTCTCGGCTTCCTTCAGCACGGTCTGCGGCTCCTCACTGTCGTGATCACACGCGGTGCACGCGGGGTGACCGTGTGATCCATCTCGCGGTTCGGACGTCTGTCTCAACTGTCCTGGCCTTCGGTTACAGTCTTGAACAACGCGGATGACCATCGCATGTCCGAGGTGGCCGCTGTTCACAACTTCATACCGCTCATCCAGAGGGGCAGAGGGATACGGCCCGATGAAGCCCCGGCAACCCTCCAGCCGCGCGCGCCGCCAGGCGTGACCGCCCACGCGTCACGTCGATGTGGTGAGGCTCCCGGCTAGGGAAGGTGCCAAATCCGTCTCACGGCGAGATGCGTCGTGAGGAAGATGAGGAGAAAGGGCCTCGCCTCACATGGCTGCGCAGACAGTTGCAAGCACCACGAACTCCGTCGACCTCGGTCCCGCCGCGGCGCTCTCCTGCCGCGAGTGCGGACACCGCGTGCCCCTCGGCCCGGTCTTCGCCTGCGAGGAGTGTTTCGGCCCGCTCGAGATCGCGTACGACTTCTCGTCCTACGAGGCCGAGGAGCTCCGCAAGCGCATCGAGGCGGGCCCCGCGAACATCTGGCGCTACGCGCCGCTGCTGCCCGTCCCGGCCGACGTGGCGGACAAGCCCAACATCAACCCCGGCTGGACCAAGCTCGTCCAGGCCGACAACCTGGCCCGCGAGCTGGGCGTCGACGCCGGCAAGCTGTTCGTCAAGGACGACTCCGGCAACCCGACGCACTCCTTCAAGGACCGCGTCGTCGCCCAGGCCATCGAGGCCGCCCGCGCCTTCGGCTTCACCACCCTGTCCTGCTCCTCCACGGGCAACCTGGCCGGGGCCGTCGGCGCCGCCGCCGCCCGCGCCGGTTTCCGCTCCTGCGTGTTCATCCCGCACGACCTGGAGCAGGGCAAGGTCGTCATGGCCGCGATCTACGGCGGCGAACTCGTCGGCATCGAGGGCAACTACGACGACGTGAACCGCTTCTGCTCCGAGCTGATCGGCGACCCGGCCGGCGAGGGCTGGGGCTTCGTCAACGTCAACCTGCGGCCGTACTACGCCGAGGGCTCCAAGACGCTGGCGTACGAGATCTGCGAGCAGCTCGGCTGGCGGCTGCCCGACCAGCTCGTCGTGCCGATCGCCTCCGGCTCGCAGCTCACGAAGATCGACAAGGGACTGCAGGAACTGATCGGGCTCGGCCTGGTCGAGGACCGGCCGTACAAGATCTTCGGGGCGCAGGCCGAGGGCTGCTCGCCGGTGTCCACCGCCTACAAGGCGGGCCACGACGTGGTCCGGCCGCAGAAGCCGGACACCATCGCCAAGTCCCTCGCCATCGGCAACCCGGCGGACGGGCCCTACGTGCTGGACATCGCGCGCCGCACCGGCGGCGCGGTGGAGGACGTGGACGACGAGCAGGTGGTCGACGCGATCAAGCTGCTGGCGCGGACCGAGGGCATCTTCGCCGAGACCGCCGGCGGCGTGACCGTCGGTGTGACGAGGAAGCTGATCGAGAACGGTCTCCTGGACCCGACGAAGACCACCGTCGTCCTCAACACGGGGGACGGCCTCAAGACCCTCGACGCGGTGGCCGGCACCGGCCTCACCGCCACCATCCGCCCCACCCTGGACTCCTTCCGAGAGGCTGGCCTCGCATGAGCGTGACCGTCCGCATCCCGACCATCCTGCGCACCTACACCGGTGGCAGGGCCGAGGTCCCGGCCGAGGGCGCGACCCTCGGCGAGGTCATCACCGACCTGGAGAAGAACCACACCGGCATCGCCGCCCGCGTCCTGGACGACCAGGGCAAGCTGCGCCGGTTCGTCAACGTGTACGTCAACGACGACGACGTGCGCTTCGAGCAGGGGCTGGACACGGCGACCCCGGACGGCGCCGGCGTCTCCATCATCCCGGCCGTGGCCGGCGGCTGACCGACCCTCCGTACCCGTCGGTAGTACCCGCTGGTAGTAACCGTGGGTAAGGTCAATTACCGAGAGTTCATCGAATTGCCCCCTCCGCGAGAGAAGCGGAGGGGGCAATTCAGTGTGGTTGAGCGCGGTAGGGTTGGGGAACGCGCCGCTCATTGCCCGCCGGCCGCGAAGGAGTTCCGCCGGGGCGGGCGATGAGAAACAGCCAAACTGTGCATGTGTTTTGCGCCTTTCCTTCCCTTTGCGGGGGTCGACTTGCCCTGAATTCGGGCGAATTCTCACTCTTCTGCGGACTCTTCACGTCCAGATTTCTCGTCCGATTGACCTGTTGCAGAGGGCAGTCGTGCGGATACATTCGGCCGCGGTCGACGCGTTCCGGCGCACGCCCCCAACCAACTGGGGGGTGAGGTCTGACCCGGATCCGCGAAGTGCGGATCTGTGCAAGGGCCAGTAATAGGGGAGTTAGGCATGGCTCAGGGCACCGTCAAGTGGTTCAACGCGGAGAAGGGGTACGGCTTCATCGCGGTCGACGGTGGTGCGGATGTTTTCGTCCACTACAGCGCGATCCAGATGGACGGATACCGCACCCTGGAAGAGGGTCAGCGGGTCGATTTCGAGATCTCGCAGGGCCAGAAGGGGCCGCAGGCGGACATGGTCCGGCTCGCGACCGGCTGAAGCACGCGCCGACTTGCAGCGACGTTCTTCTGTTCCACCGGCTTCATCAGCTCCACCGGCTTCACCGGCTTCACCGTCGAAGGGCTCGCACCTCCCGGGGTGCGAGCCCTTCGGCGTGTCCGCGGCCGCGCGCCGTCCGGAGCCGCCCGTGATCGCCTCCGGCCCGCGCGCGGCCGCCCGCCGGCGTCCGCCGCCACCCCCCGTTCACCTGCGTATCCCGGGGAGGCGCTTGCACTCGGCACAGGCGAGTGCTAATCATTGCGTTAGCACTCTGAAGGTGAGAGTGACAACGAAGGACCGGGTCGGTGAGGCCCGCAGGCCAGGTGGGGCAAGGAACCACGGGGCCGGCGAGCCGTCCGTCGCGGGCGCGGGCGCGGTCCGAAGGAATCACCCCCAGTCCTGGAGGGACCACTTCACATGGCCAAGATCATCGCGTTCGACGAGGAGGCGCGGCGCGGCCTCGAGCGCGGCATGAACCAGCTCGCGGACGCCGTCAAGGTGACGCTCGGCCCCAAGGGCCGCAACGTCGTCCTCGAGAAGAAGTGGGGCGCCCCCACGATCACCAACGATGGTGTCTCCATCGCCAAGGAGATCGAGCTCGAGGACCCGTACGAGAAGATCGGCGCCGAGCTGGTCAAGGAAGTCGCCAAGAAGACGGACGACGTCGCCGGTGACGGTACGACCACCGCGACCGTCCTCGCCCAGGCGCTGGTCCGCGAGGGCCTGCGCAACGTGGCGGCCGGCGCCAACCCGATGGCCCTCAAGCGCGGTATCGAGAAGGCCGTCGAGGCCGTCTCCGGTGCCCTGCTCGAGCAGGCGAAGGATGTCGAGACCAAGGAGCAGATCGCTTCGACGGCCTCCATCTCCGCCGCCGACACCCAGATCGGCGAGCTGATCGCCGAGGCCATGGACAAGGTCGGCAAGGAAGGCGTCATCACGGTCGAGGAGTCGCAGACCTTCGGTCTCGAGCTCGAGCTCACCGAGGGCATGCGCTTCGACAAGGGCTACATCTCGGCGTACTTCGCCACCGACATGGAGCGTATGGAGGCCGTCCTCGACGACCCGTACATCCTGATCGCGAACTCCAAGATCTCCAACGTCAAGGACCTGCTCCCGCTCCTGGAGAAGGTCATGCAGTCGGGCAAGCCGCTGCTGATCATCGCCGAGGACGTCGAGGGCGAGGCCCTGTCGACCCTGGTCGTCAACAAGATCCGCGGCACCTTCAAGTCCGTCGCCGTCAAGGCCCCGGGCTTCGGCGACCGCCGCAAGGCGATGCTGAACGACATCGCCATCCTCACCGGTGGCGAGGTCATCTCCGAGGAGGTCGGTCTCAAGCTCGAGAACACCTCCCTGGACCTCCTGGGCAAGGCCCGCAAGGTCGTCATCACCAAGGACGAGACCACCATCGTCGACGGGTCCGGCTCCTCGGAGCAGGTCGCGGGCCGGGTCAACCAGATCCGCGCCGAGATCGAGAACAGCGACTCGGACTACGACCGCGAGAAGCTCCAGGAGCGTCTGGCGAAGCTGGCCGGCGGCGTGGCCGTCATCAAGGCCGGCGCCGCCACCGAGGTGGAGCTCAAGGAGCGCAAGCACCGCATCGAGGACGCCGTCCGCAACGCGAAGGCGGCCGTCGAGGAGGGCATCGTCGCCGGTGGTGGCGTGGCCCTGCTGCAGGCCACCTCGGTCTTCGAGAAGCTCGACCTCGAGGGTGACGAGGCGACCGGCGCCAACGCCGTGAAGCTCGCCCTGGAGGCCCCGCTCAAGCAGATCGCCGTCAACGGTGGTCTCGAGGGTGGCGTCATCGTCGAGAAGGTGCGCAACCTGCCCGTCGGCCACGGCCTGAACGCCGCGACCGGTGAGTACGTCGACATGATCGCCGAGGGCATCATCGACCCGGCGAAGGTGACGCGCTCCGCGCTGCAGAACGCCGCGTCGATCGCCGCGCTGTTCCTCACCACCGAGGCCGTCATCGCCGACAAGCCGGAGAAGGCCGCGGCCCCGGCCGGCGGCGGCATGCCGGGCGGTGACATGGACTTCTGAGCCTGATCCGGCTCGGGTTTCCACCGAGGGCGGCATCCCCATCGAGGGGGTGCCGCCCTCGGGCGTTCCCGGGGTCCCGCCGTGCGGGGCGGCCCTGGCCGGCGTGGCCCGGATCACAGGGGCGGCGGGGGAGCGGGCGGAATGGCGGGAGCGGGAGGGCCGTTGAGAGGGGAGGGCAGTGCTTGCATGTGCACATACCATCCGGAATGTCCGCTGCTCCACGTCCGCCGCTCGATGTCCGCCGTGACCTCTCCGAGGAGTCCTCTGCCGTGACTGCCACCCCCGCCACCCCCGCCACCCCCGCCACTCCCGCCACCTCCCCCGCCGCCGCCCGCGCCGCCGAGGTCCTCGGGCGTCCCGTCTCCCTCAACGGCCTGACCGTGCCGAACCGCATCGCCATGGCGCCCATGACCCGCATGTTCTCCCCCGGCGGCATCCCCGGCGAGGACGTGGCGTCGTACTACGGCCGCCGCGCCGCCGCCGGTGTCGGCCTCGTCGTCACCGAGGGCACGTACGTGGGCCACGACTCCGCCGGACAGAGCGACCGGGTGCCGCGGTTCCACGGCGAGGAGCAGCTGGCGGGCTGGGCGAAGGTCGCCGAGGCCGTGCACGCGGGCGGCGGGACGATCATGCCGCAGCTGTGGCACATCGGCATGGTGCGCGAGCAGGGCCAGCCGCCCGTCGCGGACGCCCCCGCCGTCGGCCCCTCCGGCGTGCGCACGGACGGCACCGAGGGCACCGGCAAGGCGATGACCCAGCGCGACCTGGACGACGTCATCGGCGCCTTCGCCGAGGCCGCGGCGGCCGCGGAGCGCATCGGCTTCGACGGCGTGGAGATCCACGGCGCCCACGGCTACCTGGTCGACCAGTTCCTGTGGGCGGGCACCAACCGCCGCACCGACGCCTACGGCGGCGACCCGGTGTCCCGCACCCGGTTCGCGGCCGAGATCGTCGCCGCCGTGCGCCAGAGCGTGTCGCCGGAGTTCCCGGTCGTCTTCCGCTACTCGCAGTGGAAGCAGGACGCCTACGACGCGCGCCTCGCCGAGACGCCCGAGGAGCTGGAGGCCATCCTCGCCCCGCTCGCCGCGGCCGGTGTCGACGCCTTCCACGCCTCCACGCGCCGCTACTGGGTCCCCGAGTTCGACGGCTCCGACCTCAACCTCGCGGGCTGGACGAAGAAGCTGACCGGCCGGCCCGCCATCACCGTCGGGTCGGTCGGTCTCGACGGCGAGTTCTTCAAGGCCTTCCAGGGCGAGGGCTCCGGCCTCAGGAGCATCGACGACCTGCTCGACCGGCTGGAGCGCGACGAGTTCGACATGGTGGCCGTCGGCCGTGCGCTGCTCCAGGACCCGGAGTGGGCGGCCAAGGTCCTGACCGGCCGCCTCGACGAGCTGGAGCCGTACGACGCGGCGTCCCTGAAGACCCTGAGCTGACACGGACCGGACCGGATCAGACCGGGCCGGACCGGGCTGGACCGGACCGGACCGGACCGGGTCGAGGCCGACCGGTCCGATCCGCCGGGAGGGCGGCCCGGCCTACAGGTTGCCCAGCGGCTCGATGTCGGTCTTCACCGGGATCCCCCAGACGCGCAGCACCTCGTAGTCGGTGAACTCGTGCACCAGGCGGTAGGCCATGGCGGGGCGGGATCCCCGGCGCAGGGCGGCGAGGTACAGCTCGGCCTCGTGGCGGTCGCGCCGGGGAGTGCCGCACAGCTGCCACTCCTGGCCGTTCCACAGTTCCGGCAGCCAGCGCTGCTGGGGCTGGGGGCGGTCGCCGCGGACGCCGTAGCGGGACGGGGCGGTGGGGTGCGGGGCCTGCGGGGCGGGGCCGTTGAACTCGGCGCGCCGGGCCGCCCGCCGCCGGGTCTCGCACAGCAGGCACAGGTCGGGGGCGGCGTTGTCCACGGGTCCGTTGGGGTGCTCGGCGCACCGGGTGCTGGGCGCGGCCGAGGTCACGCCCTCCTCCAGGAGCTCCAGAGCGCGCCGCAGGTCCGCCTTGACCTCGTGCAGCTTGGCGTCGGGGGTGTCGGCGGTCAGGGCGTCCCCGTGCTCACCGAGCAGCCGCAGGGCGCGGCCCAGGTGGGTGAGCTGGGCGTGGTTCATGACGGGCGTCTCCGTTTCCTGCGGCGTGTCGTCCTGCGGCGTGCTGCCCCGGTGCGCGGTCCCGCCGCGGGTCCTCCCGCGGTCCGGGTGCGCGGCACCGGTGACCCAACCGTCGCACATCCCGCCGGCGGACCGGGGCGCGCCCGGTCCTTCCGGACCGACGGCCGGGCCGGACGGACCGGGCCGGCTTCCCCGGGCCGGCTTCCTCACCCGCGCCGCCCTCCGCGAGAAGAACCCGCCTTCCCCCGACGCCTCCGGGCCCGGCCGGGCCCGGCCCGGAGAGCACCCTCCGCGGACACCGGCTCCGGACGCCCCGCCGGCTCCCGCCCACTCCCGCCGTCCCCTGCCGGGACGGCGGCCACGGCGCCCGCCAGGACCCGGGTGGGGCATCGGCCGGGCCACGGCGCCCGTCAGGACCCGGGTGGGTTCACCGGCCGGGTCGTGGGGGTGGCCGGTGCCCGGGCGGGTTCACGGCCGGGTCGTGGGGCGGCCGGTCCCTGAGCGGGTTCACCGGACGGATCGTGAGGGCGGCCGGTCCCCGGGCGGTTCGTCGGCCGGGCGTCCGGAGCCGGCGGCCGCCATGACGTGGTCGGTGACGCCGAAGAGGTAGGTGGCGGCGAAGCCGACCGCGTACCCGGTCAGCAGGCCGCCCGCGTAGATCGCGAGGAGGGTGCCCCAGCCCCGGTTCCCGGCGAGCAGGGGGAAGAGGGCCCAGCCCGAGGGGCCGATCGCGGTCGCGCCGACCTTGTCGCCGAGCATCGCGAAGAAGCCGACGAAGGCCCCGCCGGCCGCCCCGCCCACGCAGGCCGTGAGGAAGGGGCGGCCCAGCGGCAGCGAGACGCCGTAGACGAGGGGCTCGCCGACGCCCAGCAGGCCCGCCGGGAGCGCCGACCTGATCGTCGTGCGCAACGCGGTGTCGTGGCGCAGGCGGACGTAGACGGCGAGGGCCGCGCCCACCTGGCCCGCGCCCGCCATCGCCAGGACGGGCAGCAGCACGGTGTGGCCCTGCTGCTCGATGAGCGTGGCGTGGATCGGGACGAGGGCCTGGTGCAGGCCCAGCATCACCAGCGGGAGGAACAGCCCGCCCAGGACCAGGCCGGCGAACGCGCCCGTCGTCGTCAGCAGCCAGTTCGCCGCAGTGCCGATGGCCGTCGAGACCGCGCCGGCCGCCCACATCAGGCCGTACAGCGTGGCCAGACCCGCGACGAGGACGGTCAGGGTCGGGGTCAGCAGCACGTCCAGGGCCGCCGGGACCCGGCCCCGGCACCCCCTCTCCACGCACGTCGCCAGCAGCGCCGCCGCCAGCGCGCCGAGGACCCCGCCCTGCCCGGGGGCGAGCGTCACCCCGAACGCCGTGACCTTCGCGACGCCCGGATACACCACGATCGCCGCCACCGCCCCGCCCAGCACGGGCGTGCCGCCGAACTCCTTGGCCGTGTTGACGCCGACGAACACCGCGATCAGCGCCATGAAGGCGGACGCCACGGCGGCCAGCGCGGGCGTCAGCCGGGGCAGCAGGCCGGCGTTGACCAGCAGCCCGTCGACGCCGGCGAGGACGCCGCAGCCGACCAGGGCGGGGACGAGGGGCACGAACACGGCGGCGAGGCGGCGCAGGGCGGTCCGGACGGGCGCGGCGTCGCGCCGCCACCGCGCGCCCTTCACCCCCGCGTCCCGCACCCCCGCGCCCTTCGTCCCCGTGTCCCGCGACCCCGTCGCCCCCGCGTCCCGTCGCCGCTCGTCCGTCGACCCCGCGTCCCGCGCCGCCGGTCCCGCCGTCACCGTCGGCCGTGCCGCGCGGACCAGCGCCTCGAACGCCGCCGTCACCCGCCCGACGACCCCCGGTCCGAGCACCACCTGGTACGAACCGCCGTCCACGACGAGCCCCAGCACCCCGGGCACCGCCCGCAGCGCCTCCTCGTCCGCCCGTGACGGATCGGCGAGTCCCAGCCGCAGCCGGGTCATGCAGTGGGCGACGGAGGTCACGTTCGCGGGGCCGCCGACCAGGGGCAGGAGCGCGGCGGCGGTGGCACGGTCATCGGTAGGCACCCGCTGAGCGTGCAGGTCAGGAGAGCGCGGCGACGACCGCGGCACGCAGATGGCCGCCGGACTCCTCCAGAAGGCGGGTGGCCGACGGCCCGTCGACCCCGGCGAGCAGCACGAGGATCGCGTTCTTCACCTCGCCGCCGGTGACCGTCAGGGCCCGTTCGATCTCCGCGTCGTCCGCGCCCGTCGCCAGCGCGACGATCCGCCGCGAGCGGGCCCGCAGCTTCTCGTTCGAGGCCCGTACGTCGACCATCAGGTTCCCGTACGTCTTGCCCAGCCGGATCATCGTGATCGTCGACAGCATGTTCAGCACCAGCTTCTGCGCGGTGCCCGCCTTCAGCCGGGTCGACCCGGTGAGCAGCTCGGGCCCGACGACCACCTCGATGCCGTGCTCGGTGGCCGCGGCCAGCGCACTGCCCGGGTTGCAGGCCAGCCCGACGGTCAGCGCGCCGGCCGAGCGCGCGTACTCCACCGCGCCGATCGCGTACGGGGTGCGCCCCGAGGCGGAGATCCCGACCACCGTGTCCTCGGCGGTCAGCGCGAGGCCGGCCAGGTCCGACCGCGCCAGCTCCCGCGAGTCCTCGGCGCCCTCGACGGACGTCGTCACCGCCCGCGGCCCGCCCGCGATGACCCCGACGACCCGGTCCGGGGCCGTGCCGAAGGTCGGCGGGCACTCGGACGCGTCCAGCACGCCGAGCCGCCCGGCCGTGCCCGCCCCGGCGTACACCAGCCGCCCGCCGTGCTCCATCCGCGCGGCGATCGCGTCGACGGCGGCCGCGATCTCGGGCAGCCGCGCGGCCACGGCGGCGGCCACGGTGGAGTCCTCGCCGTTCATGAGCCGGGCGATGTCGAGGGTGGACAGGCGGTCGATCTCGGCGAGTTCGGGCCGGAAGGCCTCGGTGGTGAGCGATCCGAGCTGGGTGCGCAGGTCGTCGGGGCGGGGGGCGGAAGTCATGGCAGCGGCTCTTTCTCTCCGGCGCGGGTCGGTCGACGTGTCTCCCACGGTCTACCGGTGCCGGTGCGCCAGGGCCTCGTACGACGCGGCCAGCGCCGGTGCCGCCGTGTCGTACGTGCGCTGCGCCACCCCCACGAACAGGCAGTCCACCACCAGCAGCTGACCGGTCCTGGACGACATCGCCGCGGGCCGCAGCTCGCTCTCCCGGGCCGTCGACGTCGTCAGCACCTGGTCCGCGTACTGCGTGACCGCCCCGCCCGGCCGCCCGGTGATGGCGACGGTCGTGGCGCCCTGCTCGAAGGCGACCCGCAGTGGTTCGACGACGTCCCGCGTCGTCCCGGAGTGCGTGATCGCGACGGCGACGTCCCCCGTCCGCAACTGCACCGCGTTCGTCACCGCGAGGTGCGGGTCGCTGTGCGCGTGGGCCATGAGCCCGATCCGCAGCAGCTTCTGCACGAGGTCCTGGGCGACGAGTCCGGACGCGCCGACGCCGTAGACGTCCGTCCTGCGGGCGGCGGCCACCGCCGCCACCGCCGCCCCGAGCTGCACGGTGTCGAGACCGGCGGCGGTGTCGGCGAGGGCCTGCCGTTCGTCGTGGGCGAGTTTGGCGACGACGTCCGCGATCGGGTCGTCGACCGCGATGTCGGTGGTGAGGGCGGGGGCGCGGCCCGACTGCTGCTGCGCCGCGAGCCCGGCGAGGGCGAGCCGCAGGTCGCGGTAGCCGGGGTAGCCGAGCAGCCGGGCGGTGCGCACGACGGTCGCCTCGCTGGTGCCGGTGCGTTCCGCGAGGCGCGTGACGGTGAGCGCCGCGCAGCCCGCGGGGTCGCCCGCGACGGTCTCGGCGACGCGCTGCACCGAGCGCGTCATGGACGGGGCCAGCGCGCGGACCCGGGCGGCGAGGGCGCCGCCGAAAATTTCCGTCACGTCCTGGGGCATCCGTGAAAAATATTTCCGTACCGGGAACGCGGTCAAGAGTGCGCACAATGGGTGCATGGACCCCTCCCCTCCCCGCATCAGCCCACTGGAACAGGCGTTGCACGCCGCGCGCGCCCTCGTCCTCGCCGACCTGGCCTCGGGCGAGGTGGCCGCGGCGGACGTGGTCTCCCTGGTCGAGGAGTCCGTGACGCAGCGGCGCTGGTGGGTGGAGCAGTGGCCGGACGGCGTGGCCTTCGTGACCGGACTGGTCGCGCAGGACGTGCAGGACGCCCTGCTGGAGCGCTACGGCCGCTGGCCGATCTGCCCGGTGTGCGGCTCGGGCGACCCGCACGCCCTGGAGGTCGAGCCCGAACTCGGGCCCGACCCGCACTGGGTGTGCCACCGGGCGGGCGTGAAGGTCGCGGCGGTGGGGGCGCTGGGGCCGGCGTCCGGCCGGACGGCGTGAGGCGCGCGTGACGATCTACGTCGACCCGCCGGACTGGCCCGGCCACGGGCGGATGTGGTCCCACCTCGTCAGCGACGTGTCCTTCGACGAACTGCACGCGTTCGCCGAAGGGTTGGGCGTGCCCCGGCGGGCGTTCGAACGCGACCACTACGACATCCCCTCGCACCGGTACCCCGACGTGGTCGCGGCCGGCGCGGTGCGGGTCAGCAGCCGCGAGGTGGTGCGACTGCTCACGGAGTCCGGACTGCGACGGCCCAAGGGGCGCCCCCGGGCGTAGGGACGGTGAGGTTTCAGGGGGCGGCGGGGGGTCGCGCGCGGCGCGTGTACAGCCGTGGCGTGTCGTCCTCCGGGAGGAACTCCCGCTCCACGTCGGCCCGGACGAACCCGGCGCGGGTCAGGACGTTCTGCGACGGGGTGTTCGCCTCCCGCACCGCCGCGCACAGCAGGCGTACGTCGTCGCGCGCGAGCGCCCACTCGGCGAGGGCGTCGACGGCCTCGGTGGCGTAGCCGTGGCCGCGGGCCGGCACCACGAGGTCGTAGCCGATCTCGGTACGGCCCTCCTCGTCGGGCGTCCCGTGGAAGCCCAGGCTGCCGACGGCCCGGCCGTCCTCCCTCCTCACGAGCGCGAACGCCCCGAACTCGGGCCGGTGCACCCCGGCGTGGTACGCCTTCAGCAGGCCGGCGGCGACCTCGCGGGTGCCCTCGTAGGGCGCGTCGCCGAGCCAGACGAAACCGCCGTCGCCGCCCGCGACCAGGTCGGCGGCGGCCGCCGGGGTGAGGCCTTCGAGGGTGAGGCGACCGGTGGGCAGGACCAGGTTGTTGTGCCAGCGCCAGCCGGTGACCGGGGCGCGGCCGGGCAGTTCGCCGCGGCCGGTGGCCCACAGCAGGGTCGGCCAGGGCTCGGGGCCCGGCCGCACGTGCGGGAAGATCCGGGTGAGGACGTCCTCGCACAGCCCGGCGGGCGGCTCGTACGCCAGGCCGAGGCCCTCGGCGATGTCGTGGGTGTGCAGGATGACCTCGGCGACGCCCATCGCGGCGAAGCCCTCGCGGTCCGCGCTGCGGAAGGGGTAGGGGTGGAAGGCGCGGACCCGGGGCGGGGTGGTGCGGACGACGGCGGCGAGCAGGGCGCCGGTGGTCTCGACGACGTCCAGGACGCCCGCCTGGCCGGCGTCCTCGTCGAAGGTGATCTCGAAGGGCGCGTACGCCGTCCGCGCCCGGCCCGCCAACTGCCCGGCGTAGGCGATGAGGTCACCCGCCACGTGTTCCGCCGTCCGCCGGCAGGTCCACTCCAGCCGGCCGGCCCTCACCCCGGTCCAGTCCTCGTCCGTCGCCGTCCGCAGCAGCTCCACGCTGCCCGCGACGGCCTCCGCCACCTGATCCCCGCCCCATGCGCGCATGACGGGCAGCGTAGGCGGGCGCGGGCTCAGACCGACAGCATGTCCAGCTCCGCGCGCAGGTTGTACCGGGCGGTCGCCTCCCACTCCCGCGCCCCGTACGGCGTGCGGAACAGCCGTGGCAGGCCCAGGAGATGCCGCAGCACGCCGGCCCGGCCCTCGCGGAAGGCGTCGTTCGGCACGAAGTGGTACTCCTCGCGGATCTTGGCCGTGTAGGCGGCGTACGCCGACGGCGGCGCGGCGAGGACCGCGAGGTCGGCGTCGCACAGCACCTGGCCGTCGCGGTCGCCGTCGGCCGGGTCGTGGGTGACGGTGAGCCGGACCAGCCGGGCCACCTCGGCGGTCTTCGCCGGCGGCAGTCCGGCCTCGGGGAGCGCGCGCTCGGCGAGGCGGGCGGAGCGCTCCTCGTTCTCGGAGCGGTCGGGGAGGTAGACGGCGTCGTGGAACCAGGCGGCCAGGCGGACCACGTCCGGGTCGTCGGCGTACTCCTGGAGCGTGTCGATCCGGTCGAGGACCGCGGCGAGGTGGGTGAGCGTGTGGTAGCGGCGCTGCGGCTCCCGCCAGCGGCGCAGGAGGTCGTCGGCGTAGGGGAGGGGGTCGGGGGCGGCCGGGCCGGCGGCGACCGGAGCGCGGGCGGCTTCCAGGGCGCGGCGGAAGCGGTCGCGGAGGACCTGCGGGGCGGGATCCCCGGCTCGGGGGCGGTCGGGCGCGGGACGGTCGGGTACGGGGTGGTCGGCCATGGGGTCATTCTCGCCCGGCCCGCCCGGTCCGGCCGGGGACGCGGGGGTGAGCGCGGCGGCTCACGGGCGTACCCTGGAATTGGACTAGACCTGTAGAGCCGTCGACGAATGGGGTCCCATGAGCAAGCGTGCAGTCCTGGAGGTGATCGCGCTCGACGCGCAGGACGCGGTCGCCGCCCAGGCCGGAGGCGCCGACCGCCTCGAACTGGTCACGGACATGGCCGCCGACGGGCTCACCCCGCCGGTCGCGGCCTTCGCCGCGATCCGGGCCGCCGTCGACATCGACCTGCGCGTGATGCTGCGCCTGACCGACGGGTTCGCCGCCGGGGACGTCGGGCGGCTCGTCCGGACCGCCGCCACGCTGCGGGCGGAGGGGGCGGACCAGTTCGTGCTCGGCTTCCTCGACGCGGAGGGCGGCGTGGACCTGGCCGCCGTCGAGCGGGTGGTCGCGGAACTGGACGGCTGCCCCTGGACGTTCCACCGGGCCATCGACCACACGGCCGACCGGGACGCCCTGCGCAAGCAGTGCGAGGCACTGCCCGGCCTGGACACCTACCTCACGGCCGGGTCCGCCGCGGGCGTCGACGACGGGCTGCCCGTGCTGGCCGCCGAGGCGGGCCGGCGCGGGGAGCAGGGGTACGAGCAGGAGGTCCTGGTGGGGGGAGGACTGCGGCTCGAGCACGTGCCGGCGCTGCGGGCGGCGGGCGTCGACGCGTTCCACATCGGCGGGGCGGCCCGGCCGGACGGCTGGGAGGGGCCGGTGTCGGCGGCGGCCGTGGGGGAGTGGCGGCGGGTGCTGGACGAGGGGTGAGGGGCCGCCGGGAGTGGGGGCGGTGCGGCGCCGCCCGGCGCCGCGGGGGCGCTCCCCCGCGCCCGGATTCACCCGAGCGGGGCCGGCCCACCGCCCGCCCTCCCGCGCCGCCGCACACCGTGCCGCTCCGCTCACCGGGCGGCCGGGCCGCCCGGGGCGTGCGGGCGGCCCGGCCCCTGCCGGAAGGCCCGAAAGCCCGCTACCGGTCGGCCAGTTGGGGCGGCAGGCCGGTGGCGTGGGTGACCACCAGTCCCGAGACGGCCCGGGTCAGCGCCACGTACAGGCGCCGCAGGCCCGTCCGTTCGTCCGGCTCGGCGTCCACCACCGCGCTCGGCTCGTCCAGGACGACGTGGTCGTACTCCAGCCCCTTGGCCAGGGAGGCCGGGACCAGGGTCAGGCGGATCTCCCGGGTGGTCTCCTCGCCGGGGGCCAGGAAGGGGATCCCCGCCGCCCCGAGGGCCTCCGCCAGCGCGGGCACGCGGGCGTCGGCCGCGATGAGGCCCGTCGACCCCTCGTTGCGGAGCGACTCCGCGCAGGCGGCGACGACGTCCCCGGCGTCCGACACCGCGCGGATCTCGAAGGAGCCGGGGTTCTCCCGGACGGAGGCGACCGGTGTCAGCCCCGGCGCGATGTGGGGCAGCAGCCGGGAGGCGTAGGCGATGACGTCCGTCGGCACGCGGAAACCGGCCGTCAGCTCCTCGACCACCGCGTCGGCCTTGCCGAGGTGGACGAGGGCCTCCTCCCAACTGCGCGTCGCCCAGGGCGTGGTGCCCTGCGCCAGATCGCCCAGGACGGTCGCGCTGCCCGTGGTGCAGCGGCGGCCGACCGCGCGGTACTGCATGGGGGACAGGTCCTGGGCCTCGTCGAGGACGACGTGGCCCAGGGAGGGCGTGCGCTCCACGAGGTCGGCGGCCTCGTCGATCAGCACCGCGTCCGCGGCGGACCACCGGGCCGACTTCACCGACCGCACCGGCTTCGCCCACAGGACCGTCCTCTGCTCGTCCCCGGTGAGGATCCCCGCCGCGTGCTCCGCGAGGAACTCCGCGTCCGTGAGCAGCCGCAGCACCAGCTTCGCCGGGTCGACGGGCGGCCAGACGGCCTTCACGGCGGCCTTGACGGCGCTGTTGCGGGCCACGGCGTCCTGCACCCGGTCGTCGGGCGCCTCCCCGGCCCGTTCCATCTGCACCAGCACGGCGTGCGCGACGCGCTGCGGGAGGGCGTCGCGGGCGGCGCCGTAGCGGATGTCGCGGTCGAGCAACTCGCGGACGATCTGCTCCAGTTCGTACGCCGGGACCCGCCAGCGGCGCGAGCCGCGGACGACGACGACCGGCTCGGCCGGCAGGGTGACGTGCGCGTACAGCGCCCGCCGCAGCACCTCGGCCATCCTCGCGTCGCCCTTGACGACCGCCGCCGCGGCCTCGTCGGCGCCCCGCACCTCGACGCGCGCGACGAGGTCGTCGACGGTGGCCTGGCGGACCGCCAGTTCCCCCAGGGCGGGCAGCACCTGCTCGATGTACCGGAGGAAGGACCGGTTCGGTCCGATGACCAGCGTGCCGGTGCGGGCCAGCCGCTCGCGGTGCGCGTACAGCAGGTACGCCACCCGGTGCAGGCCGACGGCCGTCTTCCCGGTGCCGGGTCCGCCCTGCACGCACACCGAGCCGCCCAGCCCGCTGCGGACGATCTCGTCCTGCTCGGGCTGGATGGTGGCGACGATGTCCCGCATCGGGCCGACGCGCGGCCGCTCGATCTCCCGCTGGAGCAGCTTGCTGGTGCCGGCCGTCTCGGCCGGGTCCGAGAGGTGCTCGTCCTCGTACGCGGTGAGGTCGCCGCCGGTGTAGCCGAAGCGGCGCCGCAGGCCGACGTCCATCGGGTCCTTCCGGGAGGCCCGGTAGAACGGCTGCGAGACCGGCGCGCGCCAGTCGACGACCATCGGGTCGCCGTCGTGGTCGTGGACGTGCCGGCGCCCGATGTAGAAGCGCTCCCCCTCCGCGCCCTCGGCCTGCTCGGCGCCGGGGGCGCGGAGGTAGTCCAGCCGGCCGAAGAACAGCGGGGTGTCGCTGAGGTCGGCGAGCTCCTTGATGCGGTCCGCGATCTGGCGGCCCAGGATCTGCGCGTTGACCCAGTTGGCGGTGACGTCGCTGATGTCGAGGGACTGCACGTCCTCGCGCATGGCCCGCAGCGCGGCGCGGGAGGCGGCGAGGTGGGAGCGCTCGCGGAGGAGCGGGTCGGCGGCGGACACGGGCGTGGACAAGGGGGTGCCTCCGGGCCTGCTGAGGGGGTGCTACGACGGGGGCCGTCCGGTTTCCGTCCGGACGGCGGCGCTCCGGCGAGGGAGGCGGGCAAGAGCGGAGATTCTAGGACCTGGGGGCCCCGCGATGCCAACGGGTTTCCTCCCGGCCTGCGCGGCCTGCGCGGCCTGCGCGGCCTCCCGGCATCGCCTCGCTCGTCCCCTAGGGGACAGGCCCCTTCCTCCCCGGAGGAGACGCTCCCCCTGAGGGTGGACGGGAAATCCACCCGAAGTGGACCCGGAGACCGATGCCGCCCTTATGTCCGCGATCGCACCATGGAGGCATGAGCGCAGCGACCTTCACCCCAGTCCCCGCCCCGGGCCGGCCGCCCGGCGCGACCTCCGTCACCGGCACCCCGCACCACCACCGCCTGGGCGACGCCCTGCACGCGATACGCGTCTTCGCGGGCGCAGCCTTCGACGTGGTGGTGCTCGGCGAGTACGGCGAGGAGGCCGGCGTCCGCCGCAGGCACCTCCTGCCCGCACCTCCTGCCGGCCCCGCCGCGCGGCTGAGCACGCGCGGCTGAGTACGCGGCCGAGCACATGCGGCTGAGTACGCGCGGCGCCCCCACCTGAGTACCCGCGCCGATGCCCGCCCGCACCGTCCGGCGGTTCACTCGGGGCATGACGACACCGCACCACGCGCCGTACCCGGGACCGCACGCGCACTTCGCACCGGTCCCCGCCGACCAGGACCGGCACGCCTGGGTGGCACCCCTCGTCGCGACCGTTCTCCTGGTCTTCCTGGGGCCGGCGGCCCTGTTCCTCGGCGGCATCTCGGCGATGGCGACCGACAGCTGCGGTCCCGACGACTGCTCGTCCGCGCTGAACACGTCCCTGAGCCTGGTCTACGGCATTCTCGAGTTCGGCGGCCCGGTCACCCTGGCCGCCTTCGTCGCCGCCTGGGCCCTGCCCTGGAAGCGCCGCTGGTCGGCTCTGCGCGCCTGCCTGGCCGCCGCGTCGCTGCTGCCGTCGCTGACCGTGCTGTTCCTGGTGCTCACGCTGCCCGCGCCGTAGGCCCCGCCCGGTCGGGCCGGCCGGGCGCCCCCGGTCCGCGCCGTAGGCCCCGCCCCGGTCAGACCTCCCCGGCCAGCAGCTCGTCCGCGTCCATGATCCGGTAGGCGTAGCCCTGTTCGGCGAGGAAGCGCTGCCGGTGGGCGGCGAAGTCCTGGTCGAGCGTGTCGCGGGCGACGACCGAGTAGAAGTGCGCCTGGTGGCCGTCGGCCTTCGGCCGCAGCACCCGTCCCAGCCGCTGTGCCTCCTCCTGGCGCGAGCCGAAGGTGCCCGACACCTGGATGGCGACCGTCGCCTCGGGCAGGTCGATCGAGAAGTTCGCGACCTTCGACACCACCAGCACGCTGATCTCGCCCTGCCGGAACGACTCGAACAGCTTCTCGCGCTGGGCGTTGGACGTCTCCCCCTTGATGACCGGCGCGTCCAGGTGCTCCCCCAGCTCGTCGAGCTGGTCGATGTACTGCCCGATGACGAGGATCTGCTGGCCGGCGAACCGCCGCACGATCGCCTCCGTCACCTTCCGCTTGGTCTCGGTGGTGGCGCAGAAGCGGTACTTCTCCTCGGCCTCGGCGGTCGCGTAGGCGAGCCGCTCGGAGTCCGTGAGGTTCACCCGGACCTCGACGCAGTCCGCGGGCGCGATGTAGCCCTGCGCCTCGATCTCCTTCCACGGGGCGTCGAACCGCTTCGGCCCGATGAGGGAGAACACGTCCGACTCGCGGCCGTCCTCGCGCACCAGCGTGGCCGTCAGCCCCAGCCGGCGCCGCGCCTGGAGGTCGGCGGTGAACTTGAAGACCGGCGCCGGCAGCAGGTGCACCTCGTCGTAGACGATCAGGCCCCAGTCGCGGGAGTCGAACAGCTCCAGGTGCGGGTAGACGCCCTTCCGCCGGGTCGTCAGCACCTGGTAGGTGGCGATGGTGACGGGGCGGATCTCCTTGCGCGTCCCGCTGTACTCGCCGATCTCCTCCTCGGTCAGCGACGTCCGCTTGATCAGCTCGTGCTTCCACTGCCGGGCGGAGACGGTGTTGGTGACGAGGATCAGCGTGGTCGACTTGGCCTGCGCCATCGACCCGGCCCCGACCAGCGTCTTCCCGGCGCCGCAGGGCAGGACGACGACCCCGGACCCGCCGTGCCAGAAGTTCTCCACGGCCTGCTTCTGGTAGGGCCGCAGCGCCCAGCCGTCCTCGGCCAGCTCGATCGGGTGCGCCTCGCCGTCGACGTACCCCGCGAGGTCCTCGGCGGGCCAGCCCAGCTTCAGCAGCGTCTGCTTGATCTGCCCGCGCTCGGAGGGGTGCACGGCGACCGTGTCCGGGTCGATCCGGGCCCCGACCAGCGGGGCGACCCGCTTGGACCGCAGGATCTCCTCCAGGACCGGCCGGTCCGTGGTGGTCAGCACGAGACCGTGCGCGGGGTGCTTGCTGAGCGTCAGCCGCCCGTAGCGGTCCATCGTCTCGGCGATGTCCACCAGCAGCGCGTGCGGCACCGGGTACCGGCTGAACTCCACGAGCGCGTCCACCACCTGCTCGGCGTCGTGCCCGGCGGCGCGCGCGTTCCACAGGCCCAGCGGGGTCAGCCGGTAGGTGTGGATGTGCTCGGGCGCCCGCTCCAGCTCCGCGAACGGCGCGATGGCCCGGCGGCACGCGTCGGCCCGCTCGTGGTCGACCTCCAGGAGCAGGGTCTTGTCCGACTGGACGATTAGGCAGGACACGCATACCTCCGCGGATAGGATTGGCACCGTGACAGACACCACACCTGCCACGGCTCGGGCCATGCCCCGTGCCCGGCGCCGGAAGGGCGTACCGGCCGGCGCGCCGGGGATGCGCGCCGCTATCTATGTTCGCCTATCGCGTGAAACGGACGAGACGACTTCTCCTGAGCGTCAGAGAGCGGCGTGCGAGGCGCTGTGTGAGGCACGTGGCTGGGACGTCATATTCGTCGAGGAGGACATCGATGTCTCCGGCTTCTCACGGGGCCTCGGTCGGCCGGGCCTGCAACGCGTCCTGACCAGGCTCGCCGAGCTGGACGTGATCGTGTTCTTCAAGATCGACCGGCTCGCACGCTCGACGGTCGACTTCGCGGAGATCATGCGACTTGCCGAGCAGGGGAGCGTCGCGCTCGCGTCGGCGACGGAGCCGCTCGACCTCACGTCGTCCATGGGCCGGGCCATGGCGAAGGTGATTGCGGTCTTCGCGGAGCTGGAGTCCGACACCATCGGCATGCGGGTGTCCACCGCGCATGAGCACCTGCGTCGCGAGGGCCGTTACACCGGTGGTCGTGTCCCGTACGGGTACATGGTCGTCCCGAACCCCAACGGTGCGGGCAAGGTCCTCACGGTCAACGAGGCCGAGGCCAAGACGATCAAGCGGATCGTGGAGCGGGTCCTGACCAAGGACTCGCTTATGCAGATCATCAACGACCTCAACAAAGAGGGCGTCCCGTCGCCCGGCCACTCCTCACGTCAGACCTCGGGCAAGCGCAGCGACTCCAAGCAGTGGTACACGACGACGCTGCGGAGTTTGCTGGGCAGCCCTCAGTTGCTCGGCCAGGTCATCGAGGACGGAAAGCCGATCCTGCGGACGGACGGGCTGCCCCTGGTCAACCGCCCGCCGATCCTCGACACGGACACCTGGCAGGCGCTCCAGGACGAGTTGGAGCGCCGGGCCAACCCCGGGGAGAAGCGCCGGGAGGGCACGTCGCTGCTGCGCGGCATCATGCACTGCGGAGTCTGCGGCGAGCGCATGTACACCTTCAGCGGGCGCAACGGTCAGCTTCGGTACCGGTGCATCGGCCCGTTGAAGTACCGCCAGCGGGCGGTCAAGGGGGAGGAGAAGCAGGGCGTGAAGTGCTACGGGCCGACCGTGGCCGGGGTGACCACCGAGGAGCACGTCACCGAGCAGTTCCTCGCGAAGTACGGGCACCTTGCCGTGATGCGGATGGTCCAGGAGGTGGGCGAGGACTTCCGCCCGCAGATCAGGCAGGCCGAGGAAGCGTTGGCCGACCTGCAAAAGGATCGCTACGACCGGGGCCTGTTCAGAGGCGACGACGGAGCGATCCGGTACGCGGAGCAGTACGCCAAGCTGGAAGAGCGACTGGCGACCCTGAAGGAGAGGCAGCGAACGGCGAAGCCGGGCGGCGTGAAGGCGGAGCCGACCGGCGAGACGCATGCCGAGCAGTGGAAGCGCTCGGACATGGCCGGTAAGCGGGATCTGCTGTTGAACGCGGGCGGCTACGTGGAGGTGGCACCCGCGCGGCGTGGCGGCAAGAAGCTGGACACGTCGCGTCTGTCGGTGCACTTCGGCGAGGAGGGGCACATGCGGCGAGCGGCAGCGACGAAGGAGAGCGGACAGGAGACCGAGGCGGCCGACGGCCAGGACTGACGCCGACGTCACCGGACACACGCAGCGGCGCCCCCACCGGACGAGGTGGAGGCGCCGCTGTCTGCGTTCCGATCAGAAGCTGTGCTGGAACCCGGAAATCTGTGACGCTCCGTGAGTCGTGGCTCATTCCGGACGCGTCAGGAGACATGAAGGGCCGGGTGTTTCCCGGACCTTCATAGTGGGGGGGGCGTGTGAGCTTGCCGCCTGCCCGCCGCGGCCGTGCGCCCGGCAGAAGTGGCTGCCGTCCTGCACGGACGCGGGTGCGGGTACGGTCAGCGCGGTACACGGCGGGCACGGCGCCAGGCGTTGCGCCAATGGCGCAATTGGTCCTTGCTGTTGACACCGACGACGCCCGCCACGACGACGATGAACCCCAGCCCGAAGATCCAGGAGAGGGAGAACCCTGCGAGGATCGCCATCCCCGCGAAGCTCACCCCGCTGTACATGGCGACCACCCGCTCGGCCAGTTCCGTGTACCGACTGGGCCCCTCGATCAGCAGCTCGCTCCCGAAGCTCAGTATGAACCAGCCGCCGACCAGGATCAGTGTGAGATAGATGAGTGTCCACAGCGGCCACGTTTTGTACAGTTCTTCCCACCGATAGTGCACGCTCTCCTGCCAGGCCCACACCTTGCCCTGCGAGTCGGCGACGACGACCTCCGAGCGGTACCGCTCACTCCAGTGCGGCGAGATCTCGAACGCCGGCTCCGAGGTCCCGTCGAGATACACGTCCAGCATGGACTCGCCCCACGCTCCGTGCAGCTTGACGATTTTTGTGATGGCGGCGGTCCGCGTCGGCAGGCACTGCTCGACACCACGCTCGGCGATACACGCCGCCACGACCCGTTGCTGGTGCTCGCGGTGGTGCGCCGGCCCGATGCGCCAGGCGCCCAGACCCACCAGGACCAACCCGAACACGATGTTGGCGACACACCATGAACGGCCGTTGCCTCGCCAGCGCATTCCGCAAGTAGAACAGCGAAAGGCGGAACCGTACAAGTAGCAGCGGATCCGCTGTTCCTGGCCCTCCGTCGCACTGCGGACCCGGAGCCCGCCGAGCGGACGCCCTCACCCGCCCCTCTGGCGAACGAACTTGCTCGCCAGTCACAGACGGTCACCGATCAAGGGATATGGCACAGCTTCTCGGGCGGCGTGCTGGTCGGGGTTGGACCAGGGGCGGGACGGACGCCGGCCAGGTTGGAGGGAAGCGGAGACATGCGGCCAGTGCCGGGTATGCCCGAGAGGACAGGAGTGCGGCCTTGTCGACGCTCGTTGGAGGCGCGGCCCCGCCGCTAGCCGGAGCTGAGCGCCGTTGACTACGGTCACTAGCGACAGCGGAGACGAAGATGGAGCCCCCGCCCGGCGGCCTGCCCGCTCCTACGGGGCGGAAGGTTGAAGGCTCGAACGCTGCAAGCCGTGCGGTGCTCCTGAGGTCGGCGGTGCCCCTTGGAAGGCTTACGCGGTCCCACTGTTGTCCTTTGCCTTGGATCGATGGCCGGTTCGCGACTCTCGGGCAGGCCGTGCAGGCATGGTGATGGCTCCTCGGTGATCATCGTTCCCCGCCCAAGGCTGACCCGAGTTCGCTCCGTGACGACGTCGACGCTCTCCCTCGGCGGGCCTGCGCACACTGACCAGGTGGACCACTCCACAGCTCGGACCTATCCGTTAGTGTGTGCATCACACCTGATCGCATGGACGATGAGTGGACCGTTCACGCGCGACACCCTTTCCTTCACGGCCGTGGCACGCGGCCAAACGTCCAGTGTGCCCTACCGGCCGCGACCGGGGCGGGGGTGAGCGGGAGTGGCCTTCATGACAGCCGCGGGCGAGCGGGTCGAACGAATCGAACGGATGGACGAACAGGATCGGGTGATCGGGGTGGTGGACCGCGGTGAGGCCGTCGCCCGCCACTAGGGCGTGTTGCGAAAGTAGCGTCGTCTGCCCGAAGGGCAGGCCCGGCGGCGTCTGGTGCGTGCGATCGCAAGGCGGAGGGTCGCCCCGATACTGGTTGTATCGGGGTGATCCCGACAACGCGGCGAGCGTGCGTGCCAGGCGTCGCCGGGCAGACGGGACTTTCGAAACACGCCCTAGCTGCACCGCGTCGCCACGACCGTCTGCCGGGACGCGCACGGCCGGTTCCCGGTGCACCGGCGGCCCGGGACCGCGTCCCGCTTCCCCGGCGCGTGCACCTGGCTGATCGGCGGAGCCGCCGAGCCCGCCGAGCCCGCCGAGTCCTGCGAGCGGGCCGCCGCCCGTGAACTCGCCGAGGAACTCGGCGTGCGGGCACCGGTCCGGCCCCCGTTCAGGTTCCCGTGCCGGGGAGCGATCAGCCCGTGCCGGCTCGGCGTCCACGAAGCCGTCGTCCCCGCGGACCTCACCCCGACCCGGCGGAGGTCGCCTGGCACGCCTGGGTGACGGGGAGCGAGCCGCGGGCCGTGGCCGCGCGTCCGACGTTCGTCCCCGACGGCGCCGAGGCCCTCCGCCGCCGTCCGGCCGGGGCCTTTCGTCCGGGTCGGACCGCGAGCCCGTCCTGATCCGGGCGGGAGGGACTACGCCTCGTCGTCCGCCGGCTCCGCCACTCCCGTGATCCGGTGCAGCGGGTACGTCCTGACCTCGTCCGCGGTGTGGTCGTACGCCGTCACGAAGCCGCCCTCCACCCGGACCGGGGCGATGACGCGCCGGCTGGCGGCCCCCTCGGCGTCGACGTAGCCGATCCACACGGCCTCGCCGGTGAGGACGGCGGCCTGCACGGTGGCGAGGGTCTCCGCGGGCGAGGTGCGGGGCAGGGCGCCGGGCGCCGGCGCCGTGGCGGCGCCGGCCGGCTTGCGGGGGGCCGTGGACGCCAGGTCACCGGCGCGGATCGCCCGGACCGCCGCCGCCAGCAGGGTGCCGTCGGGGACGGGTGGCCCCTCCGGCACCGGTTCCGGGGCGGTGCGGGGCGGGCTGCGGTGGGCGTCGGCGCGGGTGATCAGGACGTCGCCCTCCGCCGACTCGGCGGCCGGCGCGAACCCCATCGCCCGCAGCCCGTCGAGGAGGGCCGCCGGAGCGGCCTCGGCCGCCAGCACGGTCGGCGCGAGACGGCGCAGCCGCAGGGCGGCGGCCCGCTTGTCGGCGAGGATCTCGTTCAGCATCGCGTCGTCGTCGCAGCGGACGTACGCCGAGGCCGCGCCCACCCGGAGGTGCCCGTGCCGGCGCGCCACGTCGTCGATCAGGTACGCCAACGGCTGCGGGACCGGCGTACGGGAGTGCTCCGCGAGGAAGGCGTGCAGGTCGGAGGCGGTACGGCCGGCGTCCAGAGCACGGCGCACGGAACCGGGCGTGAAGCGGTAGACGGTCGCCCCGCCCTTCGACTCGACGTCGGCCAGCACGCCCAGCGTGTCGGCGAGCGGCCGGTGCAGCGGGCCCGGCGCCACCGCGGTGAGGTCCGCCTGGAGCAGCACGTGGTCCAGCGGCTCGGGCAGCAGCGGCGCCAGCAGCCGGACGGCGGCGGAGGCGGCGGCCTGCTCGGCGGCCAGGGGCGTCACGGCCGCGTCCGCGGCTGTGACGGTGGCGGTGGCTGTGTCCGGTACCAGTACCGGTGCCGGTGCCGGTGCGTGGTGGGGGAAGGGAAGCTTGTCGCCGGGCCCCTGCGCGGAGCCCGCACCCGCGTCCTGCGGCGAGCCCGTGTCCCGCGGGGAGGCGCCGCTTCGCCCGGTGGTGGTGCCGGCGGCCGGCCGGTCCGCCGCCGGGCCGAGGAGGGCCCGGCCCTGGGACGACAGGGCGCCCCGGCCCGTGACGCCCAGCAGCTCCGCCTCCGACAGGGTCCAGCCGGCCAGCCGGGCGCGCAGGTCGTCCTCGCGCCGGGGCCCGCGCAGGGGGCGCTCCCAGCTCAGCCGGGCGAGCACCGACCCGGCGGTCGGCGCGGTGCCCTCCGCGAGCCCGGCCAGCAGCGCCAGCACCCGGCGGCGCACCTCCGGCGCGGCCGAACGGTCCAGGCCCGGACCGAGCGCCGACAGCGTCCGCTCCTTCGCGTCCCGCCCGCCGACCAGCCCGGGCGTCCGGGTACCCGCCAGCCAGGCCTGGGCCAGCCGGACCCAGCGCTCGGCGGCCGGACGCTCCAGCCACTCGTCGTAGGCCGGGGTGGCCGCGTACCGCTCGTCGGCCTCGCCGTCGGAGGCGATCAGTCCGGCGGCGTACGCCAGCTCCACCCAGAACGCGGCCATCGGCTCCGGCACGTCCAGGGCGACCGCCGTCCGCTTCAGGTCCCGCTGGCTCAGCCCGCCCGCGCGCAGCACCGCGGGGCCGCCCTCGTCCCACTCCTTCAGCAGCTCCTCGACGGTCGCCAGCGCGGTGTACGCCTGCCCCGCCGCGGCCGCGTCCACCACCTGCGGACGGTGCGCCGCGGCCGGCTCGACGGCGGGCGGCACCGGCTCCGGCACGCGATGCGCGCGGCCGGCCCGCAGGTGCAGGGCCACCTCGCGCGGCAGGACGACCGTGCCGGGCGAGGTAGGCAGCAGCAGCCCCCGGTCCAGCAGCCAGCGCAGCCGCGCCCCCGGCTCGGCGGTGACCTGCCCGTACGGCGGCCCCCACACCAGCCGGTCCAGCACCTCGAGGGACTCGGCGGGGGCCTCGGCGAGCAGCGCGTCCATCGTCCGGCGGTCGCCGAACAGGCCGGCCAGCGCGGCGGCCGCGGAGACGGGGTCGTGGGTGGACGGCAGCCCGGCGGCCGTCACGATCTCCTGGATCCGGCCCGGCGACATGCCCGCGGTGGCCTCCCGCACGGACGGGCCGAGCCCGGTCGGCGAGGGGTGCTGCGGGGACGGGGCGAGCAGCTCGCGGGCGGTGCGCACCAGCCGGAGCCGGTCGTCGTCGCCCCAGACCAGGGCCTGCTCCCGCAGCACGGCCACCGCCCCCGGGAGGGCGGCCTCGACGGCCGCGTCCCGCTCGTCCCCGGCCATCAGCCCCAGCAGCTCCCCGTACGCCGCCGGTTCCGCCGCCACGGCCAGCGCCTCCGCCGTCTGGAGCGTGAACCGGTCCAGCCGCTCCAGGGCCCGCACCACCGACGCACGGGTCCCGGCGCGGGTGGCGAGCTGGGTGAGGTCGGTGGGGACCGGCGTGACGAGGTCGGGGCGGGCACGCAGGAGCGCGGCCAGGGACGCGTCGTCCCGGGCGCGGAGCGCCTCCGCGAGGGAACGCGGGGCCGAGGGCTTCTCGTCGCTGCTCATCCGCTCCACGGTAGCGGGTGGCGGCCGCGCGGAGAGGGCGCCGCCGGGGCCGGCGACCCGTGTGCCGGGTGCACGGAGGATGAAGGGAACGTTCCCCCGGTGACCTCCGGATGAACTTCCCGCGGCGGAACGCCATGGCCCTGGCGGCACTTCGCCCGCACTCGTCACCCTGGGCTCCCTGTCGGCCACCGTGGCGCGCAGGGGGATTGGGGGATCCTGGTGGACCTGGATTTCAACGAGTGGGTCGCCGTCCTGAGCATCGCGATCCCCTCCCTCGGTTTCCTGTGGGAGTTCGCCGTCGTCGGCCGCAAACGGCTCGGCTACCGGGTGCAGATGGACACGCTCGCCGAGCACGCGACCCAGTCCCCGTACGCCGGTGTGCTGCGGGACATGCAGCTGAACGGACACCGGCTCAAGGACCCCTCCTTCGTGCTCCTGCGCATCGAGAACGCCGGTTCGGCCCTGATCGACGACGTCGACTACCTGACGCCCAGCGACGATCCGTGCGGCATCCGGGTCACCTTCCGGCGCCGCCACGTCGCGGGTCTCGTCGTCACCGAGCTGAGCCAGGACGACCTGCGCGAGTCCTTCGTCCGCGAACGCCAGGACGCGCCCGGCTTCGTGGCCGTACCCGGCTTCGGCTTCGACAACGACGCCGACGCGCTCACCGGCGTCATCCGGCTGCCGAAGGTCAAACTGCCCCTGCGCGCCGAGTACAAGGTGCTGGTGGTGCTCGAACGCTGGAGCGAGGACCACAGCGGCGACCCCTTCCCCAAGCCCCTCTTCCGCGGCGCCGTCGGCGGGCACCGCCGCTGGTTCGACCCGCTGGCCCGGTTCGTCAGGCTCTCGGTGGCCAGGACGGAGAGCCACGTGTTCGCCTCCCGGCCGGCCTGGATAGGCATCGGCCTGCTGGCGGCGGCGGTCGTCGCCCAGGGCGCCATCACGCTGTTCCTGCCCGGGGACCGCGCGCCGCTGGACTGCGTCGGCGGCACCCTCCACGTGAACGGCTCGACCGCCTTCGCGCCGGCCGTCCGCGAGGCCGCCGCGCGGTACGAGGAGGCCTGCGCGGGCAAGGACGTCAGCATCCCCGTCGGGGAGGGCACCTTCGACGGCAGCGGCGCCGGGCTCGCCGCCCTGGAGAAGGCCGGCCGGGCCGCCGGCATCGAGGTCGGCGAGGGCCTCGGCGACCACATCACCTTCACCGACGGCATCGCCCCCGGCAAGCACCCCCGCGCGCTGTACCGGACCGTCGCGTACTCGGTGTTCACCCTCGTCGTCAACCGGGAGGCGGGCGTCGAGAACCTCACCGTCGGCCAGATCCGCGACCTCTACGCCGGCGGCATCACCAACTGGTCGCAGCTGGGCGGCGACGACGTGCCCGTCCACCTCGTCAACCGGCACGTCGGCTCGGGCACCCGCAGTGCCCTCGTCCAGCGCGTCCTGTCGCCGGGGGAGGGCGACGACCGGCAGCCGCCGCAGGCCACCGTGGACGACTGCACGGCCCTCGACGACGACGCCTACGGCGTCTGCGAGGTCGACGGCACGGAGAGCATGCTGGAGACCGTGTCCGGCACCGACGGCGGCTTCGGCTACAGCGAGGCGGCCGCCGCCGAGAAGCGGGCCGAGGACGACGAGAACCTCGTCCGGATCACCATCGCCGGCCAGCGGGCCTCCCTCGACGGCGTCGAGAACGGCGACTACCCCTACTGGCAGACCGAACTGGCCTACACCTACGGGGAACCCCCCGCCGGCTCCCTCGCCGCCGCCTTCCTGACCTATCTCACCGAGCAGGGCGGCAGGGACGTCCTGCGCGAGTACGGCAACCGACTCTGCTCGGAGGTGGAGAACCCCCGCGTGTGCGAGCCGTCGTGAACGGCGGGGCGGCGGCCACGCTGCGCTAACGTCGTAGCGCGGGGTATCCAAGGCACCGGCCCCGGAGGGGACTTCGTGGGTATCGAAAGCGATCAGGTCGTCTACGAGTATCTGAGCCGCGTCGGCGACGTGGCGCAGCAGCGGCAGCTGTCGTCCGCCACGCGCATGCGGCTCGTGTCGGAGCTGCGCGACGAGATCGACCGGCGCCGCGCCAGGGCGCCCGTCGACAGCCCGGCCGCGGTCCGCCGCATCCTCGACCGGCTCGGCAGCCCCGACGAGGTCGTCTCGGCGGCCGGCGGTGTCCCCGGCGACGCCGCCCCGCAGGCCCCACCCGCCGCGGTGCCCGTCCAGCGGCAGCAGGAACCGCCGGACACCGCCGGACGCCGGCCCCGGGGCCTGCGGCGTGTCGTGCCCCGCCCCCGGCCGCGCCCCGACGCGCCCGCCGCCGCCCCGGACGTCCCGTCGCCGCCGCACCGCGCGGGCGCGCACGAGCTGGGCGGGGGCGGGGAGACGCCGGACTGGTGGCGCCGGGAGGCGACCCCGTTCGGGGTGGGGGAGGAGGTGCCGGGGTTCGTCGGCGGGGTGGAGATCGCGGACATGCTGAGGCCGCCGCCCTCCTCGCCGCCGTCCCCGTCGGCGAAGGAGAAGGCACCCCCGGCGACGCCGGTACCGGAGCCCGGCCCGGAGGAGCCCGCCGCCCGTCGCCGCTTCCTTCCGCCGCTGCCCGGCGGCCGCCTGTCCAACCCGCTGCTGCTCCTGGCCGCCGCCTGCCTGGTGGCGGGCACGGTGACCGGGCAACGGCTCGCGCTGCCCGTCGGCTGGGCCATCGCCTACGTCTCCCGCCGGCTGTCCGACCGCGAGACCAAGACGGCGGTCATGGTCCT
The DNA here is from genome assembly GCF_043081325.1 of Streptomyces sp. NPDC014882. Classification (NCBI taxonomy): domain Bacteria; kingdom Bacillati; phylum Actinomycetota; class Actinomycetes; order Kitasatosporales; family Streptomycetaceae; genus Streptomyces; species Streptomyces sp. NPDC014882. The sequence goes on from NZ_JBIBWL010000005.1 coordinate 153,308, forward strand.
TCCCGGCCTCTCCGCCACCGCGGGCGTCGTCTGGCTCTGGGGCCGCACGGCCGGCCGCTGGGGCGACCCGATCCCCGAGGGCCACATGAACGAGGCCCTGGCGCAGACCTGGCCGTGGGTCCTGAACGGCGCGGCCCTGGCCTCGGCCCTGTTCCTGGTGTGGCGGTCCCAGCGGACCAGGTAGCGGACCGCGCGCCGAGGACGTCCCGGCCCCGGTGCCACCGGTCCGGCCCGCCCGCCCGGCACCGCGGGTGCGCCTGCCCGCCCCGCCCCTCCGACAGGGCCTGCCCCACGCCCCGAACGGCAGGCACCCCGCGGCCCGGATGACCCGGCGTCCGCCCGTCGCCGGTGTCCTCCCGGGGCGGGGGGTCGCCCCCGGGCGGCGGCCGGCGGGCGGCCACGGCCCGTGCGGGGCGCGTGTCCGTGGCCGGGCGGGCGGGGCCGTGCCGGCGTGGCCCGCGGGACCCGTGACCCCGTGGCCTCACGGGGGGCTCGGCAGAATGGGGGCATGATCTCCGCGCGCTCCGCCGCTCCCGTCGTCGGGTTCGATCTCGACATGACCCTCATCGACTCCCGGCCGGGCATCCGCGCCGCCTACCGGGAGCTGACCGCCCGCACCGGGACGTACATCGACGCGGACCTGGTGGTGACGAGGCTGGGACCGCCGCTGGAGGACGAGCTGGCGCAGTGGTTCCCGGCGGAGCGGGTCGCGGCGATGGCCGGTCTGTACCGGGAGATCTATCCGGAGTACGCCGTCACCCGCACGTCCGCGATGCCCGGCGCCCGGGAGGCGGTCGAGGCGGTGCGGGCGGCGGGCGGCCGGGCGATCGTGGTCACCGCGAAGTGGGAGCCGAACGCCGAGCTCCACCTGACGCACCTGGGCATCGAGGCGGACGCCGTCGTCGGCGGCCTGTGGGCGGAGCGGAAGGCGGTGGCGCTGCGCGAGCACGGCGCGGGCGTCTACGTGGGCGACCACGTCGGGGACGTCCGCGGCGCCCGCAGCGCCGGCGCGCTGTCGGTGGCCGTCCCTACGGGCCCGTGCGGCGCGGACGACCTGCGCGAGGCCGGCGCCGACGTGGTCCTCGCGGACCTGACGCACTTCCCGGCCTGGCTCACCGGACACCTGGCCGCCACCGGAGCGGCCTGACCGGCTGCGGCGCCGCCCGCTGAGGCGCCCATCGCCCCGCCCATCGCCCCGCCCATCGCCCCGCCCGCCGCACCGCCCCGCCGGCTACCGCGCCCCGCGCGCCTGCCGGCGCCCGGCCGCGACGGATCGCAGCACCCCCGCGCCCGCGATCAGGAATCCGACGCCCATGAGCATGCTCAGCACGAACATGTAGGTCGGAAACGGCGTCGTGCCGAGGAACAGCGGGGCCACGGTGACCAGTGTGGCCACGGCGCCGACGAAGAACACGATGGCACCGGCACGGATCAGTCGGTCACCGGGAGCGGCGGAATTCGTTTGGGTTTTGTCACGCACCCGACCAGGGTAGTTCCCAGCGCGAAGGAACAATCCGGAGACGCCTTGTCAGCGGGGCGAAGACCATTAGCCTTGGTGGCGGCGGGTCGAGGTCGACCCGCCGCGGTGCTGTCAAGGGCCGTTTCCCCTGCAATTTTCCCGACGAGTACGAGGACGAGGACAGACGTGCCCACCGGCAAAGTCAAGTGGTTCAACAGTGAGAAGGGCTTCGGCTTTCTCTCCCGCGACGACGGCGGTGACGTCTTCGTCCATTCCTCGGTCCTCCCCGCCGGAGTCGAGACGCTCAAGCCGGGCCAGCGCGTGGAGTTCGGCGTCGTGGCCGGACAGCGCGGTGACCAGGCGCTCTCGGTCGTGATCCTCGATCCGACGCCCTCGGTCGCGGCGGCCCAGCGCAAGAAGCCGGACGAACTCGCCTCCATCGTCCAGGATTTGACGACCCTCCTCGAGAACATCACGCCGATGCTGGAGAAGGGCCGTTACCCCGAGAAGAACTCCGGCAAGCAGATCGCGGGTCTGCTGCGCGCCGTCGCCGACCAGTTGGACGTGTGACCGGAAGCCGTCGACCCGTTCACGGGTTCCACGGGTTCACGGGTTCCACGGGTTCACGGGAAATCGAGTGACCGCGGGCCGAGGGGCGGGACCAGCCCCTCGGCCGCCGCGCGCGTGAGGAGTCCGCGCACGGCCGCGTAACCGTCCTCGCCGAGATCGGCCGTGAACTCGTTGACGTACAGCCCGATGTGCTGGTCGGCGACGCCCGGGTCCATTTCCTGGGCGTGTTCCATGACGTACGGGCGCGACGCCTCGGGATCGTCCCAGGCGGCGCGCACCGAGGCGCGGACGGAGTCGGCGAGGCCGGTCAGGACCGCCGCGCCGAGCGACCGCTTCGCGATGATGGCGCCGAGCGGGATCGGCAGGCCGGTGGTGGACTCCCAGTGCTCGCCCATGTCCGCAAGCTTGTGCAGTCCGTAGTTCCGGTAGGTGAACCTGGCCTCGTGGATGACCAGGCCCGCGTCGACCTTCCCGTCCCGCACGGCCGGCATGATCTCGTGGAAGGGCATGACGACGATCTCGCCGACCCCGCCGGGCACCATGTCGGCCGCCCACAGCCGGAACAGCAGGTAGGCCGTCGACCGCTCGCTCGGTACGGCCACGGTCCGGCCGGCCAGTCCCGCGCCGTCGACGGGCGCGGCGTCCCGGGGCCCGGCCTCCCGGGTCAGCACCAGCGGCCCGCACCCCCGTCCCAGCGCGCCCCCGCAGGGCAGCAGCGCGTAGTCGTCGAGGACGTACGGCAGCACGGCGTACGACACCTTGAGCACGTCGTGCTCGCCGCGCTCGGCCATGCCGTTGGTGATGTCGATGTCCGCGAACGTCACGTCCAGCGCGGGCGCGCCCGGGACGCGGCCGTGGGCCAGGGCGTCGAAGACGAAGGTGTCGTTCGGGCAGGGGGAGTACGCGATCTGCAAGGGGTCACCGGTCATGTCGGTTCCAACTCTCCAGGACGGGTGCGAGCTTCCCGAAGGCCGCCGTCAGGGCGGCCAGCGCCTCGCCGATCCGCCAGGCGGCGCGGTCGCGCGGGCCCACCGGGTTGGAGACCGCGCGGATCTCCAGCACGGGCACGCCGTGCGCGACGGCGGCCTCGGCGACGCCGAAGCCCTCCATGGCCTCGGCGAGGGCCCGCGGGTGGCGGGCGCGCAGGCCGTCGGCCCGGGCGGCGGTGCCGGTGACCGTGGAGACGGTCAGGACCGTGCCGGTGCGCGCCCCGGTGGCGGTCGCGGCCTGCCGCACGAGGGCGGCGGGCGGGCGGTGGGTGACGGTGCCGAAGCCCAGCTCGGTCACCGGCAGGAAGCCCTCGGCGGTCTCCGCGCCCAGGTCGGCGGCGGTGATCTCGTCGGCGACGACCAGGGAGCCGAGCGGCGCGCCGGGGGCGAAGCCGCCGGCGATCCCGGCGGACACCACGAGGCCGTACGGCGTGCCCGAGAGGGCGGCCGCGGTGAGGGCGGTGGCGGTGGAGGCGGCGGCGAGGGCGGGGCCCACCCCGGCCGCGAGGAGGTCGTACGCGGTGCCGGTGCCGGTGTCGGCACCGGTGCGGTGCAGGGCCGGGGCGCCGGGCAGGCGGACCTCCCGGGCGGGTTCCGGGAAGGCCCGTGCCACCGCGTCCCGTTCGGCGGGGACCGCGGTGGCCACGAGGACGCGGGCGGAGGACGTGGTCAGTCGTCCTTCTTCAGCTTGAACGACCACAGGCCGGTGACCGCCTGGCCGTTCTTCTTGCCGTCGCCCGCCTTGATGGAGACCAGGGTCGAGTCGCCCTGGGCGCCGTACTGGGCGTTGAAGAAGACGCTGCCCGGGATGGTGCGGTAGGTCTTGGTGCTGTCCTCGGTGAGCGGCTGGCCGTTCATCAGGATCGTCCAGCGCTGGTCGGCGATCTCCGGGTCGACGCCGAAGCGGACGGTCTCGTCCGGGTCGACGGTGATGGACTTGATGTCCTTGTCGGCCAGGCACTTCGTCAGCTCCGGGGTCTTGAGGACGCCGTCCTCACCACCGCAGGTGGCTTCCGAGCTGACCGAGGAGGAGCCGACGGTGATCGTCGACAGCGGGGTCGGCTTGTCACACGCCGACAGGACGAGCAGTCCGGCGGAAACGGCGCCGGCGGCGGCGACGGCGCGGCGGCGTCGCACAACGGATCGCATCGAGGTCATGGGGCGAAGGCTATCTGGCACGTCCGGCGCTCCTCCTACGTGGGGTGCGGCGCGGCCGCGGGTTACGCCACGCGGGCTCGGGCCCGCCCGCCCCGGCCGGCCGGCTTTCCGGCCGGGGCGGACACCGTGCCGGCGGCCGGGGCGCGGTGGTGGGGTGGGCGGGGACGCCGTGCGGGCCGGGTGGGACGCCGTGCCGACCGGACCGGGGGGTGGTGCCGGGCGTGGACGGGACGGGCGGCTTCCGGTCGGGGCGGGGCGTCGCGTCGGCGAGGGCGGGGCGTCGTACCGGGCGGGCAGGGCGCGGGCGGGATGGCCAGGCGGTGGTGACGGGCGTGGTCGGGGCGGGGTCAGGTGACCTTCGCCCGGGGCGGTCCCTTGTGCCGGGCCGAGCCGATCAGGCCCCGTGCGGTGGTCGCCCAGCCGGTGGCGATGACCAGGGCGGCCACGGAGAGCCCCAGGGTGCCGCTCAGCGGCATCACGATGCCGACCGCGCCCCCGAACACCCACGACACCTGCAACAGCGTCTCCGAGCGGGCGAACGCCGAGGTGCGCACCAGTTCGGGCACGTCCCGCTGGATCAGCGCGTCCAGGGACAGCTTGGACAGCGCCTGCGAGAAGCCGGCGACGGCCGTCAGACAGGCCACCAGGAACGCCCCGAAGAAGACCGCCGCCGTGATCGCCGTGCCCAGCACGACCGCGACCACGGTCACGATGATCAGTTCCGGGGCGCGGGAGCGCAGGGCCGCCCCCACGGAGGTGCCCAGCGCGTTGCCGACACCCGCCGCGACGGCCACGATGCCCAGCGACATCGCCGCGCCCTGGCCGGTCAGCGGGTGCTCGCGCAGCAGGAACGCCAGGAAGAACGTCAGGAACCCGGACAGCCAGCGCAGGGACGCGTTGGCGCCCAGGGCGTGGGTGACCGCGCTGCCGACCGTCCGCAGCCCGGGGCGCTTGACCGGGTGGAGGTGCGGACCGTGCAGATGCTCCTCGTCGGCCGCGAGCAGCGCCCGGTCCTCGCCCTTGGCCGAGTCCACCTTCGGGGGCAGCGAGAAGGACAGGAACGTGCCCACGACGAAGATCACGAAGGCGCCGTAGAGCGGATAGCGCGGGCCGAGGAGCTGGAGGCCCCCGCCCACGGGCGCGGCCACACCGGTGGCCAGGAGGCCGCCCAGGGTGACCCGGGAGTTGGCCTTGACCAGCGAGAAGCGCGGTGGCAGCAGGCGCGGCACGACGGCGCTCCTGACCACGCCGTACGCCTTCGACGCCACCAGCACGCCGAGGGCCGCCGGATACAGCTCCAGGCTGCCGCTGACGACGGCGCCGGACAGCACCAGGGCCAGGAGCGCCCGCGCGGCCATCGCGCCCGCCATCGCCGCGCGGCGGCCGTGCGGCAGCCGGTCGAGGAGGGGGCCGATCACCGGGGCGAGGAGCGTGAACGGGGCCATCGTGATGGCCAGGTAGAGCGCCACCCGGCCGCGGGCCTCGTCGGTGGGGACCGAGAAGAACACGGTCGAGGCGAGCGCGATGGTGATCATCACGTCGCCGGCGCCGTTCACGGCGTGCAGTTCGATCAGTTTGCCGAGCCCGGACTCGCCCGCGCCGTGCGCGTGCGTGGCCTTGCGGATGCCACGGGCGGTTCCGGTGAACGGCAGGTGCAGGGCACGGCCGATCGCGCGGACGGACCCGTTCACCCGGCCCGAACCGCTCACCCTGCCCCTCCCCTTGTAGCCCTTCGCCCCACCGGTCCCGGTGGCGCCCTGGGGTGTCCTCGCGGCTGCCACTCCGCCATAGTGCCCCGAGAAACCGGGATGTAGCGCGGTCACCGCACGTATGGGCGCGCACTTTCCGCTCGGTGCCCGGTTCCGCGGTCGGTTTCCCGCCCGGTTGCACGGGCGGCTCACGGTCGGTTGCTCGGGCGGCTCACGGCCGGTTCACGGGTGTCTCGCGGTCGGTTCACGGACGGCGCGCGGACGGCGCCCGGAGGGGCCGGGGCCGGTCCGGCGCCGGGGGCCGGGGCGGCGGACCGGGCGGGTCCGGCCGGGGACGAGTGCGGGGAAACCGCGGGGAAACTCGGCGCGGAGTGCCGTAGAAGCACCGTCGGTGTGGGATGAGCGGCCGCGAACAGGTAGCGTGCGTATCTCAGCCATCCCCCACAATGGATGGCACAGGTGCGCCCGAGCGCGATCGGACGCTGACGTCGACGCGGCCCACTGGTCCGCTCCGTCCGCTCCGCCGCCGGTGGCAACCGCACCCGAGTGACGGCGTAGGAGAGAAGCGATACCTGTGAGCGCAGCGACCACGCGAAGCCGCACCCCCGACCGCCTGTGCGCCGAGGCCGTCGACCTCGCCCGCGCGGCGGCAGAGGAGGCCGCCGCGCCCGGCGTGGTCGGGGAGCACGTAGGAGTCCTCGCCGAGGGTGACCGGGTGGTGACGCACTTCTTCGAGTGCAGGGAACTCGGTTACCGGGGCTGGCGCTGGGCGGCGACCGTCGCGCGGGCCTCGCGGGCGAAGATCGTGACGCTGGACGAGGTGGTGCTGCTGCCCGGTCCGGACGCGGTGCTGGCCCCCGAGTGGGTCCCGTGGAGCGAACGCCTCCGCCCCGGCGACATGGGCCCCGGCGACCTCCTCCCCACGGACGCGGACGACCTGCGTCTGGAACCGGGCTACACCGGCGAGGACGCCCCGCTGCCCGGCTCGCCCGTCTCGGAGGAGATGGCGGAGCTGGCGGAGGCCGAGGACGCCGAGGTGACGGCGGCGCCGCCCGCGCGGCTGCCGGCCGTCCCGTCCCGCGGGTCCATCCCCGCGGTGGCGGAGGAGCTGGGGATGCGCCGGGCGCGCGTGCTGTCGCGCTACGGCCTGCACACCGCCGCCGACCGCTGGGAGGAGGCGTTCGGGGCGAAGACCCCGATGGCGCAGGCGGCGCCGGCGGCCTGCGTCAGCTGCGGCTTCCTCACGCCGATCGGCGGCTCCCTCGGCCAGGCCTTCGGGGTCTGCGCCAACGAGTTCTCCCCGGCCGACGGGCGCGTGGTGTCGCTGGCGTACGGCTGCGGCGGGCACTCGGAGGCGGCGGTCATGCCGAAGCCGCCCCGGCCGCCCCTGCCGGTGATCGACGAGAACCGGGTGGACCCCTTCCCCCTGCGGCCGGCCCCCGACTCCGGCTCGGTACCGGCGGTGACGGACGAGGAATCGGCGGAACTGGGCCACTCCTAGGCTCGGCTCGGTCCGGCTCTGCCCGGCCCGGCTCTGCCCTGCCCGGTCCTGCTCTGCCCGGCCCGGTTTTGCCCGGCCCGGCCCGGCTCGGTTCTGCCCGACCCGACCCGACTCGGCCCGGCCCGGCTCTGCCCAGCTCACTTCGGCTCGGTCCCGCCCGGTCCCGCCCGACCCGACTCGGCTCAGCCTGGTCGTGCCCGGCCCCGCCGCCCCTCCCCGTCCTGACCGGGAGCGGGGGCGCGCCGCTCGCTCCCGGGGCCGCCGTCCCCGCCCCCGCTCCCGGTCCGGACGGCCTCGTCCTCGCAGCGCCGGGCGGGCCGGGACACCCGGCCCGTCGCCTGTCGTCCCACCGAGTCGGGTGGTGGGTGGGCACGGGCCCGGGGGGCCGGGGGCGGAGCCCCCGGACGGGACCGCGGGAGGCCGCACCTCACGACGCGAAACCGGCGGAGCCGATCCGCGCGGTACCTTCGAGCTCACGGCGATGAGGAGAGTGAACCGACGTGAGCAAGTTCGTGCGGCCCGCGGCAGAGGGGGCCGACCCGTTCGGAACGGCCCGGCTGCGGCGCGGAGTGCTGGACGCCTGGGCCACGAGTGCCGCCCGTTTCCGGGAGGACGCGAACGCCGAGGAGGATCTGGTCCTCGGCGGGTACCGGGACCGCCTCGTCGTCGAGCTGGCGCAGAACGCCGCCGACGCGGCCGCCCGCGCCGGCGTGCCCGGCCGGCTGCGCCTCACCCTGCGCGAGGGCGTCCTGGTGGCCGCGAACACCGGCGCCCCGCTGGACGCGGCCGGCGTCGAGTCGCTCTCCACCCTGCGCGCGTCCGCGAAACGCGAGACCCACCGGTCCGCGGTCGGCCGCTTCGGCGTCGGCTTCGCCGCCGTTCTCGCCGTCACCGACGAACCCGCCGTGGTCGGCCGGCACGGCGGGATCCGCTGGTCCCTGGCCGAGGCCCGCGTACTGGCCTCCGAGACCGCCCGCCACAGCCCCGGCCTGGGCGACGAGATCCGCCGCCGCGAGGGCCACGTGCCGCTGCTGCGGCTGCCCTTCGCCGCCGAGGGCACCGCCCCCGAGCCGTACGACACGGCCGTCATCCTGCCGCTGCGCGACACCCCCGCCGCCGATCTCGCGGAACGGCTGCTCACCGCCGTCGACGACGCCCTCCTCCTCGCCCTGCCGGGCCTGGAGGAGGTCGTGATCGAGGTCGGGGACGCGGCCCCCCGCATCCTGCGCCGGGACACCGACGGCGCCCTCACCGTCGTGTCGGACACGCGGGAGGGCACGACCCGGTGGCGGATCGCCGCCGCGCACGGGCCCCTCACGCCCGACCTGCTCGTCGGCCGGCCGGTGGAGGAGCGGCTGCGGCCCCACTGGTCGGTGACCTGGGCCGTACCGGTCGACGCCGACGGGTCCCCGGCCCGGCCCCGCACCAGCCCCGTCGTGCACGCGCCCACCCCCAGCGACGAGCCGCTCGGCGTGCCCGCGCTGCTGATCGCCTCCTTCCCCCTCGACACCACCCGGCGGCACGCGGCGCCCGGCCCGCTCACCGACCACCTCGTGCAGCGGGCGGCGGACGCGTACGCCGCACTGCTGGCCGCCTGGCGCCCGGTGACCGCCGGGATCATCGACCTCGTACCGGGCCCGCTGGGCAAGGGCGAACTGGACGGCGCCCTGCGGCAGGCGATCCTGGAGCGGCTGCCGCGCACGGCGTTCCTGCCGCCCGCCGCCGAGCCGGTGGAGGGCGACGACGAGCTGCCCGAGGCGCTGCGGCCCCGGGACGCGGAGGTCGTCGAGGGCGCGGGCGCCGACACCGTACGGGTGCTCGCCGAAGTGCTGCCGACGCTGCTGCCGGCCGGGCTGGAGCGCCGGGTGGAGCTGCGCTCGCTCGGGGTGGCGCGGGTCCCGCTCGCCGACGCGGTCGACCGGCTGGCCGGGCTGGAGAAGGACCCGCAGTGGTGGCACCGGCTCTACGAGAGCCTCGCCGGGGTCGACCCCGACCGCCTCTCCGGGCTGCCGGTGCCCCTCGCCGGGGGCACCCCCCAGGCCTTCGGCTCCGGGGGAGCACGCACCACGATCGGCCCCCGCCAGGTGCTGCTGCCCACCCCGGACGCGGCCCGGCTCGACGCCGACGTCCTCGCCCGCCTGGGCCTCAAGGTGGCCCACCCCGACGCCGCGCATCCGCTGCTGGAGAAGCTGGGGGCGCTGCCCGCGACGCCGCGCGCGATCCTGACCACCCCGCAGGTGCGGGCCGCCGTGGCCGCGTCCCTGGACGACGACCGCGGCGCCTGGGACGACCAGGACACCCCGGACGCCGAGGAACTGGCCGACACCGTCCTCGCGCTGGTGCGCGACGCGGGCCTGGAGCCCGGCGAGGAGCCCTGGCTGGGCGCCCTCGCGCTGCCCGACGAGGAGGGCGAGCTCGCCCCGGCCGGCGAACTCGTCCTGCCCGGCAGCCCGTTCGCGCAGGTCATCCGCGAGGACGAACTCGCCTTCGTCGACCCGGAGCTGGCCGGGAAGTGGGGCGAGCAGCCCCTCGCGGCCTGCGGGGTCCTCGCGGACTTCGCGCTCGTGCGGGCCACGGACGTCGTCCTGGACCCGGACGAACTGGAGCCCCGCGAGGGCGACTTCGCCGAACCCGACGACGCCGGCCTGCTGGACGCCGTGGACGTCTGGTGCGAGGACATCCTCGACCGCTTCCCCGACACGCCCGTCCCGCCGGTCGCCACCGAGCTGGTCGCCGTCCGCGACCTCGACCTCGTCGACGACGACCACTGGCCGCAGGCCCTCGCCCTGCTCGCCCGGCCGCCCCTGCGCGACGCCCTCGTCCAGCCGGTCCGGATCCTGCTCCCGGACGGCACCCACGAGGTCGTACGCCCGTACACCGCCTGGTGGTTGCGCGGCCACCCCGTCCTCGACGGCCGCCGTCCGGCGGGCCTGCTCGCGGCCGGCGGCGACCCCCTCCTGCACGGCCTGTACGACCAGGCCGACGCGACCGGATTCGACGACGAGCAGGTGCTGCGGGCCCTGGGCGTACGGACGTCCGTGGCCGCCCTCCTCGACGAGCCGGGCGGCGCGGCCGAGCTGCTCGACCGCCTCGCGGACCCGGACCGCCCGGTGAGCGCCGCCCAACTCCACGGCCTCTACGGCGCGCTGGCCGAGCTGGACCCGGAACAGGTGACCCTGCCCGACGAGTTGAGGGCGGTCGTCGACGGCCGGGTCGAGGTCGTCGACGCGGCCGACGCGGTCGTCGTCGACTCCCCCGACCTGCTGCCCTTCACGGCGGGCGTCCCGCTGCTGCCCGTACGGCCCGCGCGGGCCGCGGAGCTGGCCGAGCTGTTCCAGGTCCGCCGCCTCAGCGAGTCCGTGACCGGCGAGATCCACTCCGAGGGCGCCGAGCACGACGTCCCGGATCCGGTACGCGTCCTCCTCGGCCCGCGCACCCCCGCGACCTACGTCGAACACGAGGAACTCGTGGTGGACGGCGTGGAGATCGACTGGCGCCTGACCGGTGACGGCGTCCTGCACGCCGCCACCCTGGAGGGCGTCGCCGCGGGCCTCGCCTGGGCGGCCGGCCAGTGGCCCCGCCGCTTCGAGGTGGCCGCCCTGCTCGAAGACCCCTCCAGGACCGGCGAGTTGGCGCGGGACCGCTGGTTCGACTGAGCGACCGCCGCACGGACGGGGTGCCCCGGATCCGCCGGGGCACCCCGCACGGGCGGGCCCGTCCGGGCTTCCGCGCCCGGTGTCCGGGCTTCCGGGTTTCCGTACGAAAATCTCCACCGCTTTCGTACAACCCTTCACATCCGTCGTGCATCTGATCATGTGAGCCAACAGGCTCCGTGATCACCTGGGTCCTGCGCGATGACGATCCGTGAGGAACACCGCCGGCCAGGACCCTCTCTCCTCCCTGGAGAATGCATGCGCATCCGCGCCACCGTGGCCGCCGTCTCCGGCGCCCTGGCCCTGTCCGCCTTCGCCGTGCCGACCGCGCAGGCCGACGACCCCTCGTACCGCGAGAGCGCCGCCGCGGCCTTCGCCGCCGCCCACGGCACTTCCGGGAAGTCCGCGTTCACCACCGCCGTCGACGGTGACCTGAACGTCTCCTTCTCCAACTTCAAGATCGCCGGTGCGCTCAAGGTCGGCACCACCAACCACGTCGCCACCACGGTCACCTACAAGCTGACCCACGGCGCCGAGGTGGACATCCACGCCGAGGACTTCGCCACCGGCCCGTACATCTACAAGGGCGCGTTCGCCGACCCGGACAACATGCTGTTCGGCAACTACGCGGCCACCTGCACCGACACCTCGGCCACCACCGCCACCTGCAAGGGCGACATCGACGTCTACCCGGCCGAGGGGGAGCTGCTGAACTCCGACGCCGGCAGCTGGAAGGGCGGCGCGCTGGCCCTCAACTACACCAGCGGCGACTACGCAGACCAGGGCGCCCTCGGCTCCACGCTGGTCCAGCGCTACTCGAAGCTGACCGTCAACGCCTCCCCGGAGCCCGTCGTCAAGGGCAGGACCATCACGGTCAGCGGCAAGCTGTCCCGCGCGAACTGGGAGGACAACCTGTACCACGGTTACTCCACCCAGCCGGTGAAGCTGCAGTTCCGCAAGAAGGGCAGCAGCACCTACACCACCGTCAAGACCATCAACACCACCACGACGGGCGCCCTGAAGACGACCGTCAAGGCCACCGCGGACGGCTACTTCCGCTACAGCTTCGCCGGCACCTCGACCACCCCGGCCGTCAGCGCCGCGGGCGACTTCGTCGACGTGCGCTGAAGCGACCGACACCACTGAGGGACGGCCCGGCCCCGCACCCGGCGGGGACCGGGCCGTCACCTCGCAGATCCCCTTCCAGATTCTCCGAGGAACCCGCATGCGCGTACGCGCCACCACCACCGTCGCCGCCGTCATCGGCGCCGTCGCCCTGTCCGCCCTCGCCGTGCCGGCCGCGCAGGCCGCGCCGGCCGGTCCGGCGGTCACCTTCTCCAACCTGAAGGTCAACGGCGGCAAGCCCGTCGTCGTCGGCCCCACGGCCCAGGTCACGGTCACCGCGACCTACACCGTGACGAAGCCCGCGAGCCTGAACCCGAACGCCCTCGGGACGGTGCCGGTCCTCTACCGGGGCGCCACGCTCGGCATGACCTCCGACGACCTCATCGGCGGCGACGACGCCGGCACCTGCACGACGGTCTCCTCGACGGTCCTGAAGTGCACGGCCAAGATCCAGTTCCGTCCGAAGGCCACCTCCGGCGAGGACATCGACCTGGTCAACAGCCAGGCGGGCAGCTGGAAGCTGGGCGCCCTCGCGGCCAACGAGAGCGGCGGGCTCACCTGGCGGGGCGACCTCGGCACCGCCAAGCTGCTGCGCGCCTCGAAGCTCACCGCCGACGCCACCCCGGAGCCGGTGAAGAAGGGCAAGACCCTCACCGTCACGGGCAAGCTGTCGCGTGCCAACTGGGACAACAACACCTACGCCGGGTACTCCACCCAGCCGGTGAAGCTGCAGTTCCGCAAGAAGGGCAGCACCACCTACACCACGGTCAAGACCATCAAGTCGAGCACGACGGGCGTCCTGAAGACGACCGTCAAGGCGACCGCGGACGGCTACTTCCGCTACACCTTCGCGGGCACCTCGACCACCCCGGCGGCCACCGCCACGGCCGACTTCGTCGACGTGCGCTGACCCGGCCGACCCATCTGGCCGGCCGACCCGGCCGATCCGTCTGGTCGGCCGACTCGGCCGACCCGATCGATCGGGTCGGCCGGCCGAACGGCAGGGGGCCCGCACTCCGCACCCGGCGGAGTGCGGGCCCCCTGCCGTTCGCGGGAACGCGGCGCGGTGGTCCCGCCGCCGCGGATGCGCCCCCGGGCCCGCCCTCCGGGCGGACGGCGCCGCTTCCGCCACGCGCCCTACGCCGGGACGCGCCGGCCGATCCACCTCCACAGGAGTTCCAGGACGGCCGCCGCGACCGCGGCGACGCCCACCGCCGTCCACGGCATGGCCATGCCGACCAGCTTCAGCGCGAAGAAGTCCTGGAGCCACGGCACCGCCAGGACCAGCACGAAGGCCGCGCCCATGGACGCCACCAGCAGGACCCGCCACCAGGTGTAGGGCCGGGCGATGATCGCCAGCACCCACATCGAGATCAGGAACAGGGTCAGCGTCGCCGCGCTCGTCTCGGCCTCCAGCGACCCCGCCCCGGTGTAGTGGTGCCGGGCTACCAGGTACGTCACGAAGGTCGCCACCGCGGCCAGCACCCCGCCCGGAATCGCGTACCGCATCACCCGCCGCACGAAGTGGGGCCGCGCGCGCTCCTTGTTGGGGGCGAGGGCGAGGAAGAACGCCGGGACGCCGATCGTCAGCGTCGACAGCAGGGTGAGGTGGCGGGGCAGGAACGGGTACTCCACCTGCCAGCACACCACCAGCAGCGCCAGCAGCACCGAGTACACGGTCTTCACCAGGAACAGCGTGGCCACCCGTGTGATGTTGCCGATGACCCGCCGGCCCTCCGCCACCACCGACGGGAGCGTGGCGAAGCTGTTGTCCATCAGCACGATCTGGGCGACGGCCCGCGTGGCCTCCGAGCCCGAGCCCATCGCCACGCCGATGTCCGCGTCCTTCAGCGCGAGGACGTCGTTGACGCCGTCCCCGGTCATCGCGACGGTGTGCCCGCCCGCCTGGAGGGCGCCGACCATGTCCCGCTTCTGCTGCGGGGTGACCCGTCCGAACACCGTGCCCTCGTCGAGCGCGGCGGCCATCGGCTCCCGCTCGGCGGGCAGCCGGCGCGCGTCCACCGCGCGGCCGTCCAGACCCAGCTTGGCGGCCACGGCGCCCACGGACACCGCGTTGTCGCCGGAGATGACCTTGGCGCGGACGTCCTGCTCGGCGAAGTAGCGCAGGGTGTCGGCCGCGTCGGGGCGCAGCCGCTGTTCGAGGACGACCAGGGCGGTGGCGCGGACGCCGCGGGTGACGTCGGGGTCGTCGAGGTGGTGCGGGGTGCGGGCCAGGAGCAGCACGCGCAGGCCCTGCTCGTTGAGCCGTTCCGTCTCGGCGAGGGCGGGGTCGCCGTCGGGGAGGAGGACGTCGGGGGCGCCGAGCAGCCACGTGCTGATCGCGCCGTCGCCGTCGCCCTCGGCGAATGCGGCGCCGCTGTACTTGCGGGCGGAGGAGAAGGGCAGGGACTGCAGGCGGCGCCAGTCCGCGGTGTCCGGGCAGGCGTCGAGGACCGCCCGGAGGGAGGCGTTGGGCCGCGGGTCGGACGCGCCGAGGGCGCCGAGCACCTCGCGGACGTACCCGCCGTCGCTGCCGTCGAGGGCGCGGACCTCGGCGACGTCCATGCCGCCCTCGGTGAGGGTGCCGGTCTTGTCCAGGCAGACGGTGTCGACGCGGGCGAGGCCCTCGATGGCCGGCAGTTCCTGGACGAGGCACTGCTTGCGGCCGAGCCGGACGACGCCGATGGCGAAGGCGACGGAGGTCAGCAGGACGAGGCCCTCCGGCACCATCGGCACGATCCCGCCGACGGTCCTCGCGACCGACGCCTTGAGGTCGTTGTTCTTGACGAAGAGCTGGGTGACGACCAGGCCGATCGCGGCCGGGACCATCATCCACGTCACGTACTTGAGGATCGTGGAGATGCCGGTGCGCAGTTCGGAGTGGACGAGGGTGAAGCGGGACGCCTCCTCGGCGAGCTGGGCGGCGTACGCCTCGCGCCCGACCCTGGTGGCCCGGAAGGCGCCGCCGCCCGCCACCACGAAGCTGCCGGACATCACCTGGTCGCCGGGGCGTTTGACGACGGGGTCGGCCTCGCCGGTGAGGAGCGACTCGTCGATCTCCAGGCCGTCGGCCTCGGCGCACACCCCGTCCACCACGACCTTGTCGCCGGGCCCGATCTCGACGAGGTCGTCCAGGACGAGGGCGGAGGTGCCGACGGCGACGGCGGCCCCGTCGCGCCGGACGGTGGGGCGGGCCTCGCCGATGACGGCGAGGGAGTCCAGGGTCTTCTTCGCCCGCCACTCCTGGACGATGCCGATGCCGGTGTTGGCGAGGATGACGTACCCGAAGAGGCCGTCCTGCACCGGCGCGACGAACAGCATGACGATCCACAGGACGCCGATGATCGCGTTGAAGCGGGTGAAGACGTTGGCCCGGACGATCTCGCCGACCGAGCGGCTGCTGCGGACGGGCACGTCGTTGACCTGACCGCGCGCCACGCGCTCGGCGACCTCGGCGGCGGTGAGCCCGGTCGCCGCGGGGGTCCGGGCGGTGGTGGCGTCGGCATGGGTCATGGCATCGACGGTACGTGCGGAGGGGGGCGTTCACCCGCCGCGGTGGCGGAAGATCCGACCTGGGGAGGAGGGCCCTCGTGCGGCGGTACCACGCGCCGCCCACGGGTCCCGGCTCCCGGCTCAGGGTTCCCCCGGACTCCGGGCCGTCCCGTCCCGGCCCACCGGCCGTCCCCTCCCGGCCCACCGCCGTCCCGTTCCCGGCCCGCCCCCGCGGCTACTCCTGTCCGGCGGCGCCCCGCTTGATCGCCGCGTCCCGCCTGCGGACGTACCAGATG
This sequence comes from Streptomyces sp. NPDC014882, assembly GCF_043081325.1. Lineage (NCBI taxonomy): Bacteria > Bacillati > Actinomycetota > Actinomycetes > Kitasatosporales > Streptomycetaceae > Streptomyces > Streptomyces sp. NPDC014882. Next base: position 169,260 of record NZ_JBIBWL010000005.1, read on the forward strand.
CCGATGAAGCCCAGACCGCCGCCCGCGAGGCAGGTCCACAGCCACCACAGGTGACCGTGGTCGTCGAACCAGCCGTAGAAGGGCAGCTGGACGAGGAAGAGGGCGAACCAGAGGATCGTGCCGCCGGTGATGGTGGCGACCACGGGGCCCTCCAGGGGCTCCGGCGCCTCGTGCTTGGGGGTCCACTTCGCCATGGGGACAGCCTACGAGGCGATCAGGTCTACGCGCGGAGATGGTGTTCACGGATTTATGTGTTCATACTGAATCCGTTTGCCTCTGACCATTTTCATTCGTAGGAAGCACCAAAGCGGCATGGGGGATGTCCGCCGGTGATGAGGTCCCACATGTCCACCTCGGCCCCCGCCAAGGTTCCCGCGCCCGGAGAGCCGGGCGGCACGCCCGCGTACGGCGCGCTCGACCGCTTCTTCCGCATCTCCGAGCGCGGCAGCACGCTGCCCCGGGAGATCCGGGGCGGTTTCGCCACCTTCTTCGCGATGGCCTACATCATCGTGCTGAACCCGATCATCCTCGGCAGCGCGAAGGACATGTACGGGCACCAGCTCGACAACGGCCAGCTCGTCACCGCCACCTGCGTCACGGCCGCGTTCACGACGCTGCTGATGGGCGTCATCGGCAACGTGCCCATCGCGCTGGCCGCCGGCCTCGGCGTCAACTCCGTCGTCGCGCTCCAGCTCGCCCCCCGGATGGCCTGGCCGGACGCGATGGGCATGGTCGTCCTCGCCGGTCTCGTGGTCATGCTGCTGGTGGCGACCGGTCTGCGCGAGCGCGTCATGAACGCCGTGCCGTTCGGCCTGCGCAAGGCCATCAGCATCGGTATCGGCCTGTTCATCATGCTGATCGGCCTCGTCGACTCCGGCTTCGTCACCCGCATCCCGGACGTCGCCCAGACCACCGTCCCGCTCCAGCTCGGCGCCGACGGTCACCTCAACGGCTGGCCGGTCCTCGTCTTCATCCTCGGCTCGCTGCTGACGCTCGCGCTGATCGTCCGCAAGGTGCCCGGCGCGATCCTCATCTCGATCGTCGCGATGACCGCGCTGGCGCTGATCGTCAACGCGGTCGCCACCGTGCCGTCCTGGGGCCTGACCACCCCGGAGTGGCCCGGCAACCCCGTCGCCACCCCCGACTTCGGGCTCATCGGCGAGGTCAGCCTCTTCGGCGGCTTCGGCAAGGTCGGTGTCCTGACCGGCGTCCTGTTCGTCTTCACCGTGCTGCTGTCGTGCTTCTTCGACGCGATGGGCACGATCATGGGCGTCAGCGACGAGGCCAAGCTGACCGACGCGCAGGGCCAGATGCCCGGCATCAACAAGGTCCTCTTCGTCGACGGCCTCGCCGTGGCCGCCGGCGGCGCCAGCTCCTCCTCCGCCACCACCGCCTTCGTGGAGTCCACGGCCGGCGTCGGCGAGGGCGCCCGCACCGGCTTCGCGAACATCGTCACCGGCGGTCTCTTCACCGTCGCCCTGTTCCTGACCCCGGTCGCCACGATGGTCCCCTCCCAGGCGGCCACCCCGGCCCTGCTCGCGGTGGGCTTCCTGATCCTGGCCGGTTCGGTCAAGGAGATCGACTGGGCCGACTACACGATCGCGATCCCGGCCTTCGTCACGATGGTGATGATGCCGTTCACCTACTCGATCACCAACGGCATCGGCATGGGCTTCATCACCTTCGCGGTGCTGCGCCTGGCGGCCGGCCGCGGCCGTGAGGTGCCGGTCCCGATGTACGTGGTCTCCGCCGTGTTCGCCTTCTACTACCTGATGCCGGCCCTGGGCCTGACCTGAGCCGCACGCCCGGCCTGAGCCGCGTGCTTCGCCCGGGCCGCTCGTCCCGCCCGGGCCGCGCGCCTCTTCGGCGCCGAGGCTCAGCCCGGGCCGCGTGTCTTCCGGGCGCCGAGGGCCTCGTCCGGGCTGCGTGCCCGGCGCCCGCGCCACCGGCCTCGCCCGAACCGCGTCACGCGGCTCAGGCGAGGCCGTAGAACTTCTCCGTCTCCTCGACCGCGGTCTGGAACCGCTCGTCGAAGTCGTCGCGCATGAGCGTCCGGACGACGTAGTCCTGGACGCTCATTCCTCTTCTGGCGGCATGGTGCCGGAGCCGTTCGAGCAGCTCGTGGTCCATCCGCAGGCTCAGCACCTCGGTCCCCATGGCTACGAGGGTCGCGGCACGATCCGGGACGATGGGTGCCGTTCCGCGCCTACATCACCCGTTTGAGTGACATTCGGGCGATGTGGCATCACAGTGACGCGCGTCACGGCGTGCACGCGTCCCCGCGGCGTTCCTTAGCGAGAGTAATGAGTTACTCTAAATACATGCCGGACCTCGAACATGGCGACGACGCTGCCGCCGTGAACTCCCTGAGATCAGCCGTGATGCGACTGTCCCGTCGGCTCAAGCACCAGCGCGTCGACGAGTCACTGAGCCCCACCGAGATGTCGGTGCTCGGCACCCTCTCCCTGTGCGGCAGCGCCACCCCCGGTGAGCTGGCCCGCAAGGAACACGTGCAGCCGCCGTCGATGACCCGCATCGTGGCGCTCCTGGAGGCCAAGAGCCTGGTCCGGCTGGAGCCTCATCCCGAGGACCGCCGCCAGAAGGTCGTCACGAGGACCGAGCAGGCCGAGGCCATGCTCGCGGAGAGCCGCGCCAAGCGGAACGCCTTCCTGGCCACCCTGGTCGACGGTCTCGACGAGGACGAGTGGGCGAAGCTGCGTGCCGCCGCCCCCGTCCTGGAGAAGCTCGCACACCTGTAGGCACTTCGCGAGGAGGCGACCCTTTTGAGTACGGGACCCGGAGCACACTCCGCCCCCGCACCGACCACCCACGACTCTTCCCCCGGCCCGTCCGGGGGCGCTCGCAGGTCCTCGATGTTCAGCTCCCTGAAGGTCAGGAACTACCGCCTGTTCTTCGCCGGCCAGGTCGTCTCCAACATCGGCACCTGGATGCAGCGCATCGCCCAGGACTGGCTGGTGCTCAGCCTCACCGGCTCCGCCACCGCCGTCGGCGTCACGACGGCCCTGCAGTTCCTGCCGATGCTCCTGTTCGGCCTCTACGGCGGCGTCCTCGTCGACCGCCTGCCCAAGCGCGGCGTCCTCCTCTCCACCCAGACGGCCATGGCCGTCACCGGCATCGCGCTCGCGCTGCTCACCCTCTCCGGGCACGTCGAGGTCTGGCACGTCTACGTCGCCGCCTTCGCCGTCGGGCTCGCGACCGTCCTGGACAACCCGGCCCGCCAGTCCTTCGTCTCCGAGATGGTCGGCCCCGACCAGCTCCAGAACGCCGTCAGCCTCAACTCCGCGAACTTCCAGTCCGCCCGGCTCGTCGGCCCGGCCGTCGCCGGCCTGATGATCACCGGGGTGGGCACCGGCTGGGCGTTCCTCGCCAACGGCCTGTCGTTCGTCGCGCCCATCGCCGGACTGCTGCTGATGCGGGGCCGCGAACTGCACGCCGCCCGGCGCGCCCCGCGCGGCAAGGGCCAGCTGCGGGAGGGCCTGCACTACGTCGCCGGCCGCCCGGACCTGATCTGGCCGATCGTCCTGGTCGGCTTCATCGGCACCTTCGGCTTCAACTTCCCCGTCTACCTCTCCGCGTTCGCCGACGACGTCTTCCACGCGGGCGCCGGCTCCTACAGCCTCTTCAACACCCTGATGGCCGTCGGCTCCCTCGCCGGCGCGCTGCTCGCCGCCCGCCGCGGGACCTCCCGCATGCGGGTGCTGATCGCGGCGGCCGCGGCGTTCGGCGTGATGGAGCTGGCCGCCGCCGCGGCCCCGTCCCTGTGGCTGTTCGCCCTGCTCATGGTGCCGATCGGGATGTTCGGCATGACGGTCAACGTCACCGCGAACACCACCATCCAGATGGGCACCGACCCGGCCATGCGCGGCCGCGTCATGGCCCTCTACATGATGGTCTTCCTCGGCGGCTCCCCGGTCGGCGCGCCGATCGCCGGCTGGATCACCGACGCGTACGGCGTCCGGGCGGGCCTCGCGGCGGGCGGCGCGGTCTCCGCGCTCGCGGCGGCGGTCGTCGGCCTGGTCCTGGCCCGCGTCGGCGGCCTGCGGCTCTCCGTCGGCTGGCGCCGCGGCCACCCGGTCCTGCGGTTCGTCCCGCGGGAGCGGCGCGAGGAACTGGCGGCCGTGGCGTGAACCGTCCGGGGCCGGCGGCGACCGGCCCCGGAGGCGGCGACGACCGGTCCGAGGCCGGTGGCCACCTGTCCAGAGCCGGCGACGGCCCGTCCGGAGCCGATGGCGACCGGTCCAGGGCCGATGGCGACCGGTCCGGGGCTGGCGGCGACCGGTCCGGGGCTGGCGGCGACCGGTCCGGGGCCGGTGGGGACCTGCCCGGAGCCGGTGGCGGCCGGTCCGGAGGAGGCGACGGCCGGTCCGGAACAGGCGACGACCCGTCCGGGGCCGGCGGCGGACGGCACACTGGCCCCATGAGACTCTTCGCCGCCGTGCTGCCCCCGCGGGACGTGGTCGACGAGCTCGCCGCCGAGGTCGCCGCGCTGAAGCGGCTGCCCGGCGCCGACCGGCTGCGCTGGACCGGCCGCCCCGGCTGGCACCTCACCCTCGGCTTCTACGGCGAGGTCGACGAGGAGGCCGTACCCGACCTGTCGGCGCGGCTGGAGCGGGCCGCGCGGCACACCGGCCCCTTCGCCCTGGCCCTGCACGGCGGCGGGCAGTTCGGGCACGGGCGGGCGCTGTGGGCCGGGGCCGAGGGCGACACGGCGGCGCTGCGGCTGCTGGCGGCCCGGGCGGAGGCGGCGGGCCGCAGGGCCGGCCTGGACCTCGGCGAGCACCGCCGCTACAAGGCCCACCTCACCCTGGCCCGCAGCCGCGACGCCGTCGACACCCGCCCGTACGTCGACCTGCTGCACACCTTCGCCGGCCGCGAGTGGACCGTACGGGAGCTGACGCTCGTGCGCAGCGACCTCCCGAGGTCCGGGGTGCCGGGGGAGCAGCCGCGTTACGAGCCGGTCGGCCGCTGGGCGCTCGGCGCGGCCGGTTAGGCTCGAAGGGTGGACCCGAAGACCCGGAACCGGATCATGGCCGGTGCGCTCGTGCTGATGTTCGTCGTGGTGGCGGTGGCGGCGGCACTCGGAAAGTGACCGCCCGCCGCCGCGCACCGCTGCCGCGGGCCTGACGGGGACGGCCCCTCCGGCCGGCGGACCGCCGCCCCCGACGCACCGGACACGGGGGACACGGGCCACCGTGCCGCCGCCCCCGGCTCACCAGGCGAAGGCCTCCGGCGACGGGCCCGGGCCCGGGAACACCTCGTCGAGGCCCGACAGCAGCTCCTCGCTCAGCTCCAGCTCGACCGCCCGCACGGCGGACGCGAGCTGCTCCTGCGTGCGCGGGCCGACGATCGGGCCGGTCACGCCGGGCCGGGTGAGCAGCCAGGCCAGCGCGACCTCGCCGGGCTCCAGGCCGTGCTTGTCCAGCAGGTCCTCGTACGCCTGGATCTGCTCGCGCGCCTTGGCGTCCTTGAGCGTGTCGGCCGCCCGGCCGCCCGCCCGGCGCCCGCCCTCCGCCTGCTTCTTGAGGACCCCGCCCAGCAGGCCGCCGTGCAGCGGCGACCAGGGGATCACCCCGAGGCCGTACTCCTGCGCGGCCGGGATGACCTCCATCTCGGCGCGCCGCTCGGCCAGGTTGTAGAGGCACTGCTCGCTGACCAGGCCGATGGTGCCGCCGCGCCGGGCGGCGATCTCGTTGGCCTGGGCGATCTTGTAGCCGGGGAAGTTGGAGGACCCGGCGTAGAGGATCTTGCCCTGCTGCACAAGCACGTCGACCGCCTGCCAGATCTCCTCGAAGGGAGTGTCCCGGTCGACGTGGTGGAACTGGTAGACGTCGATGTGGTCGGTCCGCAGCCGCTTCAGGGAGGCGTCGACGGCCCGGCGGATGTTCAGCGCGGAGAGCTTGTCGTGGTTGGGCCAGACGTCGCCGTCGGCGCCCATGTTGCCGTACACCTTGGTGGCGAGCACGACCTTGTCGCGCCGCTCGCCGCCCTGGGCGAACCAGTTGCCGATGATGGATTCCGTACGGCCCTTGTCCTCGCCCCACCCATACACATTCGCGGTGTCGAAGAAGTTGATGCCCGCGTCCAGCGCCGCGTCCATGATCGTGTGGCTGGTGTCTTCGTCTGTCTGCGGTCCGAAGTTCATGGTCCCGAGGACCAGTCGGCTGACCTTGAGTCCGGTGCGTCCGAGCTGCGTGTACTCCATGGGAGTCAAGCCAACGGCCTGGAGTGTGCTCCAAGCAAGGGGAAACCGTCAGTCGCGGGGGAAGGCGTCGGTCTTGAGGGTGAGGTTCAGGGCGGTGGTGGTCAGGTCGACGTTGGTCCCGTAGTCGACCCGCAGCTCGCACTGGTAGGCGCCGTCCTTGGGCTCGGTGTGGACGGTGCACCTGCCCAGGTAGGGATCGGCGATGAGGTACACGGGGATACCGGCGACCGCGTAGGCCGTCTTCTTGGGGCCGTAGTCGTTGTGCGCCGTACCTCTGGAGATGACCTCGCCGATGAACTCGATGTCCTCGGGCTTCCAACGGCCCGTGTCGTCCTTCGCCGCTCCCTCGCGGAACTTGGCCACGTCGGGGCAGAAGCCGTTCTCGTGACCGGGGAAATCCACCCGGACATCGGAGAAGATCCGCGCGTGCCGCCTTCCGAAACGGTCCTCGAGGGCCCAGAGGAGCTCCCGAACGGTCTCCCAGTGGATGTCTCGCTGCGGTGTCATGAAGACGTCGCCCCCGACGATCTCGACCTTGTATCCCTCGGGGACGGGCATCCGCTCAAGGCGTTCGAACCACTCGTCCAAGCGCTTGACGTTCTCGTCGGCCATGTCGATCTCGATCCTGTCTTCCAGGATGGTCATCCGGCGCTCCTCCCCGGCCGCCCCCACGCACGGGTGCGGCCGAGCGGTACAACGATACGCACGGTGACCTGGTCACACGGCGCGCACGGCACCGTCGCGCGCCCCCGGCGCGGTGCGGCCCCCGTACGGCCCGCCCAGCCCCCACCCCTGGTGGAGCGCCTTCGCGAAGGTCTCCGCCAGCCGGTGTTCGCCGCTCGCGTTCGGGTGGGTGCCGTCGTAGGTGTCGGCGGCGATGTCCCAGCCCTGTGGGACCGGGGCCAGGAGGAGGGGGGAGGCCGGCTCGTCCAGGTCGGCGGCGGTCTTCGCGAGGAGTTCGTTGAAGAGGGAGACCTGGGCGGCGAACGGCTCGTCCTGCGCGGCGCGGACGTTGGGGATCACCGGCAGGAGGACCATGCCGACCTTCGGGTTCGCCGTCCGCGCCTGCTCCACGAAGGCGCGGACGTTCTGCGCGGTCTGCTCGGCGTTCGTGTAGAAGCCCAGGTCGATCAGGCCGAGGGAGACCAGGAGGACGTCCGCCCGGCAGCCGCGGACCGCGTCGCCGACGAGCGGGGCCATGTGCAGCCAGCCCTCGCCCCAGCCGGCCAGGTGGCGGCGGGGGAAGCCGGGGTCGGCGTACGCCAGCGAGACGGGGGCGTCCGCCGCCTTGTCGTACAGCGTCTCGCGGGGGCCGACGAACGTGACCGGGCCTTCGTACGTCGCGCACAGGTGCCGCCACAGGCGGTGACGCCAGGTGTGCTCGCCCGCGCTGCCGATCGTCATCGAGTCGCCGACGGGCATGATCCTGAGCATCCGCTCATCATGGGGGATGCGCGCGGCGCGTGGGATGTGAGTCCGACCACGGGTCCGGCCGTGAGTTCCCCACGCGCTGGACGCGAGCCGGACGCGAGCCGGGTCGCAGGCCCGCGACGCGCGGGGCGCCGGCACGTGGGGTGCCGGCACGCGGGGCACCGACGGGTGGGACGCCGATGCGTGGGGCGCGAGCAGGGCCGCGCGTCCGCAACACGCGGGCGGGATGGCAGGCTTGGGGCATGCGCCGACCGTTCGCCCTCCTCGCCGGGGCCCTGCTCGTGGGTGCGCTCGCCGCGCCCGCCTCCGCCGCCGACGGCGACGGGAGCTTCACGATCGAGGACCCGAGGATCACCGAGTCCAGCGGCCTGGCCGCCTCCCGGCAGCACCCCGGCGTCTACTGGACGCACAACGACAGCGACGACGGCCCCTACCTCTACGCCGTCGACGGCGCCACGGGGAAGACGGTCGCCCGCCTCACCCTCACCGGCGTCGGCACCCCGCGCGACGTCGAGGCGATCTCGATCGGTCCGGGCAACCGGATCCTCGTCGGGGACATCGGCGACAACCTCGGCGGCACCTGGCCGTACGTGTGGATCTACGAGCTGCCCGAGCCGAAGGAGCTGAAGGACGCGACCGTGCGCGCCACGCAGTACGTCGTGACGTACTCCGACGGCGCCCGGGACGCCGAGGCGATGGTCGTCCACCCGAAGACGGGGCGCGTCTACATCATCGACAAGAAGGAGGACGGCGGCCACCTCTACGAGGGTCCGGACCGCCTCTCCGCCTCGGGGAAGAACGTCTTCCGCCCCGTCGCCCCCATCGACCTGTGGGCCACCGACGCCGCCCTCTCGCCGGACGGCGAACGGCTCGCCGTGCGCGGCTACTTCGGCGGCATCGACTACGACTGGAACGCCGGCGTCCCCAAGCGGCTGGGCCGCCTCGACGTGCCGTTGCAGCAGCAGGGCGAGTCCGTCACCTTCTCCGCCGACGGCTCGAAGCTGATGTACGGCACGGAGGGCTCCGGGAGCGAGGTGCGGGCGGAGGACGCGCCGGGTGACCCGGGGGCCGGGTCGTCCTCCGGCGGCGGCGGTTCGGCGTCCTCCTCCGACGGTGACGGGGACTCCGGGACGAGCGGGAGCGTGAAGGTGGGCGCGGTCGCGGTGGCGGCCCTGTGCCTGGCCCTGTTCGGCATCGGCCGGCTGCGGCGCAGGCGCTGAGGCGCCCGCCCCGGCCCCGGGCCGGGGCGCCCCGGGGCCGGAACGCCTGTCCCGGGGCCGGGACACCACCCGCTCCGGGCCGGGCCGGCGGGCTCGCCCCGCTCCGGGCCGAGGAGAAGTGCATCAGCTGACGTCGGCCATCTTGACGTGTCCATGTGATCCGCTTTCCATGGGAGGCGCGGTTGTGGGAGCGCTCCCACTCTTTCCGGGCCGCACCCCCGAGAGAAAGCAGCGACATGTTCCGCACCTTGCGCAGGGCACTGTGCGCGGCCGCCGCCGCACTCCTGCTGCCGTTGATACCCCTGGCCGCGGCCCCGCAGGCCCACGCCGCGGAGGCCGGTGGAGCCGGGTACTGGCACACCAGCGGCCGCCAGATCCTGGACGCGTCCGGGCAGCCGGTCCGCGTCGCCGGCATCAACTGGTTCGGCTTCGAGACCTCCAACAACGTCGTCCACGGCCTGTGGGCCCGCGACTACAAGAGCATGGTCGACCAGATCAGGACGACGGGCTACAACACCCTCCGGATCCCGTTCAGCGACGACATCCTCAAGCCCGGCGCCACGCCCGCCGGCATCGACTTCTCCGCCGGGAAGAACGCCGACCTGCAGGGGCTCAGCTCCCTCCAGGTGCTGGACAGGATCGTCGGGTACGCCGGCCGGACCGGCGTCAAGGTCATCCTGGACCGGCACCGCCCGGACGGGGCCGGCCAGTCGGCGCTTTGGTACACCGCGGCGGTCCCGGAGTCGACGTGGATCGCCAACCTCAAGTCGCTGGCCGGGCGGTACGCGGGCGACCCCGCCGTCGTGGGCATCGACCTGCACAACGAGCCGCACGACCCCGCCTGCTGGGGCTGCGGCGACACGACGAGGGACTGGCGGCTGGCGGCCCAGCGCGCCGGGAACGCCGTCCTCTCCGTCAACCCGGACCTGCTGATCTTCGTGGAGGGCGTGCAGACCTTCGAGGGGGTCTCCGGCTGGTGGGGCGGCAACCTGATGGGCGTCGCGCGGTACCCGGTCCAGCTCGACGTCCCGAACCGGGTCGTCTACTCCGCCCACGACTACGCGACCAGCGTGGCCCAGCAGACCTGGTTCAGCGACCCGTCGTTCCCCGCGAACATGCCCGGGATCTGGGACAAGTACTGGGGCTACATCTTCAAGCAGAACATCGCCCCGGTGTGGGTGGGCGAGTTCGGCACCACCCTCCAGTCGACGGTCGACCAGAAGTGGCTCGCGGCACTCGTGGACTACCTGCGGCCCACGTCCACGTACGGCGGGGACTCCTTCCACTGGACGTTCTGGTCCTGGAACCCCAACTCCGGTGACACGGGCGGCATCCTGAAGGACGACTGGCAGACCGTGGACACGGTCAAGGACGGCTACCTGGCGAGCGTCAAGGCGCCCGGCTTCGCGCCGGGGACCGGGGGCGGCGACCCCGGTGACCCCGGCGACCCGGGCGGCGGTACGGCGGCCTGCACCGCCGCGTACACGGTCGGCAGCGACTGGGGCGGCGGCTTCAACGCCGACGTCAAGGTCACCAACACCGGGACGACGGCGATCAGTTCCTGGAAGGTGACCTGGACCTGGTCCGGCTCGCAGAAGGTCACCAGCATGTGGAACGCGTCGTACACCCAGAGCGGCTCGACGGTGACCGCGACGAACGCCGCCCACAACGGGGCACTCACGGCGGGCGGTTCGGCGAGCTTCGGCTTCGGCGCGACGCCGGGGGGCGGGAGCGTGCCGAGCGTGAGCTGCACGGCGGCCTGAGCTGTACGGAGGATCGAGCCGCACGGCGGCGTGAGCGGTGCGGCCGCGGCGGCGGGTCGAGCGGTGCGGCCGTGAGGGTGGGGTGTCCGGCGGTGGCCGGGCACCCCTGGGAGCTTCTTCCGGGCCGGCGGCGGTTCCTCGTCCCGGGGCTACGGTTCCACCCGGGCGACCCCTCCCGTCTCCAGGGCCGCCCACAGGGCGCCGTCGGGCCCCAGCGTGATGCCGTGCGGCTCGGACGACGGTGAGGGCAGGTCGTACTCGGTGATCTCGCCGCCGCCGGTGATGCGGCCGATGCGGTTGGCTCCCCATTCGGTGAACCAGCAGTCCCCGGTGGAGGCCGCGACAATGGCGTGGGGCCTGGCCGCGCGGTCGGGGAGGGGGAACTCCTCGATCGCGCCGTCCACCGAGATCCTGCCGATCTGGCCCGCCGCGATCTCGACGAACCACAGGGCGGTGCCGTCACTGGTGATGCCCACGGGAGCGGCGCCGGGGGTGGGGAGCGGGTGAACGGTGATGTCCCCGTGAACGGTGATGCGGCCGATCGCGTTCGCCTGGTTGAGGGTGAACCACAGGGCTCCGTCAGGGCCCGCGGTGATGGCGGAGGGGAAGGCGCCCGGACGGGGAAGGGCGAACTCGGTGATCTCTCCCGTGCCGGTGATGCGGCCGATCCGGTCGGTGTTCATCTCCGTGAACCACATCGCGCCGTCCGGACCGGCGGTGATGCCGAAGGGGCCGCCGGCGGGTGTCGGCAGGGGGAAGGACTCCGTCTCACCGTCGGTGGTGACGCGGCCGATCCGGTGGTCCCGGGACCGGGTGAACCAGAGGGCTCCGTCGGATCCGGGAGCGATGACCGTGGGGCCGCATCCGGGCGGGTCCAGGGGGTGTTCGGTGAGTTCGCCGCCGAGGGTGAGACGCGCGACGCGGCCGCTGTGCACGAAGGTGAGCCACAGCGCGCCGTCGGGTCCGGCCGTGATGCCGTACGGCCCGGCCTTCTCGTCCGTCACGGGGGTCTCCCTGACGGTCGGGGTGTCGTGAAGGGGCACGGCGACTCACTCCTCGTGGGGCGGGGATCGATCGGTGTTCCGGACCGGGGCCGCGGCCCGGGTCCGTTCGTGGCCACGCGGGTCGAGGGCGCTCGGACGGCACTCGCTCACCAGGTGGGACGCCGTACCCGTCCGGACCGCGGTGTGGTGTCCGCTGCCGTGGACGAGCGGCGCGCCCTGACCGCGGCCGCCGAAGCCCCCACCGGACGGGACCCCGTCCACGCCAGGGATCTCGATCTCCGCTCCGGTCACCACCGCACCCTGCCCACGGGAAGACGGCAAGGTCAACTCCTTTTCCCACGGGGCGTCGGGGCGGGCCGAGGACGCGGTGGGACCGCCGAGGACGGAGGACGCACCCGCGGCAGTTCGCGTGGGCGGTGGGGGAGGCCGGTCACTGCGCCGGGCGCAGCGCGTCGGCGTAGAGCGCGAACAGGCGGGGGGCGGAGGCCCGCCCTGTCGGCGGGGCCTCGCGCAGGCGCTCCCAGCAGTCGGCCGCCAGGCGGCGGGCGCGGGTTCCGGGCCACGGCCGGGGGAGGAGCTGCGGCGGCAGGAGCGGGTCGGGCTCCATCGCCGCGGTGAACCGGGCGGCGAGCTCGACGGCCGTGGTGAGCCGCTCGGCGTCCTGCGCGGGCGGCCCCTCGGCGAGCCGCGCCAGGCGTGCTTCGGCGAAGGCGGCGAGGTCCTCGTGCCGCTGGGCGATCTCGGCGAGAGGCCACAGCGCGGCGGCCAGCGCGCGGGGGTCGGTGGTGACGCCGATCCGCAGGTCGGTGGTGGTCAGTCGGGTGAGGGTGTGCAGGATGCCGAGATCGCGGGCCCGGGCCTCGACGAGTTCGGCGACGGGGTTGGCGGTGACGTACAGGCCGCTGTGGAGGGACGCGGCGCCGAGGTGGCGCAGGTGCTCGCGCAGGGTGTCGCGGGCGGTGCGGTGCGACTCGGGGACGGCGAAGGCGAACAGGTGCCAGGTGCCGTCCCAGGGGGCGAGTCCGGCGTCCTGCCGGTAGGCGTGGCGGACGTGGGCCGCGTCGGGTGCCAGGGATCCGGTGACGTCGGCCACGGCGCGGAGGGTGGCTTTCCGGCCGCGTCCTTCCTGGGTGAACCGGCCTTCGGCGACGAGGCGTCTGACGCACAGCCTGATCTGCTGGTCGCTCATGCCGAGCAGGCCGGCGACGGTGTACAACTCGCCGGCGTCGACGGTGCCGTCCTCGCGGACCAGGGCGTGCACGAGCAGCCGGGTGGGGATCCCCGGCCCGTCGTCCGCGCTTCCGGCCGGGGCCGGGGCCGGGGTGCCGTTCACCGTGTCCTCCGTTCGCTCGTCGCGTCCGCCGGGGTGACCGGGCGGTGCATGGTGGTGACCGCGCCGAAGCCCATCAGGTCACGCAGCCAGGGGGTCCGCTCGGTGCGGTGGGCGGTGAAGCCGTGCCGTTCGTAGAGCGCCTTGGCGCGGGGGTTGGCGTCGATGACGTCCAGGCGGATCCGGCGGCAGCCCCGGTCGGCGGCGACGGCCGCGATCTCCCGGAGGAGGAGGCTGCCGACGCCCTCGCCCCGGTGCGCCGCCTCGACGGCGATGCCGTCCATGACCAGTTCGCCCGCGGCGGGGGTGCGTTCGAACAGGGCGAGGAGCGCCAGCCGGGGCAGGCCGCGGAAGCGGCCGTAGGCGGACAGGACGTCCCGCGCGCCGCCGCCGGTCAGGGCGCGGCCGCCGAGTTGGTAGCCGGCCACGCCGACCACCCGGCCGTCGGCGAGCGCGACGACGCCCCGGTCGTGGTGGAGGTGATCCGCCAGGAACGCCCGCCCGGTGGCGGGCGGGCCGAGTGCCGGGGCCAGCTTGCGGCCGAACGCTTCCCAGTACAGCGCCGCCACCTGTTCCTCGCTGCCTTCGGGGATGCCTCTGCGCACCACCGGCCCACTCCCCGCTGAGGGCCGGGCATCGTCCGCCGTCGTCCGCACGTCGCTCCTTCGTCGTCCACGGGACCACCTTGCGTGAATGACAGTAATACGTTCATTCTCGGAACGAGCGTTTTTTCGACGAACGATATGGGGGTCGGGATGTTCCGGAGACGGGGCGGGCCGATGCGACGCGGGTGGCGCCGGACGGTGTGGACGCTGGTGGGGGTGCTGCTGGCGGCCGCCGGACTCGCCGGGGTCGTGGTGTGGCAGAACACGTACGCGCTACGGGAGGAGAAGGTCTCGCTCCGGCACGACGGGAAGGTCCTCCAGGGCGTGCTCGCCCTGCCCGAGACGGGTGACGGGCCGTTCGGGCTGGTCGTCTTCGTCCACGGCGACGGGCCGGTCGACGCGACGCACGAGACGTTCTACCGGCCGCTGTGGGAGTCCTTCGCCCGCGCGGGGTACGCCTCGCTGTCGTTCAGCAAGCCGGGCATCGGGGGATCGGAGGGGGACTGGCTGGGCCAGAGCATGACGGACCGGGCCGACGAGACGCTGGCCGCCGTGCGGTGGGCCCGGAACCGCCCCGACGTCGACGACCGGCGCATCGGCCTCTGGGGGGCGAGCCAGGCGGGCTGGGTCCTGCCCGAGGTCGCCGCGCGGGACCGGCGGCTGCAGTTCGTCATCGCCGTCTCCCCGGCCGTCAACTGGCTGCGGCAGGGCCGCTTCAACCTCCTCGCCGAGCTGGAGCGGGACGGGGCCGGCGCCGAGCGGACGAACGCGGCGCTGCGCCGCCGGGAGACCACCCTGCGCCTGCTGGAGAGGGGGGCGTCCTTCGCCGAGTACCGGGCCGCCGTCGGGGACGTGGACGGCATGACCAGCGCGCGGTGGGCGTTCGTCGCCAGGAACTACCGCTCGGACGCGACCGCAGACCTGCGCGCCATGCGCGGCACCCCGGTCCTGCTGGTGCTGGCGGGCCACGACGTCAACGTGGACGTCGCCGACACCGAGGCCGTCTACCGCGAGGTCCTGCCGGCCGAGTCCCTGACGGTCGCCCGCTACGCCGACGCCACCCACTCCCTGGTCGACCACGACCTGGAGGACTCCGGCTGGCGCCTGACGCTGACCGCAGTCCTCGCGCCCCGGCAGCTGTACACCGACCGGTTCCTCGCGGACCAGGCCCGGTTCGTCCAGCGGCGCCCCGCCGTCGGGGAGGCACCGTGACTCTCCCTCCGGAGCGGCGACGGACGTGGCATCCCGGGGAGGGACCGGGGCGCGCGGCGGTGCCGGGCGTGAGCTGTACGGCGGTCCGAGGGACGTCACGGTCCGAGGACGTACAGGCGCACCAGGTCCTTGCCGGTCTCGCCGGTCTCGCTGGTCCGCCAGGACGGCGGTATGGGCGGGGGCGTGGTCACCCAGCAGGCCTCATCGCGGGGGAAAGGGAGGTAGCGGCCGGCCGCGCGGGAGCGCCGGGACCAGCGGCGCCAGCGGGCGTCGTGGGGGTCCGGCAACCGCCAGACGTAGGGGTCGGGCTGCCGCACCTCCCGCGCGAGATCGCTCATGAGGGGTTCGGGCGGCCGGGGCCGGGGCCGGGTGAACAGGCGGGTGACCGCGTCACGGAGCAGCCGGAACACGTTCCCTCGCCGCTACGTCCGTCTCCGCCTCCGCCGGCGAGAACCGGGCCCACACGCGTTTCGTGTACGGCTCCTGTCGGCACCCCCAGGCATCCGCCAGCGCCGCGACGAGCGCGAGGCCGCGACCGCCCTCCTCGTCCGGACCGGAGTGACGGAGCCGGGGGAGCCGGTCCCGGTCCGGGTCCGCGACCTCCAGGACCAGCTCCGTCCCGTGCAGGGTCAGCGTGACCTCGACCCGGGCGTCGGAGACGCGGCAGTGGGTCACGGCGTTGGTGACGAGCTCGTTGGCCAGGAGGGTGACGGAGTCGGCGAGTCGGCCGGTGACACCCCAGTCGGCGAGGGTCTTGCGGACGCGTTGGCGGGCGTCGGGGACGTGCCGTCGGTGTCGGGGGATGCGGAAGGTTTCGGTCGGTGGCATGGGGCGAAGCTACGGACGCATCCGATACGCCCACAACCTTCTTCAGTGAATACATGCAGTTGTGCACTCGATCGAGTGATGGGATCTCGGAGGCGATGACGCGTGTGGCATCGTTGCGGCCGGAGAGGGGAGATCCCATGCCCGCAGGGGGACGGCCGACCGTACGCAGCAGGCGCCTGGGGACGGCGCTCAGGCAGTACCGGCACGCGGCCAAGCTCGACCAGCCGCAGGCCGCCGAGATCATCGCGTCCAGCCAGGCCAGGGTCAGCCGACTGGAGAGCGGGCACGTCACCGCACGCGTCATCGAAGTGCGGCTGCTCCTAGACGCGTACGGCGTCACGGACCCGGAAGTGCGCGCCAAACTCGAGGAGTTGGCCAAGCACTCGAAGAAGCGGGGCTGGTGGCTGGAGCACGCGGCACACCTGCGGCCCGACTACCTCGACCACATCGCGCTGGAGGACGACGCCACCCACATCCGTGAGTGGCAGCCGGTGTTGGTGCCTGGTCTGCTGCAGACGCCCGCTTACGCCGAGGCGGTCACCACCGAGGGGCCCAACTACGTCTCTCCCGAACGGATCACCCAGCTGGTGAAGGTCCGGGAGAACCGTCAGGCGAAGATCGAGGAAGGCGGAGCGACGTACACCGCCATCGTGTGGGAGGCGGTCGTCGCACATCCGCTGGTGGACGTCGAGGTTCACAGGGAGCAGCTCTCCGCGATGCTCGAAGCCGGGAAACGGAAGAACGTCACGATTCAGGTGCTGCCCTTCAGAGCGGGACTCCTGGCGGCTGCGAGCTCGGCTTTCTCCACGTTCAGCTTCGACTCGGAGCCGACCGTCGAGGCGGTGACACTGGAGAACCTGAGGGGTGCATCCGTCCTTGAGGACCCCGAGGATCTGGCGGCTTACGCCAATACATATGACCTACTACGATCGTCCGCACTGGCCCCGGAGGCGAGTGCCAGTCTTATCGGAAGCGCACTGCGGACCCTCAAGGAAGACACGTCATGATCGAGGTCATAGGCCCGTTCCGGAAGTCCTCCTACTCGGGGCAGGAGAGCAACTGCGTGGAAGTGGCCGCTACCGCTGCCAACGGCCGCGCCGTCCGCGACAGCAAGTGGCAGGACGGTCCGTTGATCGCCGTCTCCGGCCGGAGTTGGCAGGGCTTCCTGCGGCAATTCGTGCAGGAGGGAGACTCATGGTGACCGAAGTGACAAGCTCGTTCTGGAAGTCTTCGTACTCGGGGCAGGAGAACGCTTGCATCGAGGTCGCCGAGACTGCTTCCGGTGGCCGCGCCGTCCGTGACAGCAAGCGGCAGGACGGCCTGTTGATCGCCGTCTTTGACCGGAGCTGGCAGGTTTTCCTGGGCAGTTCCGGTAAGTGGTGGTGAGGACGGTCAGCCGGGCCGGCCACGGGTCAGTGCGTGCCGCGCGGCGGTGATCACGTCATGTGCTTCGGTTCCGTACACCGCGGATTCCTTCAGCGTGTTCCACACCCGTAGATAGGTCGCGATGCTGTCGGAATCGTCCAGCCACAGCTCCGCATGCCAGTCCTCGACGACCACCCTCCGTTCGTCGTAGACCCAGAATCCGTTCCCCGGATAGATCTTGAGGGCGGCTGTGAACGGCACCACGCCGAGTTCCACGGTGTCCAGGCCCATGACGCTCGTGAGCCGGTCGAGTTGAGCGGCCAGTACCGGGGAAGGACACACCAGCGTGCGCAGGGCGGCTTCCCACATCAGGATCCGGTACGTCCTGCCGGGTTCGTAGAGGCTCTCCTGACGGCGGATCCGCGCGCGTACCGCGGCTTCGGTGTCGCGTGGCGACCGCATGAGGTCGGCGTGCCGTGTGAAGACGTGCCGGGCGTAGTCGGCGGTCTGGAGCATGCCGGGGACGAGGTTGTTCTCCCAGATGGTCAGTATCCGGGTGCGCTCGTGCTCAGCGGTGATCGCGTCCTGGACGGGTTTGTGCCCGGAGGCCAGTTGTCTTCGCCACGACCGGATGCGGGACTCGAACCCGCGGAGCTGGGCGAGCAGGCCGTCGTACGCCTCAGGATGGCCCGTGGCCTCGGCCCACACCCGGAGTTCCTCGGCCTCGGCGGTCTGCCTGCCGTTCTCCAGCTTGCTGACCTTGGACTTGGTCCATCCCGCACCGAGGCGCTCCGCCAGTTGGGCGCCGGTGAGCCGACCGTCAGGGCAGGCGAGCCTCAGCTCCCGAAGCTGGAGACCCAATGCTTCACGAGCCTGCTGATAGTCGGTGCTCACCGGACCTCACGTCACTTACATGGCGGCTTTGAACTGATCGTACGGAACCGCATGGTGCCAGGCCGCATCCCGCACCTGGCAACAGCGGTTGACGGCCGCCGGCTCCGTGACGAGTTCGATGCCTAACAGACCGTCGGCATCGTCGAAGACGAGCCGGGCGACCAGCCGGGAGTCGAAGAGCCAGAAGTCCTCGGCTGGCAGGCGCAGCCGCTCGGCCTCGGCGCGTGTGAGGTTGCGGATGTCCTCGCCGACGGCGCAGTTCCGTGCGGCGTTGTCGAGCAGGTAAAGCTGTCCGGTCGTGGCCGGGGAGTCGACCAGCCGCACTCGCTCGAAGCGCTTGCCCTGAGCCGTCTGGACACGTACGTTGCGGCACCAGTCGTCCTCGTGATCCCACTGGACCGGTCGGTTCGCCACGAACTGCGCCCACGTGTCGGTGGCTTCGTCACTCGCGTACCGGCGCCGTGTCTCCAGGCGCCAGGCGGTGTGCTCGAACGTCTCGAAGAGGCGGGCGAACTCGTCGTCGGCGTTGATGATCCGCGGTGTCTCGTCGCGTGGTCCGAAGTCGACCAAAGTGTTGCGCGGCACGACCACAGCCACCTCGCCCTCGTCGAAGTGGCGTAACTGCGCCAGGTCATCAGGGTTTACGAGCGGCGGTCCGTGCACGACGACTTCACCCGAGTCCAGGTCTTCGTGTACGCCGGGGCATCCGCCGCCGCCCGAGCCGGTGCCGTTGAACCGGAGCCGTCGCATGGTCTTCCCTTCGCCTGGGTCTGCTCCGACCAGCTTCTCCGAGGCCGAGGCCCCATAGGCCCGGTCCTGGCAACCTCGACAGAAACTTCGCGCAACTTGTCATGTCGATCGAGAAACTCTGGGAAACGACGGACTCGGTGACAACTGTCTTTCCCTAGCGTTCTGCTCATGGCCGCGTCTCCGTCCCGGGACGGGTCATCGCAAGTACGGCCCCGCACCGCTCGGAAGGGAGACGTCCGTGACCGTCACACTCGACAGCACATCGCTCATCCGTACCAGGGACCCGAAAGGGCTGCTCAACGCCGTCCAGCCCCACATCGGGCACCTGAGCGTCAACGTTCTGGACGGCGGCATGAGCCTGTGGGACCGCGAGGTCGCCCTGCTGCTGCGTGACCACACCATGGTCCGGGACATGGCCGAACGCGTCCTTGGGAACGCCGTCATGTACACCATCGGCTGCATGGAGCACCCCGAAGTGCACCTCGGTGTCGGCAAGCTCGTCGACATCGGTGTCCACCAGCTCATCCTCGACACCCCGGTCTGGTGGGCCCTCTGCGAGGTCTACAACGAGGGCCGGTACAAGCACCACGCGCCGTTCGTCGAGCGCCGCCGCGACGGCCTGTGCCTGCGCACCGCGGATTTCCTGAAGTCCATCGGCTTCGCCGTCGACGAGGAGCTGTGGGCCATCGACGGCACCGACTGCTCACCGTGCGACAACAAGGTCCCCGACAGCCACTGAACCGCCCGGAGCCGATCCCTGCCCTCGTTCCGTCCCGAGGGCAGGATGGCTGCTCCCCGAGAAGAGGAACACCCACTGTGCCCGTTCCGCACGACATTTCCGCCGAGACCGAACTCTGGGACGCCTACGCCGAGTCCGCGTTCAGGGACGACGCCGAGCCGATGTTCGGGTGGACGCAGTACGCCGGTCACGGCCCCGGTCCGGAACTGCTCGGTGCCCCGCGCAGCGTGCTGGAGATCGGGTGCGGCACCGGCCGCGCACTCGCCCACCTCGCCCTGCGCGGCATCACCGCGCACGGCGTCGACCTCTCTCCGGCCATGGTGAAGAAGAGCACCGAGCGGTGGGCGGGTACCGGCGCCGTCTTCGCCTGCGGTGAGGTTCTGGAGTGGCTGGCCTCCTCCGGCGAGACGTACGACGCCGTCTGTTCCATCTTCGGCGCCGCCTGGTTCACCGACCCGGGACGCCTGTTCCCGCTCGTGCGGGCGCGGCTCAACCCGGGAGGGGTGTTCGTGTTCTCGCAGCCGCCCGCCATCCCGGGCGCGTACGGCCCTCAGGGCATGTACAAGGGCGGCTTCGCCGGGAGGGCCATGTTCACCTACCGCTACAGCTACCGCCCGGCCGTCTGGGAGCGCCTGTTGACGCGGGCCGGATTCGCCTCGGCCGAAGCACGGGTGCTCGACGCTCCGGTGCCCGGCCACATCGGCACCCTGATCGTCCGCGCGGAGACGGCATCCTGAGCCTTGGTGGTCTCCGTACGGCGATGGGCGCCCGGTGATCCACCGGGCGCCCCTCGCCGTCGTACTACTAGCGGGTGTTGCTACAGCTGCTCGATCACGTAGTCGACGCACTTCGTCAGGGCTTCGACGTCCGCCGGGTCGATCGCCGGGAACATGGCGACGCGGAGCTGGTTGCGGCCGAGCTTGCGGTAGGGCTCGGTGTCGACGATGCCGTTGGCGCGCAGGACCTTGGCGACGGCCGCCGCGTCGACCTCGTCGGTGAAGTCGATCGTGCCGATGACCTGGGAGCGCTTGGCCGGGGACCGGCCCGCGGCCGGCGGATCCTGGAGAAGGCGCCCGTGGCGGTCTGGTCCGTCGAGGTCAGAATGCTGTCCGGCATGACCGGGACCGAGCGGTCGGACGCGTTCCGGATCCTGCGGGGCATGATCCACTCCCTGCGCGACGACGGCGACGGCGGCGCATAGCTCGTTCCACGGCGCGGGTCTCGCCGAGCCCGGGCAGGAGTGCGGCCGGGCGTGAAAATCCGTGCGGGTGACCTTGGAAACCGACAGCGACCCGGGTGCGCGAAATCCCCGATTCGCGCACCCGTACCGGCACTGCCGCGCCCGCGCTCGTGCGGGATCCGCTGTACGTACGGGAGAGGTCAGCCCACGAGGGCGACCGGGGCGTCCCAGGCGTTGCGGTCCACGGTGATCGTGTGACCGCCGCGGGTCTCCTTGCTGTTGACCATGTACTGGTGGCCGCGGCTGTGGTTCGTGTACAGCTTGGGGTCCCAGGGCCAGTCGGTGGTGGTCGTGTACTTCTTGTCCCACAGGGCGTACCAGAGGTTGCCCGGCAGGTCCGTCTTGTTCGTCGCGGTGGCGATCGCCTTGGCGCTGGAGCTGCTGAAGCCGTAGAGCCCGGCGCGGTAGGTCTTGGCTCGCAGGGTCTTGGTGAAGGAGCGCACATACGTCAGGGTGGCGTCGTTGCACGCCTTGTTCGTGATGTCGTACGACTCCATGTTGAGGTAGATGGGGCTGCCGGGCTTCATGCCGAGCGCGGCGGCCTTGGCGACCGCGTCCTTGGCGTTGCTGGCACCGACAGCGGCAGCGGTGGCGGCGGTGAACCTCTCCGGGTTCCTGCTGGTCTGGCAGGGCGGCTGGGCGCCGACGTAGAGCGGGATGAGCTTCCAGCCGGCCGTGTTGACCGACTTCACCCAGGACGGGGTGAGGTTGGCCTGGGTGCAGCCGCGGTTCTTGCCGCCGATGTAGACGGCGGCGGCGCCGTAGAAGCCGTCGCTCTTCCAGGCCTTCATCGCGGCCAGGGAGGGCGCGGTGCAGGTGTCGAAGGCGCGGCCGGTGTAGGTCTTCTGGGCGGGCCAGGTGGTGGCTGCCATCGACGTCTGCGCGGCGATGCCGGCCCCGGCCACGACCACGACGCCCGCGGTCGACCAGGCTATGTAGCGGCCTTTTCTGGACATCCGGTGACTGGACAATTCCCCCCCATTCGGAGAGCGGCCCACGGCCGCGACTGGTGCGCCCGCAGGTACTGGCGCCTGCGGTCGCACGGTGACGCGGGTGCGGCGCTCGATGACGCCCGCAACGGCGCGGTATGGCCCCGGCGTTCGAAGCGTTTCGCACCCTACCCAAAGTCTGAGGCGGGTGGGCCCCCGGGTGCGCCTTCTCGCCGCTGCGGAGGACGGGTCCGGCGCGCCGGTGCGGGGAGGCGGACGGGCGCAGGTGCGGTGGTGGCCGGGTGTTGCGGTGACGGTTGCGGAATGTTTCTTTCCGTATCGGTCACGTCACGTCATGTGATGTAGGTCATGATCGAGGTGGTGGGTTCGAGTGCCCGATAGAACCTCTTTAGGCGATCTTGGTCTTGTTGTGTCCCGGACTATTTTGCGAATTGATCACACTTCCTTTACGTGAACGGGTGAGAGATTCGTGAGACCAGTGGAAGAGCTGCCCTCCCCCGAGCAGAGGGGGCGGACGTGGCACGAGAAGAGTCGCAGTCTGCGCTGGATAGCAGGCGGGCTCGCGGTGCTGATGTCGGTGTCCGTGATGGAAGGCGCGGCCGCCGCGGCGCCTGACGGTCCGTCGGACAAGGTGCCGAGGGCGAACACGGTGACCGAGGCGGCGGACATCGCGTCGGCCAAGGTCGCGGCTCGCTTATCGGGTCAGCGCGTCGAGGCCCTGTCGGAGCGTACGGAGACGTCGCGGACCTGGGTGAACAAGGACGGCAGCCTGACCTCGGAGCTGTCCGCGGGCCCGGTGCGGTTCGAGCGGGACGGCACCTGGGTCGACGTCGACGTGGACCTGCGCGAGGCGGGGGACGGGGTGGCGCCGGTGGCCCACCCCAACGGCCTGCGGCTCGCGGGCGGGACCGGTGTGCCGGCGGTGTCGTTGAAGGCGGCGCAGCAGGCGAAGGCCGTCGACCTGGTGACCCTGGGCGAGGGTGACGAGCAGATCACCCTGCAGTGGAAGGGCGGGCTGCCGGAACCGAAGCTGCAGGGCAACCGCGCGGAGTACGCCGAGGCGGTGCCCGGCGCGGACGTGGTGGTGGAGGCGACCCGGACCGGTTTCGAGCAGTACGTCGAGATCAAACAGAAGCCTGCCGCCGGCGGTTACTCCTATACGCTGCCATTGAAGGCCAAAGGGCTGAAGGCCGAGCAACTGGCGGACGGCAGCGTGTTGTTCACCGACGACAAGGACAAGAAGCGGGCTGTCATGCCCGCGCCGGTGATGTGGGACGCGGCCGTCGACGAGCGGTCCGGTGAGCATCTGAACCGGGCCCGGGTGGCGATGAAGGCCGTACAGACCGGGGACGGCGTGGATCTGGTGATCACGCCGGACGCGGAGTTCCTCTCCGACCCCGCCACCCGGTATCCCGTGACGGTCGACCCGTCGACGTCGTCGCTGTCGAACGTCTTCGACACCTACGTCCAGCAGGGCGAGACGGTCGACCTGTCCACGGACACCGAACTGGACTTCGGCAACCCCGGCACGACCAACGCCGACGGCACACCGCGCACCGCGCAGTCCTTCATCTCCTGGAACTCCTCACCGATCACAGACGCCCTGGTCTCCAGCGCGAAACTGAGCCTGTGGAACTTCCACTCGGGCAACACCGACTGCACGGCGCAGCCCTGGGAGGTGTGGTCGTCCCCCGCCGCGTCGACGTCCAGCCGGTGGACGAACCGGCCGACGATGACGGCGAAGAAGGCCACCTCCACCGAGACGCGCGGCAACCCCGGGTGCACGACGGCTCCGGACGGGTGGATCAACGCCGACGTGACGACACTGGTGCAGGAGTGGGCGTCGGCGCAGGCCACCCGCGGCCACCTGGGCCTGCGGGCGACGAGCGAGTCGGTGGTGGCGCAGTGGAAGCGGGTGAACTCCGCGAACGCGGCCTCGAGCCCGCCGAAGCTGGTCGTGAACTACAACTACCGGCCGCGCACCGGCACCAAGCAGGAGGCGGGCCCGCCGTACTTCTCCTACGGCGGCGCCTACACGGTCAACACCACCACCCCGACCCTGCGGGACACCTTCGTCGACGCCGACGGTGACAAGGTCAACGGCACCTTCCAGATCTTCGACAACGCCACCAACACGCAGGTCGGCGACGTCATCGTGTCGAAGTACGTGCCGTCCGGGCAGGTCGCCTCGGTGACCGTGCCCGCCGGGGTGCTGACCAACGGCAAGACGTACAAGTTCCGCACCTCGCCCTACGACGGGGCGCACTACAACACCGGCTGGTCGGCGTGGAAGACGTTCACCGTCGACACCACCTCCCCGTCCGCCCCGACGAAGATCGTCTCCACGGACTACCCCTCGGCCTCGTGGGTCAAGGGCGCGGGCCAGGCCGGCACGTTCACCGTCACCCCGCCCTCCGGCACCGACCACGAATGGCTGGAGTGGACGCTGGACGGCGTGACCTGGACCAAGGTCACGACGAGTGGCGTCGGCGGTGACAAGGCGTTCCCCGTCACACCTCCGAAGAACGGCACGCACACCCTCCAGGTGCGCGCGGTGGACAAGGCCGACAACAAGTCCGACGCGATCGAGTACACCTTCCACGCCGGGCCCGGCGGGTTCGTCCAGCCGGGCGAGGGCGAGCGCACCGCGCGGCGCCTGCCCCTGGTCGCCGAGGCGGACGCCGGCAAGTACACCGGTGTGTCCTTCTCCTGGCGCCGCTCCGAAGCCGACACCTGGGTGCCGATCCCGGCCGCTCACGTCACCTCCGGCGGCACCGCGCTGACGGCCTGGCCGGTGGCGCTGACCAACGGCAAGAACGCGCAGCTGGTGTGGAACGCCACCGACACCGTCGACCCGGACGGCTCGGTCCAGATCAAGGCCTACTTCACCGGCCCCAACAGTGCCTCGGGCAGCACCGACCCGCTGACGGTCGTCGTCGACCGCAACGCCGACGGCGCCGCCACGCAGGAGGCCGGCCCGGGCAGCGTGAACCTGCTCACCGGCGACTTCTCCCTGTCGGCCACCGACGCGTCGGCGTTCGACCTGTCCGTCTCCCGTACGGCGTCCTCACGGGTCCCCGACAAGGGGACCAGGCAGGAGGGCCAGGCAGCGATCTTCGGCAAGGAATGGGTCGCCGGCACCGCGGCCGAGCTGACCGACTCCGACTACAGCCACCTGCGCCGGACCTCCGACACCGCCGTCGCCGTCGTCGGCGCGGACGGCGAGGAGACCCACTTCACCGCGAACGCGGCCAGGACCGCGTGGATCCCGGAGCCGGGCGCGGAGGACCTGACCCTCAAGGGCAGCGTGAGCGGCACCTTCACGCTCACCGACACCGAAGGCACGGTCACCGAATTCACCAAGCCCGACCCGGCCGCCACCACCTGGCAGGTCTCCAGCACCCTGCTCGACGGCCTGGCCGACTCCACCACCACCGTGGTCTCCGAGACCGTGACCGTGGACGGCAAGAAGCTCGCCCGCCCGAAGCGGATCATCGCCCCGACCTCGGCGGCGACGGCCTCGGCCTGCACGGCGGACCCGTCCACCAAGGGCTGCCGCGTCATGGAGTTCGTGTACGGGAGCTCCACCACCGCCACCGACAGCCTCTTCGGCGACGTGAGCGGGCAGGTGAAGGAGATCCGCCTGTGGTCGACCGACCCGGGTGCGGCCTCGGCCACCTCCAAGACCGTGCAGATGTACGCGTACGACGGCAGCGGCCGCCTGCGCCAGACCTGGAACCCGCAGATCAGCCCGGCGCTGAAGACCGAGTACGCCTATGACGGCGCGGGCCGCGTCACCGGGCTCACCCCGCCCGGCGAACTGCCCTGGACCCTCACCTACGGCAAGGCGGGCAACGCCACCACCGCCGGCGAGGGCATGCTGCTCAAGGCCACCCGGTCGGGGCTGAAGCAGGGCACGGCCGACGTGGCGGAGGGCACCGCCGCCACCAGCGTCGTCTACGACGTCCCGCTGACCGGCACCGCCGCCCCCCACATGATGGGCGCGGCGGATGTGAAGGCCTGGGGACAGCTCGACGCCCCCACCGACGCCACCGCCGTCTTCCCCGCCGACGCCGTACCGGCGTCGCACTCCGGCGGCTCCCTGACCGCGGCCGACTACAAGCGGGCCGAGGTCCACTACCTCGGCGTCTCCGGCCGTGAGGTCGACACTGCCGCCCCCGGCGGACACGTCACCACCACCGAGTACGACCGGTTCGGCAACACGGTCCGCGAACTGACCGCCGCCAACCGCGCCGTCGCCCTCGGCACGACCGCCGCCGACAAGGCCGTCCAGGCCGACCTCGGCATCGCCCAGCTCACCGGCGTCGAACGCGCCGACCTCCTGGCGACCAAGTCGGTCTACAACGACACCGGCACCCGCGAACTGGAGGAGTACGGCCCGCTGCGCCGGATCGACCTGACAGCCGACCTCAAGCAGGGCACCACCACCCTCGTGCCGGCCGGCACGTCGGTCACGGCCCGCACCTGGACGGTCAACGAGTACGACGCCGGCCGCCCGACCGACGGCACCGCCAAGGTCAAGGACCAGATCACCAGGACCACCACCGGCGCCCAGGTGCGTGAGCACCCGTCCGTCCAGGGCGAGAACCGCGCCGTCCAGACCGTCTTCGACTGGGCCAAGGGCCTGCCGACCAAGACGGTCAAGGACCCCGGCGGCCTCGCGATCACCGAGACCACGGAGTACGACGCCCAGGGCCGCGTCACCCGGCAGCTCCTGCCCGGCGCCACCGGCACCGACGCGGGCACCCGCGTGACGACGTACTGGTCCGCGACCGGCACCGGCACGTGCGCCGGCCGCCCCGAGTGGGCCGACCTGGTCTGCTCCGTGGCCGCGGGCGGCGCCGTCACCGGCGGCGGCTCCAACCCCACCGCCCTGCCCACGACCACCACCGAGTACGACCGGTGGGGCAACCCGGCCAAGGTCACCGACACGGCGAACGGCGTGACCCGCACGACCACCACGTCGTACGACAACGCCGGCCGCCCCACCACCGTCGCCGTCACCGGCGGCACCGGCCAGGCGGTCCCGCAGACCACCACCGAGTACGACCCCGCCACCGGAAAACCCGTCAAGTCGGTCTCCCCGACCGGCGGCACGATCACCAAGGCGTACGACAGGCTCGGCCGCCAGATCTCCTACACCGACGCCGACAACGGCACGACCACGACCGAGTACGACCTGCTCGGCCGCCCGGTCAAGGCCACCGACACCACCCCGTCGACCGTCACCTACACCTACGACCACACCACCGAACCCCGTGGCCTGGCCACCAGCACCACGGACTCCGTCGCCGGCACCTTCAGGGCCACGTACGACGCGGACGGCTCGGTCGCCACGGAGAAGCTCCCCGGCGGCTACACCCTCACCCAGACCGAGGACACCACCGGCTCCGCGGTCGCCCGCACGTACACGCGCGACAGCGACGGCGCGATCGTCTACACCGACACCACGGCCGAGTCCGTCCACGGCCAGGTCACCCGGCACGCGGGCTGGTCGGACCAGACCTACCGGTACGACGCCAGCGGGCGCCTGACCACGGTCGAGGACACGTCGGAGACGGTCTGCACGCGCCGCGTGTACGCCTTCGACGCCCGCACCAACCGCAAGTCCCTGACCACGGCGGCCGGCACCCCGGGGACCGACTGTCCCGCCGGCGGGGGCACCACGGTGTCCTCCACCTACGACAGCGCCGACCGCATCGTCGACTCCGGCTACGCCTACGACGCGTTCGGCCGCACCACCGC
Organism: Streptomyces sp. NPDC014882; assembly: GCF_043081325.1. Taxonomy (NCBI): domain Bacteria; kingdom Bacillati; phylum Actinomycetota; class Actinomycetes; order Kitasatosporales; family Streptomycetaceae; genus Streptomyces; species Streptomyces sp. NPDC014882. Next base: position 196,580 of record NZ_JBIBWL010000005.1, read on the forward strand.
CCTGCCCGGTGGCGGAACCGTCGGCTACTACGCCAACGACCTCGCCCACCAGCAGACCGCGAACGGCAAGCGCCAGACCTGGCAGCTGGACGCCGGCCTGCGCTTCCGCTCCTGGAAGGTCGAGACCGGCAGCGGCACCACCTGGACCCAGGAGCAGTCCAAGCTCAACCACTACGACGGCGACGGCGACAACCCCCGCTGGATCGTCGAGGACACCGCCACCGGAGCCCTGACCCGCAACGTCGACTCGGCCTCCGGCGACCTGGCCGCCACGACGAGCAAGACCGGTGACACGACCCTCCACCTCACCACCATCCACGGCGACGTGGCCCTCCAGCTCCCGCTGGACACCAGCAAGGCTCCCGTCGCCCTGGACTCGGACGAGTACGGCAACCCGAGGGCAGGCCAGGCGGCAACCCGCTACAACTGGCTGGGTGGTAAGCAACGGTCCGCCGAGAGCCTCACCGGCCTGACCCTCATGGGCGCGCGGCTGTACAACCCACAGAGCGGCCGCTTCCTGTCCATGGACCCGGTCTATGGCGGCAACGCCAATGCCTACGACTATGTCCACGCCGACCCGCTCAACCGGTATGACCTTGACGGCAAGTGGAGCTGGAAGAAGAAATGGAGGAAAGTAAAGTCCTGGGGGCGCGGTGTCGGCCGACATTTTCGGCGGAACTGGCGTAACTATGCGTCATTCGGAATCGTGGTGGCCGGATTCGCCGGAGGTGCCGCATGCGCTGCCAGTATCGTCTGCGGTATCGCTGTGGGAGCCGCTGCCGGAATGGGTGCCTACGCGGCTTCAAACGCAGGTACTCGGAGTTGGAACTGGGGGCAGTTCGCCCTGGCGGGCGCAGGAGGCGGGGTGGGTGGCGGCTTGGCCGCTCGCATCAGCCGGGGTTCCTCGTTCGCCGGCAAAGCGGCACTGTGGAGACTGAATACCAGACTCCGGGTCGCCAGGTGGAAGATGAAGTGGAAATGGCGGAAGTTCCGCTGATCGAATCAGAGTGAGCTGATCGAATCAGAGTGAACTGACTCCTGATCGTGTGGGGGGTGGGAACCTGCCCCGCCCCCCACGTCGTGCCTAGGAAAGGAAAACAAGGATGAGCACTCCACGTCGAGGCCTGGTGTGGCCTGTGGGGGCCTTGGCGGCTGCACTCTTGTTGCTGGTGGCCGCAGTTGCCACCGCGCATGCGTGGATGACTGTCGCGGCAGCGGTTCTGGCCGTCATGGCCGGCGTTCTTTGGCGCGGGCGTCGTGACGCGACGCCCGATGCGGCCGTATCTCCGGGGGGTGTGTACGAAATAAACGAGGAAATTTTCTCGGAATTTCTCGCTTCCGGTCGGATTCTCGTGGGGAACCCGCACGTCAAGTCGGCGGTCGGGGAATCTTGGAGAAACTTTGAAATTCGTTATCTGCTTACGGTGAAGGAGGCTGAGGGGGGATTTGTTCGATCCTTGGTCTTGATTGAATCTCCGGCCGGTTCCCGCTTGGTGGAAGTGGAGGCTTCGCTGGCTGCCGTATACGAACTGTCGAAAATTGAGGACGCGGAAGAGAGTAGACGTCTCGTGCGACGATTCAATGACACCCGGTTCTTCATGCCCGAGCCCGGATGAAGACGGTAGAAAATTCATGGGCATTGCTCGGCCGGTCCGCGATGAATCGGATATGGGGCTGGTCGGCGAGCGCCCCGCGACCACAGAAGAGTACGGCAACCCGGGCGCTGGCCGGTCCCTCTCGGTAGACCTCGTCCACGGCGGAAAAGCCAACACGTACGAGTACGCGCACGGCGATCCTCTGAACCGTTTTGACCTCGACGGTGAGTGGAGCTGGAAGAAGAATTCGCCGGGGCCTCTGTCGGGAGGCTGGGGTACGCCCGCTATTTCTTCAAAGGCAAAGGTAAAGGCAAAGGTAGGCGGTGAAGGTGGCCGGGTGGGCTGAGTCTGCCAGTGTTTGATGTGTGGGGTGCGGGAGTGGGAACTCCCCTCCCGTGCCGCACGGTGAATTTCTCTTTCTGGGCAAGGGATCGGAGTGGCGGCGAAGTGTTCAATTTCTCTGTGCGGCTCACCGTTTGGGCCGCTGTATGGTGTGCAATTGGAGTTGCGGTCTCGCTCACGGCAACTGCGTTGGGGCTTGCGGATTCATCGACTGTCAAATCCGCGATCGTTGCGTGGGTGCTGTTTATCGGTATGGGGGTGACGGTTCAAAGGGTACGTGTCAAAGAAAAGTCCGTGAAATCGGATGGATCTGGATCCACCGATCGATGATCGAGGCGGGAAGGGCTGACGCAGAGAGGTGCTCACCGGGTGGGGCGAGGACCAGCACATTCCCGTTCCCGGCTGGCACCACTCGGTGATCTGTGCGCTGGAGACCGGCCGCAGCTCCTGCACCGCACCGCTGGACACGCTGTGTCCGGCCCCGGTACGGCGAGGGGCGCCCGGTGATCCACCGGGCGCCCCTCGCCGTCGTACTGGCGGCAGTTGCTACAGCTGCTCGATCACGTAGTCGACGCACTTGGTGAGTGCCTCGACGTCCGCCGGGTCGATCGCCGGGAACATGGCGACGCGGAGCTGGTTGCGGCCGAGCTTGCGGTAGGGCTCGGTGTCGACGATGCCGTTGGCGCGCAGGACCTTGGCGACGGCCGCCGCGTCCACCTCGTCGGTGAAGTCGATCGTGCCGATGACCTGGGAGCGCTTGGCCGGGTCGGTGACGAAGGGGCTCGCGTGCTTGGACTCCTCCGCCCACGCGTACAGGCGGGTCGAGGAGTCCTTGGTGCGGGCCGTCGACCAGTCCAGGCCGCCCTGGCCGTTGATCCACTCCAGCTGCTGGTTGAGGAGGAACAGCGTGGCCAGCGCCGGGGTGTTGTACGTCTGGTTCTTGCGGGAGTTGTCGATCGCCGTGGGCAGCGAGAAGAACTCCGGGATGTGGCGGCCGGAGGCGTGGACCCGCTCCGCGCGCTCGATGGCGGCGGGGGAGAACACGCCGATCCACAGGCCGCCGTCGGAGGCGAAGGACTTCTGCGGGGCGAAGTAGTAGACGTCCGTCTCGGCGATGTCGACCGGCAGGCCGCCCGCGCCCGACGTGGCGTCCACCAGGACCAGCGCGCCCTCGTCGGCGCCCGCCACCCGCTCGATCGGGGCGGCGACGCCCGTGGAGGTCTCGTTGTGGGTGAAGGCGTACACGTCGACGCCGGCCTCGGCCCGCGGGTCGGGGTGCGTGCCCGGGTCGGAGGAGACGACCGTCGGCTCGGCCAGCCACGGCGCCAGCTTGGCGGCCTTGGCGAACTTGGAGCTGAACTCGCCGAAGGTGAGGTGCTGCGACTTGTTCTCGATCAGGCCGTGCGTCGCGATGTCCCAGAAGGCGGTGGAGCCGCCGTTGCCGAGGACCACCTCGTAGCCCTCGGGGAGCCGGAACAGTTCGGAGATGCCCTCGCGCACCTGGCCGACCAGGTTCTTCACCGGGGCCTGTCGGTGGGAGGTGCCCAGCAGGGAGGTGCCGGTGGCGGCCAGCGCGTCCAGCGCTTCCGTCCGCACCTTGGAGGGGCCCGCGCCGAAACGACCGTCGGCGGGCTTGATGTCAGCGGGAATCCGGATCTCAGCCACGAGCGGGAGCCTAGCGGCTCCGTGAAACCGGGGCGAAACGTCGTCCGGCCGCTGAGACACGGAGGGGAGTCCCGAAGGGGAGGCGCGGGCGGTACGGGCCGGACGGCGGCCCGCACCGCACCGGACGGCTCAGCCGCGCAGGTTCACCGGCAGCTCGTACAAGTCGTTCTGCGTCACCACCGGCTTGTTGCGCAGCTCCGCCGCCGGGACCGCCAGGTCCAGGGCGGGGAAGCGGGCGTACAGGGCGGGCAGCGCCACGCCCGCCTCCAGGCGGGACAGCGCCGCTCCGGGGCAGACGTGCGGGCCGTGCCCGAAGGCGATGTGGCGGTTGGCCGTGTCGCGGGTGATGTCGAAGACGCCAGCCGACGGGCCGTGCGCCTCCTCGTCGCGGCCGATCGCGGCGTACGACACGATCAGCGCGTCCCCGGCCGGCAGCACCTTGTCCCCGACCGGTACGTCCTCGGTGGCGAAGCGGATCAGGACGTGGGAGGTCGGGGTGGAGTGACGCAGGGTCTCCTCCACCACCGCCGACCAGCCGGCCTCGCCGGACAGGACCAGCGCCCGCTGCCCGGGGTGGAGCGAGAGGTTGACGACGGCGTTGACGATCAGCGAGATCGTCGTCTCGTGGCCGGCCGCCACCATCAGCTGGAGCGTGGAGACGATCTCCTCGTCGGTGAGGCGGTCGCCGTCCTCGGACGCCGCTATCAGCGCGGACGTGAGGTCGTCGCCGGGGTTCTCGCGCTTCTCGGCGACCGCCGCCGCCATGATGCCCGCCAGCTCGGTCAGCGTCGCCACGACCTCGGCCGGCGGGGTCTGCGTCGAGAAGAACTTCTCGAACAGCTCCTTCAGCCGCGGCAGCCGGTCCTCCGCGAGCCCCATCAGGTCGGCGATCACGTACATGGGCAGCGGATAGGCGAACTCGGCCTTCAGGTCCACCGGGCCGGCCGGCAGCTCCGCGAGCCGGTCGAGCAGGCCCCCGGTCAGCTCGGCGATCCGGCCGCGCATCCGCTCCACCCGCCGGGGCGTGAGCGCCTGGGCGACCAGCGTGCGCAGCCGGCGGTGATCCGCGCCGTCCACCGTCAGCATGGACCGGCCCGGGTTGGCCAGCCCGATCAGCGGCCAGTCGGGGGCGATCTCGCCGCGCTGCCAGGCGCCCCAGACGTTGATGTCCTTGACGATCCTGGGGTCGGTCAGCAGCCGCTTCGCCTCGGCGTGGCGGGTGACCGCCCACACCGGCACGCCGCCCGGCAGCTCCACCGCGGCGAGCGGACCGGCGGCCCGCAGCGCGGCGCTCTCCCCGTCCAGGTCGGCGACGAAGGGGTCGAGGGCGATGCGTCTGCGCTCCGTACCGTTCGGCGTGTCCGTGGCAGTCGTCATGCGAGCGTGCCTCCAAGGGCGGGGGTCGGGGTGAACGTCACCGGCAGTTCCGTCAGGCCGCGCAGCCACGGCGACGGACGGCGGGTCAGGGAAGCGGCGGGCACGGCGAGGTCGATGTCCGGCAGCCGGTCCAGGACGACCTCGATGGCCGTGCGCGCGATGACCTCGGCGATCTCCTGCGCCGGGAACGGGCAGCGGTGCTCGCCGTGGCCGAAGGAGAAGTGCGCGCCGTTGCCGCCGGTCAGCGCCGAGCCGTCGGTGCGCACCTGGGGGTCGGAGTTGGCGCCCTGGAGGCCGAGCAGCAGCAGGTCGCCCGCGCGGACGCGGCGCCCGCCCAGGTGGGTGTCGCGGGAGGCCCAGCGGCCGGCGACGTTCTGGGTGGGGGCGTCCTCCCACAGCACCTCGTTCATGGCCTCGGCGACGCTGTTGCGGCCGCCGAACAGCGAGGCGGCGAACCGGCCGTCCGTCAGCATCAGCCGCAGCGAGTTGCCGATCCAGTCGGCGGTCGGCTGGTGGCCGGCCGCCATCATCACCATCAGGTCCTGGGCGATCTCGTCGCCGGTGAACCCGGAGGTGTCGGCGAGCATCCGCGAGACGACGTCGTCGGCCGGGGACTCCGTCCGGTCGGCCACCAGCCGCGTCATCGACGTGAACAGGTGGGTCTGGCCCGCCAGGGCCCGCTCCCGGCCGTCGACCATGTCGTTGAGCGCGGTGACCAGTTCCGGGCCCTCGTCGTCGGCGAAGCCGTAGAGGCGGGCCAGCACCCGCACCGGCAGCAGCATCGCGTACTCGCCGACGATATCGGCCCGGCCCCGCGGGCAGATGCCGTCGATCAGCTCGTCGGCGAACTTCTCGGCGTACCGGCGCAGTTCGAACGCGTCGACCCCCTCCAGCGCGTCGCCGAGCATCGTGGCCCGCTCGCGGTGCCGCTCGCCGACCGTGTAGAGGATCGACGCCTGCCTGCGGCCGATCATCGGCAGCAGCGGCCAGTCGTCGGGAATCGCGTCCCACTGGCTCCACAGCTCGGAGTCGCGGCTGAAGAGGACCGGATCACCGGTGACCTGGTGCAGTTCGCGGTAGCCGAGCACCAGCCAGGCCGGCACGTCGCCGTCCAGCAGCACCGGGACGACGGGACCGTGCTCGCGCCGCATCTCCCGGTACACCCGGGTCGGGTCGTCCTGGAGCAGGGCGCCGCTGAGGTGGACGGGGGCGGGGGCGGTGGTCACACCAGCTCCTGACGGAAGGCGGGGGAGGGGGTGGGAGCGGGGGACGGGCCGGAGCCGGAGCCGGAGGTTGAGCCGGAGCCGGCGTACAGGGACTGGATGTGCTCCACCAGGGAGATCAGGACCAGCTTGCTGGACGCCCGCGACCGCGCGTCGCAGGTGACCAGCGGCACGTGCGGGTCGAGGTCGAGGGCCTCGCGGACCTGCTCCGGGGTGAAGGCCGGGCCGCCGAAGTCGTTGCAGGCCACGATGAACGGCGTGCCGTGCTTCTCCAGGCGGTCGATGGCGTACCAGGAGTCGTCGATCCGCCGGGTGTCGACGAGCACGACCGCGCCCAGCGTCCCGGAGAACAGCCGGTCCCACAGGAACCAGAACCGCTCCTGGCCGGGCGCGCCGAACAGGTACAGCACGTTGTGCGCGTCGAGGGTGATGCGGCCGAAGTCGAAGGCGACGGTGGTCGCCGTCTTGCCGCGCACGCCGCTCAGGTCGTCCACGGTCTCCCCGGCCTGCGTCATCGTCTCCTCGGTGTTGAGGGGACGGATCTCGCTGACCGAGCGGACCATCGTCGTCTTGCCGGCGCCGAAGCCGCCCACGACCACGATCTTGAGGCCGTTGTCGGCCGACGCGCGAAGTGGCGTGCGCGTCTCAGAGGTTGCGGAGTCCAACGAGCACCTGCTCCAGAATGTCGGGATCGAGTACGGCGGCCTTGCGGGGGTGACGGGCACTGACCCGGCCCGAGGCGAGCAGGTCGGACAGCAGGATCCTGGTGATGCTCACCGGCAGCCCCAGCTCCGCCGCGATCTCGACGACCGCGGTGGGGCGGTCGGCCATCCGCAGGATCGCCGAGTGCTCCGACTGCATGCCCGGCGCCGGATCGCACTCGGCGACGACCAGGGTCACCAGGTCGAAGGGACTGTCCGGGCCGGGCCGGCTGCGCCCGCCGGTGAGCGTGTACAGCCGGTCCGGTGAGTCGTCCCTGCCGGGCCGGCTCATGAGCTGCGCGGCGGTGCGGTCAGGTGCTCCCCGAGCTGCTCGACCAGCTCGCTCATGTTGTGGCCGACGAGGCCGGGGTCCGCGTCCTCCGTGGTGACGACGGCCAGGTGCGCGCCCTGACCGGCCTCCACGATGAACAGCACGCCCCCGTAGAACTCGGTCATCGCCGACCGGACGCCTCCGCTGCCGTCCCCGAACTCCACGGACGCGCCGTGCGACAGCGACTGGATGCCGGCGGCGATCGCGGCGAGCTGGTCGGCCTGGTCGTTGGACAGCTCGGGCGTGCGGCACAGCTTCAGGCCGTCACGGGACAGCACGAGCGCGTGCCGAGCGCCCGGCGTGCGCGTCAGCAGGCCCTCTATCAGCCAGGTGAGCTTCTCGTCGGCGGTCGTCGTGCCGGTCATGAGGTGGGGTCGCCTTCCAGGTGGTTCTGCGCGTGCGGGGAGCGGGGGGTGGCGGGTACGGGGGTGGTGCCGTCACCCGGGCCGGGCGGGGCGGCGTCCGGGGCCGTGGTGGTGTGCGCGGCTTCCCGGGTGTCCGGGGCCGCGGTGGGGTGCGGGATGCCCGCGGCGGCGGGGGTGTCCTCGGCGGCCGGAGCGGCGGGGGTGCGCGGGGCGCCCTCGATGTCCGGGGTGGCGGGGGTGTGCGGAACGTCCGGGGCCGTGGTGGTGTGCGCGGCTTCCCGGGTGTCCGGGCCCCCGGGTGCGTGCGGGGTGTCCGCGGGGTCAGCGTCCGTTACGGCTGCGGCTTCGGCGGTGCTCCGGGCGGCCGTGGGTCCGGCCGGGTCCTGGGGCGGGGTGGGTGCGGAGCCGCGTACGGCCTGGCGGAAGTCGCTGAAGCGGGAGGCGCGGGCCCGGGTCTCCTCGGCCGTGGGGGCCGGTCGCGGCGTGGCGGCGCGGCTGCCCGAGCGGGCGCGCTCGGCCTCGGCGAGGGTGCGGCCGCGCCGGCGGCGGGGCAGCTCGAACGCCGCCGCGCCGTCCGGGGACCGGTTCCCGTCCCGGTCCGCGGAGTCGTGCCGGTTCGCGGAGCTGTGCCGGTCCGTGGAGTCGACCCGGTTCGCGGAGTCGTGCCGCGGCACCGGGTCGGGGTCCGGTGCGGCGGCGGCCGGTGCGGCGGCGTAGGGGGCCGGGGGAACGGGCTGCGGGGCGTCCGTCGTACCCGCCGTCGTACCCCCCGTCGCACCGGCCGGCCGGGTCCCGGTGCGCCGGGGCAGCCCGTCGGGGCCGACGGGGGCGGATCCGGAGGCCGGGCCGGCCGGCCGGGTCGGGCCCTTCCGGGCGGCCGGTGCCGTCCGCGGGGCGGGGACGGCCGGGGCGGCCGGGGCGATCGACGCGGCAGGTGCGGCAGCCACTGCGGGTACGGCGGGCGCGCCGTGCGCGGTGTCCTGGGACACGAGGATGTCCTGCGGGACGAGCACCAGTACGCCCGTGCCGCCGCGCGCCGAGGGGCGGTAGGAGACCTTCATGCCGTACCGCCGGGCCAGCCGGCCGACGACGGCGAGGCCGAGGCGGGTGCCGGTGAGGCCGCCGATGCCGGCCGTCTCGCCCGCGACCGCGGCCTCGGCGCGCCGGAGCTGGGCCTCGCTCATGACGAGACCGCTGTCCTCGACGGACACGATGACCCCGGCCGGCACCTCCTCCACGTACACGTGGACCTCGGCGGTCGGCGGCGAGAAGGTGGCCGCGTTGTCGAGGAGCTCGGCGAGCGCGTGCATGACGCCCTCGGCGGCGTGCCCGGCGACGGCGGTGTCGCTGGCGGAGTGCACGCGGACGCGCTGGTAGCCGCCGATCCGGCCCATGGCGCCGCGCAGGATCGACTCCATGGCGATGGGCCGGGCCCAGCGGCGGCCGGAGCGGGCGCCGGTCAGGACGGCGACCGAGTCGGCGAGCCGGCCGGCCTGGGCGGTGCGGTGGTCGAGGTGGAGGAGGTCGGCGAGGACCTCCTCGTCGGCGTGCCTCTCCTCCATCGCGCGCAGGTCGGCGAGCATGCTGGTGGCCAGGGCCTGCATGCGGCCCGCGGCGTTGGCGGTGGCGGAGAGGGCGGCGGCCCGCGCACTGTTGGCCTCGCGCAGCCGGGCGGCGAGCCGGGCGTTGCCGTCGGTGAGCCGGTCCCGCTCCTCGCCGAGGCGGGCGACCTGGGCGGCGTGCTCCTCGGTGAGCCGGGCCAGTTCAGCCGTGTGCTCGGCGGCGCGGGCGGCCAGCTCGGCGGCGTGCTCCTCGGTGAGCCGGGCCAGTTCGGCCGTGTGCTCGGCGGTGCGGCGGTCGTGCTCGGCGGCGAGGGCCTCGGCGTGCCGGGCGCGTTCCCGCTCCAGCTCGGCCGTCAGCCGGGCCTGTTCCCGGGCGAGGTCGCCGGTCAGCCGCTCGTGCCGGCGGCGGGACTCCTCACCCAGCCGGGCACGTTCCTGGAACAGCCTGCCGAGGTCCTGGTGGGCGGACGCCAGCCGGGCGCGGGCCGCACGCGCCGTCTGCCTGCCGTGCGCGGCCGCGGCGACGGCGGCGCAGAGCAGCAGGGCGGCCACCGCCCCGGTCAGCGCCACGGCCGTGCGCACGGAGGCTGGTGCCAGGGCGGCGGCCACGGCGACCGCGCCCCCGGCCGCGGCCGCGGTGAGCGCGAAGGCGGGCAGCAGGCCGCGAAGGGCGGGACGGTCGCCGGGGAGGGCGGGGGAGGTCATCAGCGGAGTCCTCGTTCGGGTCCTCGGGCTGCCACCGGGCAATTCGGGCCAACCCTAGGGCGGTTCCATGAGGTAATCCGGCCTCTATTGGGGGCTAGAGCCGTCACCTGCGCGCAACTGCCGGTCACTATATGCAGGTTGGTGATCACTTTGGGAGAGTCCCGTTCAGGTTCTTCGGAATTGGTGTGGCCGAAAAGCGAAAAGCGAAAAGCGAAGAGCACGGCCGGCCGTCCTCCGGAGGCGCGGGCGCGCGGGCTCCGGAGGAGGCCGCCGGTCCGCCGGGGCATCCTGAGGAGATGACCCAGAACCCCGAGAACGCTCAGAACACCGAGAACACCGAGAACGCGGAACGATGACCGGGAACGCGGAGCTGCGGGCCGCGCTGCGGGCCGCCGTGCGCGGCGAGGTGGCCTTCGACGTGACCTCCCGGGCGCTGGCCACCATGGACGCGTCCAACTACCGGCGCGTCCCCCTGGGCGTGGTCGCGCCCCGTGACGCCGACGACGTGGCGGCGGTGCTGGAGGTGTGCCGTGCGCACGGCGTGCCGGTCGTGGCGCGCGGCGGGGGGACGTCCATCGCCGGACAGGCGACCGGGACCGGGGTGGTGCTGGACTTCACCCGCCACATGAACCGGCTCGTCCGCCTGGACGCCGAGGCGCGCACGGCCGTCGTACAGCCCGGTCTGGTGCTGGACCGCCTCCAGGAGGCCGCCGCCCCGCACGGGCTGCGCTTCGGGCCCGACCCGTCCACGCACGGCCGCTGCACGCTCGGCGGGATGATCGGCAACAACTCCTGCGGCGCCCACTCGGTCGCCTGGGGGACGACCGCGGACAACGTGCGCGAGCTGGACGTCGTCACCGCGCGCGGGCTGCGCCTGCGGCCCGGCCGGGGATGGGCCGGCGCGCCGGACGGGCTGCGGGCGCTCGCCGAGGGCGAGCGGGCGCGGCTGCGCACCGGATTTCCCGAACTGCCCCGGCGCATCTCCGGCTACGCGCTGGACGCCCTGCTGCCGGAGCGGGGCGCCGACGTCGCCCGGTCCCTCTGCGGCTCCGAGGGCACCCTGGCCGTGCTCACGGAAGCGGTGGTCGACCTCGTCGAGGCGCCCCGCGCGCACGCCCTCGCGGTGCTCGGCTACGCCGACGAGGGCGCCGCCGCCGAGGCCGCCGCCGCCCTGGTGGCCCGGTGGTCCCCCCGCTCGGGCACGGCCGGGAGCGGGGGGCGGCCGCTGACGGTCGAGGGCATGGGCGCCGACCTGGTGCCGTCGGCGGTGGGACTGCCGCGCGGCGCGGCGTGGCTGTTCGTGGAGACGGGCGGGGACTCGACCGGTGAGGCACGCGCGCGTGCGGAGGCGATCGCGCGGGAGGCCGACGCCGTGGACACCCTCGTGGTGACGGACGCCGCCGGGCAGCGGGCCCTGTGGCGGATCCGGGAGGACGCCAGCGGTACGGCCACCCGGATGCCCGACGGCACGGAGGCCTGGCCCGGCTGGGAGGACTGCGCGGTGCCGCCCGCCCGGCTCGGCGCGTACCTGCGGGACTTCCGCGCCCTGCTGACCGCGCACGGCCTGCGCGGCACGCCGTACGGGCACTTCGGGGACGGCTGCATCCACGTCCGCATCGACTTCGACCTGCTCACCGCGGCGGGCGTCGGCCGCTTCCGCCGCTTCTCGGAGGAACTGGCCGACCTGGTCGTGGCGCACGGCGGCTCGCTGTCCGGGGAGCACGGCGACGGGCAGGCGCGCGCCGAGCTGCTGCCGCGGATGTACGGCGAGGACATGGTCGCCCTCTTCGAGCGGGTGAAGGGCGTCTGGGACCCCGACGACCTCCTCAACCCCGGCATGCTGGTCCGCCCCGCCCCCCTCGACGCGAATCTGCGCTTCGCCGTCCTGCCCCGCGGGCCCGTCGACGTGGCCTTCGGCTACCCCGGCGACGGCGGCGACTTCACCGCCGCGGTCCGCCGCTGCGTGGGCGTCGCCAAGTGCCGTACGCAGACGGCGTCCGGGCCCGCCGTGATGTGCCCCTCCTACCGGGCCACGGGCGAGGAACGGCACTCCACGCGCGGGCGGGCCCGGCTGCTGCACGAGATGCTCGCCGGCGAGGTGGTCACCGACGGCTGGCGGTCGGAGGAGGTGCGGGAGGCGCTCGACCTCTGCCTCGCCTGCAAGGGCTGCCGCTCGGACTGCCCGGTCGGGGTCGACATGGCCACGTACAAGGCGGAGTTCCTCCACCACCACTACGCCGGCCGCCGCCGCCCCGCCGCCCACCACGTCATGGGGCGCCTGCCGGTCTGGCTGCGCTGGGTGAGCCGTACGCGCACGGCGCCGCTCGTCGACGCGCTGGCGGCGGTGGGGCCGTTGGCGCGGGCCGCGAAGCGGGCCGGCGGGATCGCCCCCGAGCGGGGCCTGCCGCGACTGGCGCGCGAGACCTTCAGCCGGTGGTGGCGGAGGAGGGCGCCCGAGGACGGCTCCGGGCCCCGCGGCGGCTCCGGTCCCCTCGGTGCTTCCGCTCCCCTCGTGGTCCTGTGGCCCGACACCTTCACCGAGCACCTCTCGCCCTCGGTCGGGCGGGCGGCCGTCGAGGTGCTGGAGGCGGCCGGGCTGCGGGTGGCGCTGCCGCCGACCCTGCGGATGCGGGGGCGGCCGGTGGGCGACGGGCGGTCCAGGAACGCCGCGGCCCTGCTGACGGCCCGCCGCGCGCGGGTCTGCTGCGGGCTGACGTACGTCTCCACCGGGCAGCTCGACCACGCGCGCGCGGTGCTGCGGCGCACCCTCGACCTGATGGAGCCGGTGCTGGCGGCGGACGTGCCGGTGGTCGTGCTGGAGCCGAGCTGCGCAGCGGCCCTGCGGAGCGACCTGCCCGAGCTGCTGCACGACGACCCGCGCGCGGCCCGCCTCGCCGCCCGCGTCCTGACCTTCGCCGAGGCCCTGGAACGGCACGCCCCCCACTGGCGGCCGCCCCGCCTCGACCGTCCCGTCGTCGGCCAGACCCACTGCCACCAGCACGCGGTCCTGGGCGACGCGGCCGACCGGCGGCTGCGCGAGGCCGCCGGGCTCGACGGCGAACTGAGCGGCGGCTGCTGCGGACTCGCCGGGAACTTCGGCTTCGAGAAAGGCCACTTCGAGGTGTCGCGGGCCTGCGCGGAAGAGGCGCTCCTGCCGTCCGTGCGGGACGCCGCCCGGGACGCGGTGGTCCTCGCGGACGGCTTCTCCTGCCGGACCCAGCTCGAACAACTGGCGGGCGTACGGGGACGGCACCTTGCGGAGATCCTGGCGGAGGGGCTGGCGGCCGGGCCGGCGGGGGCACGGGAGGAAGGGAGGAAGAAGGGGAGGGAGGAACGGCCGGCGAGGCCGGGGGAGCCACCGGCGGAGCCGGAGGGCCGGCCCGGGGATCCGGGCGAGCGCTGAGAGGACGACGGGCGAGCGGCCGGGGGCGGCCGGGAGCCGGGCGGGGCGACGGCGCACGCGCGCGTGGCGGACACGTCCGCGCCCGGGGCCCGCGGTCCCCGGCACGGGCGCGGTCGGCTCCTACGCTGGCCGGACAGCCGTCGAAGGAGCCCGTGCATGAGCCTGCGTGTCCAGCCGATCACCCGCGCCGAGCACCTGGCGTTCGTCGCGGGCCGCCCCTCCGTCAGCCACCTGCAGACCCCCGCCTGGGGGGACGTGAAACCGGACTGGCGGGCGGAGAGCCTCGGCTGGTTCGACGAGCGGGGGGCGCTGGCGGGGGCGGGGCTGGTGCTGCTGCGGCCGCTGCCGAGGCTGAGGAGGTACCTGGCGTACCTGCCCGAGGGGCCGGTCGTCGACTGGTTCGCGGCGGACCTCGTCGAGCGCTGGCTGGACCCGATGCTCGCCCACCTGAAGGCGCGGGGCGCGTTCTCCGTGAAGATGGGCCCGCCCGTCGTCGCACGCCGCTGGAGTGCCGACGCCGTCAAGGCCGCCATCGCCGATCCGGACGTCCGGCGGCTGCGGGACGCCGAGCCCACCACCACCGAGGCCCCCGCCCTCGCCGTCGCCGAACGGCTGCGCGGCGCCGGCTGGCGGCGGGCCGAGCCCGGCGGCGAGGACGGCTTCGCGGCCGGGCAGCCGCGGTACGTCTTCCAGGTCCCGTGCGCCGGCCGGTCGCCGGAGGAGATCCAGGGCGGCTTCAACCAGCAGTGGCGGCGCAACATCAAGAAGGCGGAGAAGGCCGGCGTCAAGGTCGTCCGCGGCGACCGGACGGACCTGGAGGTCTTCTACGGCCTGTACCTCGAGACCGCCGAACGGGACCGGTTCGTCCCGCGCACCCTGCCCTACTTCCACCGCATGTGGACCGCGCTCAACGCCGAGCACCCCGACCGCATGCGCCTCTACCTCGCCCACCACGACGGCGAGGTCCTCGCCGCGGCCACGATGATCACCGTCGGCGAGCACGTCTGGTACTCCTACGGCGCCTCGACCGGCCGCAGACGCGAGGTCCAGCCGAACAACGCCCTCCAGTGGCGCATGATGTGCGACGCCCACGAGCTGGGCGCCGCCGTCTACGACCTGCGCGGCATCACCGACACCCTGGAGGAAGCCCACCACCTCCTCGGCCTCCTGCGCTTCAAGGTGGGCACGGGCGGCGAGGCGGTGGAGTACCTCGGCGAGTGGGACTTCCCGCTGAACCGGCTGCTCCACCGGGCGCTGGAGCTGTACATGGCGCGCCGCTGAGGCCGGCGGACGGGGGCGGGCCTCCCGGCGGATCGGGCCTCCCCGCGGACCGGGTCCCCCACGGTCCCGGCCCCTCGGGTTCCCTGCCTCCCCGTGGTCCCGCGGACAGCGGCAAACCCACTTCACACTCCTGATGTGGTCCATTACTCTGGACTTTCCAGTGCATCGTGATGGACGCCCGTCCTGGCGCAGAGCCCACCGAACCCTTGGACCGCCCGTGAGCACCCCCGACACCACCGCGCCGAACCGGCAGTCCGTCACCCCGGCCGGCACGGCCGCCCCGGCGAGCCGGACCGGCCCGGACGACCCGGCTCCGGCGCCCGGCCGGTGGGCCGCCCTCGGGCCCGTCGGGCTGGTGCTCGCCGGAGGGGTGTCGGTCCAGTTCGGCGGTGCGCTCGCGGTGACCCTGATGCCGCGGGCGGGCGCGCTCGGCGTCGTCGCGCTGCGGCTGCTCGTCGCCGCCGTCGTCCTGCTCGCCGTCTGCCGGCCCAAGCTGCGCGGGTACTCGCGCGCCGACTGGGGCACGGTCGTCACCTTCGGCGTGGCCATGGCCGCCATGAACGGCCTCTTCTACCAGTCCGTCGCCCGCATCCCCCTCGGCACCGCGGTCACCCTGGAGGTCCTCGGCCCGCTCGCCCTCTCCGTCCTGGTCTCGCGGCGCGCCCTGAACCTCGTCTGGGCCGGGCTCGCGCTCGCCGGGGTCTTCCTGCTCGGCGGCGGGGTCCGCGACCTCGACCCGCTGGGCGCCGCGTTCGCGCTGTCGGCGGGCGCGATGTGGGCGGCGTACATCGTCTTCAGCGCTCGTACCGGCCGCCGCTTCCCGCAGGCGGACGGGCTCGCGCTGGCGATGGCGGTGGGCGCGCTGCTGTTCCTGCCGCTGGGCGTCGCCGAGTCGGGCGCGAAGCTCCTCGACCCGGTGACGCTGGGCCTCGGCGCGGCGGTGGCGGTCCTGTCCTCCGTGCTGCCCTACACCCTGGAGCTCCTCGCGCTGCGGCGCATGCCCGCCTCCACCTTCGCGATCATGATGAGCCTGGAGCCGGCCCTCGCGGCGACCGCCGGCTTCCTCGTCCTCGACCAGGCCCTGTCCGCCGTCGAGGCGGCCGCGATCGCCCTCGTCATCGCCGCCAGCATGGGCGCGGTGCGGACCCAGACGGGCCGGCCGAAGGCGGCGGTCCCGGAGGCCTGACCGGGCCGGCCGGGAGGACGGCCTCCGCGCCCGGCCGGGAGGACGGCCTCCGGCGAGGGCCGGCCGGAGGCGTCGGGAGGGCTTCTCGGGAGCATCGCGGAGACCCGCCGGAGGCCTCGGGAAAGCCCCCTCGGGGGACATCGCGGGAGGCGCGCCGAAGGTGTCATGAGGGCCCCGCGGGGGCGTCGCGAGGACCGGCCGGAGGCGTCGGGAAGGCCCCGCGGGGGCACCACGGGAAACCCTCGGAGGAGACCTCGTGCGGCCCGTCGGGAGCGTCGGGGCGGCCCCTCAACAAATCATGCAAGCATGCTTGATTGTTTCCGGGGCCGCTGCCATGCTCCTCCCCATGGCCGACCCGACGCCCGTGCTCGACGACCTCCGTGCCGAAAGCGACGAACTGGACCGGCTGGTGGCCGCGTCCGCCCCGGACCGCTGGACCCTTCCGACGCCCGCCCCCGGCTGGACCGTCGCCCACCAGATCGCCCACCTCGCCTGGACCGACCACTCGGCCCTCCTCGCCGTCACGGACGAGGACGGGTTCCGGGCCCTGGTCGAACAGGCGCTCGCCGCCCCCGACTCCTTCGTCGACCAGGGTGCCGAAGAGGGCGCGGCGCTCCCGCCCGCCGAGCTGCTCGCGCGCTGGCGGGCCGGCCGCACCGCCCTCGACGAGGCGCTCCGCAAGGCGCCGCCGGGCGCCCGCTTCCCCTGGTACGGCCCCCCCATGGCCGCCGCCTCCCTCGCCACCGCCCGCCTCATGGAGACCTGGGCCCACGGCCTCGACGTGGCCGACGCCCTCGGCTTCACCCGCGCCCCCACCGACCGCATCCGGCACATCGCCCGGCTCGGCGTCCGCACCCGCGACTTCGCCTTCGCCGCGCACGGGCTGCCCGCCCCCGCCGATCCCGTCCGGGTGGAACTCCTCGGCCCCTCCGGCGAGTCGTGGACCTACGGCCCCGACGACGCCGCGCAGCGCGTCACCGGCCCCGCGCTCGACTTCTGCCTGCTGGTCACCCAGCGCGCCCACCGCGCCGACCTCGCCCTGCGCGCCGAGGGCCCCGACGCCGACCGCTGGCTGGACGTCGCGCAGGCCTTCGCCGGACCGCCCGGCCCCGGCCGCCCGCCGAAGGAGGCCGTCCGGTGACGGCCCCGCCCCTGCGCGTCGGCAACGCCTCCGGTTTCTAC
This sequence comes from Streptomyces sp. NPDC014882, assembly GCF_043081325.1. NCBI lineage: Bacteria > Bacillati > Actinomycetota > Actinomycetes > Kitasatosporales > Streptomycetaceae > Streptomyces > Streptomyces sp. NPDC014882. The sequence continues at coordinate 213,498 of NZ_JBIBWL010000005.1, forward strand.
GGCGACCGCTTCGACGCGCTGCGCGAGATGCTGACCGGCGGCGAGCTGGACGTCCTGACCGGCGACTACCTCGCCGAACTGACCATGCTGATCCTCGGCCGGGACCGCCTGAAGGACCCCGGCGCCGGATACGCCCGCACCTTCCTGCGCCAGCTGGAGGAGACCCTCGGCCTCGCCCGCGAACGCGGGGTCGCGATCGTCACCAACGCCGGCGGCCTGAACCCGGCCGGACTCGCCGACGCCGTACGCGCCCTCGCGGAGCGGCTCGGCGTCCCCGTACGGGTCGCGCACGTCGAGGGGGACGACCTCGGGGCCCGGTACCCCGGCAGCCTCACCGCCCACGCCTACCTCGGCGGCTTCGGCATCGCCGCCTGCCTGCGGGCGGGCGCGGACGTCGTGGTGACCGGGCGGGTGACGGACGCGGCCCTGGTCACCGGGCCCGCCGCCGCCCACTTCGGCTGGGGGCCCGCCGACCACGACCGGCTCGCGGGGGCCGTCGTCGCCGGGCACGTCCTGGAGTGCGGGACGCAGGCCACCGGCGGCAACTACGCCTTCTTCGACGAGGCCGGCCGCGACGTCCGCCGGCCCGGCTTCCCGCTCGCCGAACTGCACGCCGACGGCAGCAGCGTGATCACCAAGCACCCGGGCACGGGCGGCTTCGTCGACGTCGGGACGGTCACCGCCCAGCTGCTCTACGAGACGGGCGGCGCCCGCTACGCCGGACCGGACGTCACCGCCCGGCTGGACACCGTACGGCTCACGCAGGACGGGCCCGACCGGGTCCGGATCGACGGCGTGCGCGGCGAGGCGCCGCCCCCGGACCTCAAGGTGGGCCGCACCCGGCTCGGCGGGTTCCGCAACGAGGTCGTGTTCGTCCTGACCGGCCTCGGCGTCGAGGCCAAGGCGGCGCTGGTGCGCGAGCAGATGGCGGAGGCGTTCGCCAAGTCGGCGCCGGAGGAGGTCCGCTGGGACCTGGTGCGCACCGACCGCGCCGACGCGGACACCGAGGAGACGGCGAGCGCGCTGCTGCGGCTCGTCGTGCGCGACCCCGACCAGGCCGTCGTCGGGCGGGCGCTGAGCGGCGCGGCCGTCGAACTGGCGCTGGCCAGCTACCCGGGCTTCCACGTCCTCGCCCCGCCCGGCAAGGGCGCCCCCTACGGGGTGTTCGAGGCCGCGTACGTCCCGCAGGGCGAGGTGGAGCACGTCGCCGTCCTCTCCGACGGGGGCCGCGTCCCCGTGCTGGCCCCGGCCGCCACCCTGGCCCCGGCCGACGTACCGCCGCCCGCGCCGCCCGCGCCACCGCCCCCGGGGCCCGTGCGCCGGGCACCCCTCGGGCGCGTCGCCGGAGCCCGCAGCGGCGACAAGGGCGGGGACGCCAACGTCGGGGTGTGGGCGCGGTCGGAGGCGGGCTGGCGGTGGCTCGCCCACACGCTGACCGTCGACCGGTTCCGCGAACTGATCCCCGAGAGCGCCGGGCTGCGCGTGACCCGGCACGACCTGCCCGGGCTGCGCGCCCTCAACTTCGTCGTCGAGGGCCTCCTCGGCGCCGGCGTCGCCTCCCAGCACCGCTTCGACCCGCAGGCCAAGGCGCTCGGCGAATGGCTGCGCTCCCGCCACCTGGACATACCGGAGGACCTGCTGTGACCGTCCTGCCGTCGGCGCTGGACCCCCACGGACCCGACCACCGAGAACGCCGCGACGGCATGCTCGCCAAGCTCGCCGCCCTCGACGAGGAGCACGCGAAGGCGCTGGCGGGCGGCGGCGAGAAGTACGTCGCCCGGCACCGCGCCCGCGGCAAGCTCCTGGCCCGCGAGCGGATCGAGCTGCTCCTCGACCCCGACACCCCGTTCCTGGAACTGTCGCCGCTGGCGGCCTGGGGCAGCGAGTACACCGTCGGCGCCTCCCTCGTCACCGGCATCGGCGTCGTCGAGGGCGTGGAGTGCATGGTCACCGCCAACGACCCCACCGTGCGCGGCGGCGCCAGCAACCCGTGGTCGCTGAGGAAGGCCCTGCGCGCCAACGACATCGCGCTCGCCAACCGGCTGCCCGTGATCAGCCTGGTGGAGTCCGGCGGGGCCGACCTGCCCTCGCAGAAGGAGATCTTCATCCCCGGCGGCGCGATCTTCCGGGACCTGACCCGGCTGTCCGCGGCCGGCATCCCCACCGTCGCCGTCGTCTTCGGCAACTCCACGGCCGGGGGCGCGTACGTCCCCGGCATGTCCGACCACGTCGTCATGGTCAAGGAGCGGGCGAAGGTGTTCCTCGGCGGGCCGCCGCTGGTGAAGATGGCGACCGGCGAGGAGAGCGACGACGAGTCGCTGGGCGGGGCGGAGATGCACGCGCGCGTGTCCGGCCTCGCCGACCACTTCGCCGTCGACGAACCCGACGCCCTGCGCCAGGCCCGGCGGATCGTCGCCCGCCTCAACCACCGCAAGGCGCACCCGGACCCGGGACCGGCCGAACCGCCGAAGTACGACCCGGAGGAACTCCTCGGCATCGTCCCCGGCGACCTCAAGGTGCCCTTCGACCCGCGCGAGGTGATCGCCCGGATCGTCGACGCCTCCGACTTCGACGAGTTCAAGCCGCTGTACGGGACGAGCCTGGTCACCGGCTGGGCGAGCCTGCACGGCTACCCGGTCGGCGTCCTCGCCAACGCGCAGGGCGTGCTGTTCAGCGCCGAGTCCCAGAAGGCCGCGCAGTTCATCCAGCTCGCCGATCAGCGCGACATCCCGCTGGTCTTCCTGCACAACACCACCGGCTACATGGTCGGCAGGGAGTACGAGCAGGGCGGCATCATCAAGCACGGCTCGATGATGATCAACGCGGTGTCCAACTCGAGGGTCCCGCACCTGTCCGTCCTCATCGGCGCCTCCTACGGCGCCGGCCACTACGGCATGTGCGGGCGCGCCTACGACCCCCGCTTCCTGTTCGCCTGGCCCAGCGCCAAGTCGGCCGTCATGGGCCCGCAGCAGCTCGCCGGCGTGCTCTCCATCGTCGCCCGCCAGTCGGCCGCCGCGAAGGGCCTGCCCTACGACGAGGACGGCGACGCCGCCCTGCGCGCGATGGTCGAGCAGCAGATCGAGTCCGAGTCGCTGCCCATGTTCCTGTCCGGGCGGCTGTACGACGACGGCGTCATCGACCCGCGCGACACCCGCACCGTCCTCGGCCTGTGCCTGTCGGCCGTCCACACCGCCCCCTTCGAGGGCGCGCGGGGCGGCTTCGGCGTCTTCCGGATGTGAGGGACCTTCCAGTGATCACTTCTGTGCTTGTCGCCAACCGCGGCGAGATCGCCTGCCGCATCTTCCGCACCTGCCGCGCGTCGGGGATCCGGACGGTCGCCGTGCACTCGGACGCCGACGAGGGCGCCCTGCACGCGCGCGTGGCCGACACCGCCGTACGGCTGCCCGGTGACACGCCCGCCGAGACGTACCTGCGGGCCGACCTGATCGTGAAGGCGGCCGTCGCCGCGGGCGCGGACGCCGTGCACCCCGGCTACGGCTTCCTCTCCGAGAACGCCGCCTTCGCGCGCGCCGTCCTGGACGCGGGCCTGGTCTGGATCGGGCCGCCGCCCGGGGCGATCGAGGCGATGGCCTCCAAGACCCGGGCGAAGGCCCTCCTGGGGCTCGCCCCGCTGGACGCCGACGAGGTCACCGAGTCCGACCTGCCGGTCCTGGTGAAGGCCGCCGCGGGCGGCGGCGGGCGCGGCATGCGCGTCGTACGCCGCCTGGCGGACCTGGCGCCCGCCCTGGAGGGCGCGCGCGCCGAGGCCGCGAGCGCCTTCGGCGACGGGGAGGTCTTCGTCGAGCCCTATGTGGAGAACGGCCGCCACGTCGAGGTGCAGGTCCTCGCCGACACGCACGGCACGGTCTGGGCCCTCGGCACCCGCGACTGCTCCCTCCAGCGCCGTCACCAGAAGGTCGTCGAGGAGGCCCCGGCACCCGGCCTCCCCGCGGACCTGGTGGACGAACTGCACGCGCTGGCCGTGCGGGCCGCGCGCGCCGTGGACTACACCGGCGCCGGGACCGTCGAGTTCCTCGTCGCCGACGGCCGCGCCCACTTCCTGGAGATGAACACCCGCCTCCAGGTCGAACACCCCGTCACCGAGGCCGTCTTCGGCCTCGACCTGGTGGCCGAGCAGATCCGGATCGCGGAGGGCCGCGCCCTGCCCGCCGAGCCGCCGCCCGCGCGCGGCCACGCCGTCGAGGCCCGCCTCTACGCCGAGGACCCGGCGGCCGGCTGGACCCCGCAGACCGGCACCCTGCACCGCCTCGCCGTCCCCGGCGGCGTCCGCCTCGACACCGGCTTCGGCGACGGCGACGTCATCGGCGTCCACTACGACCCCCTGCTCGCCAAGGTCGTCGCCCACGCCCCCACGCGCGAGGAGGCCGTCCGCACCCTCGCCGGCGCCCTGGAGCGGGCGGCCGTCCACGGCCCGGCCACCAACCGCGACCTCCTCGTCGCCTCCCTGCGCCACGAGGAGTTCACCTCCGGCCGTATGGACACCGGCTTCTACGACCGCCACCTCGCGGCCCTCACGGCACCGGCCCCCGACCCGTACGCCCCGCTGGCGGCGGCCCTCGCCGACGCGCACGGCCGCTCCCGCTTCGGCGGCTGGCGCAACCTGCCCTCCCAGCCGCAGACCCGGCGCTACCTCATGGCGGGCGAGGAGCACGAGGTCCGCTACCACCACACCCGCACCGGCCCCGCGGCGGACGGTGTCCACGTCGTCCACGCCGACGCCTCTCTCGTCGTGCTGGAGGCGGACGGCGTGCGGCGCCGGTTCGAGGTGGCCCGGTACGGCGACCGCGTCCACGTGAACGCCACCGCCCTCACCGCCCTGCCCCGCTTCCCCGAGCCCGAGGACCAGCGCGCCCCCGGCTCCCTGCTGGCCCCGATGCCCGGCACGGTCGTCAGGATCGCGGACGGCCTCGTCACCGGATCGGGTGTCGGGGCGGGCGAACCGATCCTGTGGCTCGAAGCGATGAAGATGCAGCACGTCATCTCGGCGCCGACGGCGGGGACGCTGACGGAACTGCCGGTGACGACGGGACAGCAGGTGCAGGTCGGCACCCTGCTGGCGGTGGTGCGGACGGGCTAGGGACTCCCGATCGGACCAGGCCGTACCGGCACGCGGTTCCGCCGCGTGAGCGCCCCACCCCCCCGACCCGCACGCGAAGGAGCCACGATGACCACCCTGATCGAGTCCGACGAGCACAGGGCACTGCGGGCCGCGGTGTCCGACTTCGCCCGCCACCGGCAGGCCTCCGACAACGGCACCCTCTGGCGGGAGGCCGCCGAGCTCGGCTACATCGGCGTCAACCTCCCCGAGGAGTACGGCGGCGGAGGCGGCGGCATCACCGAACTCTCCCTCGTCTCGGAGGAGCTCGGCGCCGCGGGCTCCCCCCTGCTGATGATGATCGTCAGCCCCGCCATCTGCGGCACGGTGATCTCCCGCTTCGGCACGGACGCCCAGAAGCGGGAGTGGCTCCCCGCCCTCGCCGACGGCTCCCGCCTCATGGCCTTCGGCATCACCGAGCCCGACGCCGGCTCCAACAGCCACCGCATCACCACCACCGCCCGCCGCGACGGGGCGAGCGGCGACTGGCTGCTGACCGGCCGCAAGGTCTTCGTCTCCGGCGTGGACATCGCCGACGCCACCCTCGTCGTCGGCAGGACGGAGGACTCCCGCACCGGCCGCCTCAAGCCCTGCCTGTTCATCGTCCCGCGCGACGCCCCCGGCTTCACCCGGCGGCCCATCGACATGGAACTGCACAGCGTGGAGAAGCAGTTCGAGCTGGTCCTCGACGACGTGAGACTGCCCGCCGGGGCGCTCGTCGGCGACGAGGACGCGGGGCTGCTCCAGCTGTTCGCCGGCCTCAACCCGGAGCGCGTCATGACGGCCGCCTTCGCGATCGGCATGGGCCGCCACGCCCTCGGCAAGGCGATCGCGTACGCCCGCGAGCGCACCGTCTGGAAGACCCCCATCGGCGCCCACCAGGCCGTCGCGCACCCCCTCGCCCAGGCCCACATCGAGCTGGAACTGGCCCGCCTGATGATGCAGAAGGCGGCCCACCTGTACGACGCCGGGGACGACGTCGGCGCGGGCGAGGCCGCCAACATGGCGAAGTACGCCGCGGGCGAGGCCTGCGTGAAGGCCGTCGACCAGGCGGTGCACACCCTCGGCGGCAACGGGCTCACCCGCGAGTTCGGCCTCGCCTCGCTGATAACGGCCTCGCGCGTGGCGCGCATCGCCCCCGTGAGCCGGGAGATGATCCTCAACTACGTCTCCCACCAGACCCTGGGCCTGCCCAAGTCGTACTGACCGCGCGGCCACCCGTCGGCCGGCGAGGAGGAACCGTGTTCCGCAGCGTGTACGCAGACGTCCCGCCCGTAGAACTCCCCATCCACGACGCCGTACTGGGCCGGGCCGCCGCGTTCGGCGACCTGCCCGCCCTCGTCGACGGCACCGACGGCACCACCCTCACCTACGAGCAGGTGGACCGGTTCCACCGGCGGATCGCCGCCGGCCTCGCCGAGGCCGGCGTCCGCAAGGGCGACGTCCTCGCCCTGCACAGCCCCAACACCGTCGCCTTCCCCACCGCGTTCTACGCCGCCACGCGCGCGGGGGCCACCGTCACCACCGTGCACCCGCTCGCCACCGCCGAGGAGTTCGCCAAGCAGCTCGGCGACGCGGCGGCCCGCTGGATCGTCACCGTCTCCCCGCTGCTGGAGACGGCCCGCCGGGCGGCCGGACTGGCGGGCGGCGTCCAGGAGATATTCGTCTGCGACAGCGCCCCGGGCCACCGCTCGCTCCTCGACATGCTCGCCTCCACCGCCCCCGAGCCGCAGGTCGCCATCGACCCCGGCGAGGACGTCGCGGCCCTGCCCTACTCCTCGGGCACCACGGGCGTCCCCAAGGGCGTGATGCTCACCCACCGGCAGATCGCCACCAACCTCGCCCAGCTCGAACCGGCGGTCACGGCGGGCCCCGGCGACCGCATCCTCGCGGTGCTCCCCTTCTTCCACATCTACGGCCTCACCGCCCTCATGAACGCGCCGCTGCGCAAGGGCGCCACCGTCGTCGTCCTGCCCCGCTTCGACCTGGAGACCTTCCTCGCGGCCATCCAGAACCACCGCATCACCGGCCTGTACGTGGCCCCGCCGATCGTCCTCGCCCTCGCCAAGCACCCGGCGGTCGCCCGGTACGACCTGTCGTCCCTGCGGTACGTCATCAGCGCCGCCGCCCCCCTGGACGCCGGCCTCGCCGCCGCCTGCGCCGACCGTCTGGGCCTGCCGCCCGTCGGCCAGGCCTACGGCATGACGGAACTGTCGCCCGGCACCCACGTCGTCCCCCTGGACGCCATGCGGGAGGCCCCCGCCGGCACCGTCGGCAGGCTCATCGCCGGCACCGAGATGCGCGTCGTCTCCCTCGACGACCCCGACCGGGACCTCGGCGTCGGCGAGGCCGGCGAGATCCTCGTCCGCGGCCCCCAGGTCATGAAGGGCTACCTGGGCCGCCCCGACGCCACCGCCGCCATGATCGACGCCGACGGCTGGCTGCACACCGGCGACCTCGGCCGCGTCGACGCCGACGGCTGGCTGTTCGTCGTCGACCGGGTCAAGGAACTCATCAAGTACAAGGGCTTCCAGGTGGCACCCGCCGAACTGGAGGCCCTGCTCCTCACCCACCCCGGCATCGCCGACGCCGCCGTCGTCGGTGAGTACGACGACGACGGCAACGAGGTGCCGCACGCCTACGTGGTCCGCCGGCCGGCCGCCCCCGACCTCTCCGAGGGCGAGGTCGCGATGCACGTCGCCGAACGCGTCGCCCCGTACAAACGCGTCCGCCTCGTCACCTTCGTCGACGCCGTCCCCCGGGCCGCCTCGGGGAAGATCCTGCGCCGCGAACTGAGGAAGCGCCCATGACGCCAGCGGAGGAAACGCCCGTGACCGCCCCGCGCGAAACGTCCGTGCCCGTACCGGAGGAAGCGTCCGTGCCCGTACCGGAGGAAGCGTCCGTGCCCGTACCGGAGGAAGCGTCTGTGACCGCCCCGCGCGAAGCGCCCGTGACCGCGCCGGAGGAGGCGTCCGCGGCCGCGCGGCTCGGCCGTACCCGGGACCGCGGCGTGGAGACACTCAGCCTCGACGCCGTCGGCACCCGCAACGCCCTGTCCGCCGCCCTCGTCGCGGAACTCGCCGCCGCGCTCGCCGACTGCGCCGCGGACCCCGGGGTCCGCGCGGTCGTCCTCACCCACACCGGCGGCACCTTCAGCGCCGGCGCCGACCTGCGCGACCCGCCCGACCCGGACGCCTTCGTCGCCCTGCTGCGACAGCTCGTCGAGCTGCCCAGACCGGTCGTCGCCCGCGTCACCGGCCACGTCCGCGCCGGCGGCCTCGGCCTCCTCGCCGCCTGCGACGTCACCGCCGCCTCCACCGCGTCGACGTTCGCCTTCACCGAGGTGCGCATCGGGGTGGCCCCGGCCGTCATCTCCCTGCCGCTCCTGCCGCGCACCGACCCCCGGGCCCTCTCCCGCTACTACCTCACCGGCGAACGCTTCGACGCCGTCGAGGCGGCCCGCATCGGCCTGCTCACCGCGGCCGCCGACGACGTCGACACCGTGCTCGCCCCCGTCCTCGACGGCCTGCGCAAGGCCTCACCCCAGGGCCTGGCCGAGACGAAACGGCTGCTCACGGTTAGGGTGCTGGAGGCGTTCGAGCGGGACGCGGCCGCGCTCACCGCGCTCTCCGCCCGCCTGTTCGCCTCCCCGCAGGCCCGCGAGGGAATGACGGCCTTTCTCGAACGACGGGAACCCGCATGGGTGTTGTGAGCCCGGTCGACCGCGACCGCGCCCCCAAGCAGGACCGCAGCCGGGCCACCCGGCAGCGGCTCCTGGAAGCCGCCGTGGCCTGCCTCGCCGAACGCGGCTGGGCGGGCTCCACGGTCTCCGTCGTCGCGGAACGGGCGGGCGTCTCCCGAGGCGCCGCCCAGCACCACTTCCCCACCCGCGAGGACCTCTTCACCGCCGCCGTCGAGTACGTCGCCGAGGAACGCTCCCTCGCCCTGCGCGCCCTGTTCCCGCAGGGCGCGGCGGGCGACCGGCGCGCCGTCGTGTCCGCCCTCGTCGACCTCTACACCGGCCCCCTCTTCCGCGCCGCCCTGCACCTGTGGGTCGCCGCCTCCGACGAGGAACAGCTCCGCCCGCGCGTCACGGAACTCGAGGCCCGCGTCGGCCGCGAGACCCACCGCATAGCCGTCGACCTGCTCGGCGCCGACGAGTCCCGCCCCGGCGTCCGCGAGACCGTCCAGGGCCTGCTCGACATGGCCCGCGGCCTCGGCCTCGCGAACCTCCTCACCGACGACGGCCCCCGCCGCGACCGGGTCGTCACCCAGTGGGCGGCCCTGCTGGAACAGAACCTCGGCCGGTGAGCGACCGGTTCCAGGTGACCGTCGGCCTCGACGCGGACGAGGGGCGGGCACCGCTGCCCGCCGAGCGCGTGGCCGCCCGCCCCGTCGCGCGGGGCATCGCGCCCGCCCCCCGGACCCGGTGCGTCCCCGGACGGTCCTCCGGGCGTCCGCCCGGCCCGCGCGGGCTCGTCCCCGCACGCCGGCCCGCCCTCACGGGCTGAGCCGCTCCACCCGCCAGCCGCCGTCCGCCTCCGCCACGTACCGCAGGCGGTCGTGCAGCCGGTTCTCCCGGCCCTGCCAGAACTCCACCGACTCCGGCACCACCCGGAAACCGCCCCAGTGCGGCGGCACCGGCACCTGCTCGCCCTCCGGGTAGCGGGCCGCCAGCTCGGCGTAGGAGGCGTCGAGGTCGTCGCGGGACGTGATCACCGCGGACTGCACGCTCGCCCACGCGCCGAGCTGGGAGCCGTGCGGCCGGGTCCGGAAGTACGCCGCCGTCTCGTCGCGTCCGGTGCGCCGGGCCACCCCCCGCACGAGGACCTGCCGGGCCACCGGATGCCACGGGAACAGCAGGCTGACGTGCGGGTTCTCCGCGAGGTCGCGGCCCTTGCGGGAGTCGTAGTTGGTGTAGAAGACGAAGCCGTGCGCGTCGAAGTGCTTCAGCAGCACCGTGCGGGAGGAGGGCCGCCCCTGGGCGTCCGCCGTGGAGACGACCATGGCGTTGGGCTCGAACAGGTGCGCCTCCGCCGCGGCCTGCTTGAACCAGCGCGCGAACTGCTCCACGGGAGTGGCGGCCAGATCGGCCTCGTCGAGGCCCTCCGCCCGGTACTGCTTGCGCATGGAGGCGGGATCGGGGGAAACGGTCTCTGCGTGGTCCACGCCGTCATCTTGCCGCACCGGAGCCGCCGGCAGCAGTGCCTCCACCCACCCGAAGGTGGCACTGAGTGCCGCAACATCTCCCCAAAGGTGGCACTCGGGGTTATGGTGCTTGTGCCATCCCGGTTGCGTGACCGCCGAGTTCACGGGGCATCACCGGAGTGACCGCCCAGGACCGCGAGTCCCGCACGGACCGCGGATCCACCGGCGCCACCTGTCGCACACATCACGAGGAGCCGCCTGATGTCCGACTTCGTACCCGGACTCGAAGGAGTCGTCGCGTTCGAGACGGAGATCGCCGAACCGGACAAGGAGGGCGGCGCGCTCCGGTACCGGGGCGTCGACATCGAGGACCTCGTCGGCCACGTCTCCTTCGGCAACGTCTGGGGCCTGCTCGTCGACGGCGCCTTCAACCCCGGACTGCCGCCCGCCGAGCCGTTCCCCATCCCCGTCCACTCCGGCGACATCCGCGTCGACGTCCAGTCCGCGCTCGCCATGCTCGCCCCCGTCTGGGGCCTCAAACCGCTCCTCGACATCGATGCCGAGCAGGCCCGCGAGGACCTCGCCCGCGCCGCCGTCATGGCGCTGTCCTACGTCGCCCAGTCCGCCCGCGGACAGGGCCGCCCCATGGTCCCGCAGAGCGAGATCGACAAGGCGCGGTCCGTCGTCGAGCGGTTCATGATCCGCTGGCGCGGCGAGCCCGACCCCAAGCACGTCGCCGCGGTCGACGCCTACTGGACCTCCGCCGCCGAGCACGGCATGAACGCGTCCACCTTCACCGCCCGCGTCATCGCCTCCACCGGCGCGGACGTGGCCGCCGCCCTCTCCGGCGCGGTCGGGGCCATGTCCGGCCCGCTGCACGGCGGCGCCCCCTCGCGCGTCCTCGGCATGATCGAGGAGATCGAGCGCACCGGCGACGCCGAGGCCTACGTCAGGCAGGCCCTCGACAAGGGCGAACGCCTCATGGGCTTCGGCCACCGCGTCTACCGCGCCGAGGACCCCCGCGCCCGCGTGCTGCGCCGGACCGCCCGCGAGCTGGGCGCGCCGCGCTTCGAGGTCGCCGAGGCCCTGGAGAAGGCCGCCCTCGACGAGCTCCACGCCCGCCGCCCGGACCGGGTCCTGGCGACCAACGTGGAGTTCTGGGCGGCCATCGTCCTCGACTTCGCCGAGGTCCCCGCCCACATGTTCACGTCGATGTTCACGTGCGCCCGTACCGCCGGCTGGTCGGCGCACATCCTGGAGCAGAAGCGCACCGGCCGCCTCGTCCGCCCCTCCGCCCGCTACACCGGCCCCGGCTCCCGCGGCCCCCGGGAGATCGAGGGATACGCCGACATCACCGACGTCGCCGACACCACAGACGTCGCCGACATCGCAGGCACCGCCCGCTGACCCGCCCGGGCGGCCGTCACGCGGGGCTGAGCAGCTCCGCGTGATGCCGCTCGGCCACCAGCGGATGGGCCCGCAGCTTGCCCTTCAGCTCGTTGAAGCCGTACTCGGCGAACAGCGGATTGGCCGGATCGTCGGTCACGCCGGGCGCGGCGGAGGCGTACGGGAAGGGCAGCGGCTCCACCCGCGCGTCGAGGCGCGGGTTGTAGAAGAACGGCACGGAGAACCGCTCGACCGCGCTCGGCGGGGACACCACCCGGTGGTTGGTGGCCACCAGGTACCCGTTCGTCGCCACCTCCAGCAGCTCGCCGAGGTTGACGACGAACGCCCCGGGCAGCGGCGGCACGTCGTGGAACGCCCCGTCCTCCCGCTGCACCTGGAGCCCGCCCACCCCGTCCTGGAGCAGCAGCGTCAGGAACCCGTAGTCCTTGTGGGCCCCCACCCCCTGACCGGTGCCGTCGCCCGCGCTCCCCGGATAGCGCACCAGCTTCAGGTGCGGGTGCGCCCGCTCCCCGAACACCGGGTCGTAGAAGTCAGCCGGCGCCCCGATCGAGGCGAGCAGCTCGTGCAGCAGCCGCTGCGCGACCGCGCTGAGCCGCTCGACCCACCGCAGCGCGGCCACCCGCAGCTCGGGCAGCCCGGCGGGCCACTGGTTGGGCCCCTCCAGCCACCAGTACGCGGGCTCCCCGGGCCCCGGCACCCGCGCCGGCCGCTCCGCCCCGATGTCCAGCTGGTCCCGCCAGTCCCGCCGGCCCCCGGTCCGCTCGTCACCGGTGCGCGTGTAGCCCCGGAAGTGCGGCGAGCGCACGTTGTCGAGCGCGAGCCGCTCGGCCTCGGGCAGCGCGAAGAACCGCCGCATCGCGGAGAGCAGCGCCGCCGTCTCCGCCTCGCTCACCCCGTGCCCGACGAGCTGGAAGAACCCCACGTCGTGCGCGGCGGCGTGCAGCTGCGCGCGCAACAGGTCCCGGGCCTCGGGCCCCCGGTCGGCGGCGGAGAGGTCGATGATCGGCAGTTGCTGGTACGACGGGTTCGTCGACACGTTCGTCATGGTGCGTCCGCGGGGTGTACGGGTCCCGCGCGAGCGCCGTGGGTGGGGCGGGCGCACGGGTGCCAAGTGGGCAGGGAAAGAGAAGGGGGGAAACACGGGCGGCTGCTGAACCGCGAAGGGGCCGGACGGCTCAGAGGGAGCGTCGACAGCCCATGCTCGTGACGCGGACGTAGTCCACGTGGCGGCGCCGAACGAGCGAAAGCATGCGGTCAGGGTACTCCCCGCCCGCACATTCGTACGTGGCGCGCGTCACATGCCGAAGGATCTGCGGTCGGCTCGTTCGGGCGGCGAGGCCCGGCTCGGGCGGCGGGGGCCCGACGGGAGCCCGTGAACGCAGGCGACCCGCGAGTCGGGTCCTCCGGGGAGGGCCGGCCGGACGTACCGGCGACTCGCGGGTCGGGTGACTGCTGGGATTGGGCCGGCTGCACGCGTCTTTCACGTGCCGGTCCGGCACCGCACTCGGTGGGGTGACGGGCCGCTAGCCCGCAGCCACCTCACGCGTCCGGTTCTCGTACATTCGCCGAACCACCTCCCTTCTCGTGTGCTCGCCACCTTAGGAAGCATCCCGCCGTCCGTTCAACCATTTTTTTCCGGCGGACGAGGACCGGGAGCGAGGCGGACACCCGTCGGCCCGCCCGCCGGCCCGCCGCCGGCCCGCGCGGCGGGGAGCGGGGCCGGATCCGCGACTTCGTTGACGCCCGCCCCGCCGCACGGTTGCCTGGGGCCGTGAACGCTCTTCGTCTTCGCATCGCGCCGGTCGCCGGCGAGGCCATGCTCGAGCAGTGGCGGCACGTCCACAACACGATCGTGCCCCCGGCCGCCATGTCCCCCGACGAGGCACGCGCGCGTGCCGGCCGCCACCGCCTGGAGAACGCCTACCTCGGCGACGTCCTCGTCGGCTGCTCGACGCTGCGGCCCCCGGCGGGCGAGGAGGCGGTGGCCACCGTCATCGCGCGCGTGCTGCCGCCGTACCGCCGCCGCGGACACGGCACCGCGCTGTACGAGAACGCCCTCGCCGGCGCGCGCCTGCTGGGAGCCCGGGCGGTGGAGACGTGCGTACTGGCCGTCAACGAGGACGGCCTGCGGTTCGCCGCGGCGCGCGGCTTCGTCGAGACGGAGCGCTACACGCTGGACGGCGAGGACGACCTCTGGGTCGACCTGAGGCTGACCGCGCCCCGGCGGGCCGGCTGACCGCGCCCTGACGGGCCGGGGGAACGGGGCGTGCCGGGCGGGACCGGCGCACGACCGTTCCCCGGCCATCTTGCGGGAACCATATGTGCGCTGCGTCACGTTCAAGTTCAATGAGGGCACGTGAGCGAAGCTGAGGGGGTCCGGGTGAGCGCTTCCCGCCGTAGGGGGACCACCGACGAACTGGGACCGGACGAGCCCGAGCGGCCCGGCCCGGAGGGCCCTGACGGCTCCGACCTGCTCGCCGCGCTGCTCGACGGGATGGACGCGGCCCTGTGCGCCTTCGACGCCGACGGCGTCGTCACCCACTGGAACCGCGAGGCGGAGCGCATCCTCGGCTGGACCGCCGCGGAGGCGGTCGGCCGGCACGGCTTCACCGGCTGGGCCGTGCGCGAGGCGGACGCCGGGGAGATCGAGGGCCGGCTGACGGCCGCGATGCGCGCGCCCGGCCGGCAGGTCCACGAGTTCGCGCTGCTCACCAAGGACGGCGGCCGGGTCCTGGTGCGCACCCAGTCCGCCGCCGTCCGCGGCCCCGACGGCAGGCCCGCCGGGCTGTACTGCGCGTTCAGCGAGGTGCACACCCAGATCGACCTGGAGCGCTCCATCGCCCTGAGCGAGGCCCTCTTCGCGGACGCGTCCTGGGGCGTGGTCCTCGTCGACGCCGACCTGCGCCCCGCCGTCGTCAACGCGCACGCCGCCCGCGCGCTCGGCACGGGCCGCGCGGCTGCCCTGGGCCGTCCGCTGGGCGACCTGCTCACCCGCGGCGTCGAGGAGCTGGAGAACGCGCTCACGCACGTCCTCGCCGAGGGCGCCCCGCCCGCGCCCGCCGAGCTGTGGGTGGGGGTGCGGACCCCGGACGGCGAGAAGCGGCGCTGCTGGCGCAGCGGCTTCGTGCGGCTCGCCTCCCCGCTCGCCGAGGAGCCGGTGCCGCTCGGCGTCGGCTGGCTGTTCCAGGACGTCACCGAGGCCAAGCAGGTCGAGCAGGAGGCGGCCCTGCTGCGGTTCCGGACGAACCAGCTGCACCGGGCGTCGCGGGCGGCCGCCGAGTGCGAGGACCCGGCCGAGGCGGTGACCGTCCACCTCGACTTCGCCCTCGCCGGCTTCGCCGACCACGCCGTGATCGACCGGGTCGCCGGCGCCCCGCGGGCGGACGGGGAGCCGGACGCCCCGCCGCGTCTGGTGCGGGTGGCGGCCACCCCCTCGGGCGGCCCGGGCCCCAGCGTCCTCACCGGCCACGCCGGACTGCCCGTGGGGTACGGGGAGGGCCACCCGGCGCTCCAGTGCGTGACCCGCGCGGGCTCGGTGCGCGCCTCGGCGGGCAAGGTGGCGCCGGACCGGGCCCGCGAGTGGGCACGGACGCGTCAGTGGCCCGAGGACACCGTGCACGCGCTCTGCGCGGTCCTGCGCAGCCGCGGCCGCACCCTGGGCGTCGTGACGTTCCTGCGCACGGCGGGCCGTACGGCCTTCGAACGCTCCGACGCCACCTACGCCGAGGACGTCGCCGTCCGGACGGCGGCCGCCCTCGACCTCGCCGGTCCCGCCGGGAGCGGCGACGGCGCCTGACGCGCGGGGGACCGCCGGGGGCGCGGCCCCGCGGTCCCGGCGGGCGCGGCCCCTCAGTGCCGGTAGAAGATCCGGTCCCGGTACTCGTCCATGATCCGGCCGTTCCAGTCGTGGCCGCCGTCCACGTTGCCGGAGCGCAGCAGCGGGGGCTCGACGCCGCGTTCCGCGAGGGAGGCGGCCGCCGTGGCCATGACCGCCTGGAGGAGGGCCGCGGTGACGACCGTGGAGGCGGGCGCGAAGGGCGCGGGGACGGTGTCGAGGGTCAGCTCGGCGTCCCCGACGGCGATCTTCGAGTCCAGGACGAGGTCGCAGTGGTCCTTGAGGAACGTCCCCGACCGGTGCCGGGACGTCGTCCCGGCGGCGTACGCCACCGAGGTCACGCCGATGACCTTCACGCCCAGGGCGCGCGCGGTGAGGGCCATCTCCACCGGGAGGGCGTTGCGGCCCGACAGCGAGACCACCACCAGGGCGTCGCCCGCGCGCACCGGGGAGGTCTCCAGGACCACGCCCGCCAGGCCCTCGACGCGCTCCAGGGCGGAGCCGAGGGTGGCCGGCGTGACGTCCACCCCCACGACGCCCGGCACCGCGAGCAGGTTCATCAGGGCCAGGCCGCCCGCGCGGTAGACGACGTCCTGCGCCGCGAGGGAGGAATGGCCGGCGCCGAAGGCGAACAGGCGTCCGCCGGAGGCCACGGTGTCGGCGAGGAGGACACCGGCGGCCTCCACGGCCCCCGCCTCCTCGTCGCGCACCCGCTGCAACAGGCCGATCGCGGCGTCGAAGAACTGCGCGGCGGGCGTGCGGTCACTCATCCGAGGGGCCCCTCTGCCGAATCCGGTGTCCGTGTCCGTGTCGCGGATCACCGTGCGGTCCGGACCGGCGCCCTGTCAACACGGCCGGGGGAGCGGCGGCCCCGGCGCGTCCCGCCGCTTCGGCGGCGCGGCACGCTTGTCAGTGGTATCCGGCAGAATTGAGGCCAGGGCCAGCGCACGAGCCGGAGAGCCGTCCAGCCTCCGGCCATCTCATCGAGGGGCACGTATGTCCGGACTGATCGACACCACGGAGATGTATCTCCGCACCATCCTCGAGCTGGAGGAGGAAGGTGTGGTCCCCATGCGCGCCCGGATCGCCGAGCGGCTCGACCAGAGCGGCCCGACGGTCAGCCAGACGGTGGCCCGCATGGAGCGGGACGGCCTGGTCTCCGTGGCCAGCGACCGGCACCTGGAGCTGACGGACGAGGGCCGCCGCCTCGCCACGCGCGTGATGCGCAAGCACCGCCTGGCCGAGTGCCTCCTCGTCGACGTGATCGGCCTGGAGTGGGAGCAGGTCCACGCGGAGGCGTGCCGCTGGGAGCACGTGATGAGCGAGGCCGTCGAGCGCCGGGTCCTCGAGCTGCTGCGCCACCCCACCGAGTCGCCGTACGGCAACCCCATCCCGGGACTGGAGGAGTTGGGGGAGAAGGACATCGCCGACCCCTTCCTGGACGAGGGCATGGTGTCGCTGGCCGACCTCGACCCGGGCCTGGAGGGCAAGACGGTCGTCGTGCGCCGCATCGGCGAGCCGATCCAGACGGACGCGCAGCTGATGTACACGCTGCGGCGGGCCGGTGTGCAGCCGGGCTCGGTGGTGAGCGTGACGGAGTCGGCCGGCGGCGTGCTGGTGGGCAGCGGCGGCGAGGCGGCCGAGCTGGGGGCGGACATCGCCTCCCACGTGTTCGTCGCGAAGCGTTGACGGTCGCGCCGGTCACTTGCCGGGCGTTGTTCAACTCCTGGGGTCGTCCGGTGGGTTGAGGGGTCCCGCCGATCTCCTCGAATCGGTGATTCCCTGTGTCGAACCGCAGCGCCGCGCCGTCGCGCGTGTCAGTCTGTGTCGTGAGGCATATGACCTGAGGGGGGTGCGGGATGATGCGCCGCGGATCATGGGAGGGCCCCGGCGCCCTGCGGCGCCGGGGCCTGTCCTCCCCTGTTCTGACCTGGAGCCCCGAGCTCTCAAGGTCACTCCCCACGGACCGGTTTCCCCGAGCGGTCCGCCTCCCGTTGAAGATCTCCCCTCGGTGGCGACGATCATTCCTTGAGGGGGGTCACTCGAACGAGCGGTGTTGCTCGCGGAAGCAGGCATTTTCGAATAGTCATTCGATAGCGTGCGGGTGAGGAGTCCGTAGGTCGCGCGATGCGCGGGGCGCGGGCGGCGAGGCAGTGGGCAGCACAGCGGTACGACGGCAGACACGACGCGTGACCGGACCGGCCGGCTCGAGCGGGAGCCGGGGGTCCGAGCGGAGCGAGGGGGTGCCAGGAGCTATGGCGCGACGCATCGACGTGACCGGGGCGGGCGGTGTACGCCTGGCGGCCTGGGAGTTCGGCGACCCGCCCAAGGAGGACCCGGCGGAGAACGGGCCGGAAGTCGTGATCCCGGCCCAGGCGGTCGGTCCGCCGGCCGGCGGACCGACCGGTGAAGCGGCCGCCGGACCGGCCGGTGAGGCAGCCGGGGGGCCGGCCGGGGCGGACGGGGGGTGGTTCGGGCCGGCGGCCTCCGAGCGCACCACCGGCGTGCTGTTACTGCACGGCCTGATGGGCCGTGCCTCGCACTGGGCGTCCACCGCCCGCTGGATCTCCGAGCGGCACCGTGCCGTCGCCCTCGACCAGCGGGGCCACGGCCGCAGCGACAAGCCGCCGCGGGCCGCCTTCACGCGCGAGGCGTACGTCGAGGACGCCGAGGCCGCCCTCGAACAGCTCGGTCTCGCCCCCGCCGTCCTCGTCGGCCACGCCATGGGCGCCCTGACCGCCTGGCAGCTCGCCGCCAAGCGCCCCGACCTGATCTCCGGCGTGATCATCTGCGACATGCGCGCCTCCGCGCTCGGCGCGGCCTCGCAGCGCGAGTGGGCCGACTGGTTCGCGTCCTGGCCCCTTCCCTTCGCCACCCTCGCCGACGTCCGCAAGTGGTTCGGGGAGGACGACCCCTGGGTGGAGCGGCCCAACCCGGCGCGCGGCGAGTTCTACGCCGAGGTGATGCAGGAGTCCGCCGACGGCTGGCGCCCCGTCTTCGAACCCGAGCAGATGCTGAAGTCCCGCGAGACCTGGGTCTACGACGCCCACTGGGAGGAACTCGCCCAGGTCCGCTGCCCCACCCTGGTCGTCCGCGGCCTGAACGGCGAACTGGGGCGCGCGGAGGCGCAGGAGATGGTGCGGGTGCTGCCGCGCGGGGAGTACGCGGAGGTCGCCGACGCCGGCCACCTCGTGCACTACGACCAGCCGGAGGGCTGGCGGACGGCCGTCGAGCCGTTCCTGGACGCGGTGCTGGCGCGCTGACCGGACCGGCGGGGGAGGGGCCGGGCCCTTCCGCGCGAGGCGCGTCCCCTGCGGGCGTCCCTCCGGCAGGCTGGTCTCCGGCAGGCGCGCATCCGGCGGGTGCGCCCCCGGCGGGCGTTCCTCCGACAGGCGTCCCCCGGCGTGTGCGTCCCCCCGGCAGGCGTCCCCCGGCGGGTGCGCCCCCCCCGGCAGGCGTCCCCCGGCGGGTGCGCCCCCCCGGCAGGCGTCCCCTGGTGGGCGCGTCCCCGGCCTGCTCGGCGGTGCCCCTACCGGTCCCTGCCGCAGGCGTAGGCCAGTGGGGGGATCAACTCCTCCGCGTCCGGCAGCCACCGGTTGGCCGGGGTGGGCCGGCAGGCCCACTGCACGGCCCCCCGCGACCCGAACCGCGTGGGCGGCGCCGCCACGTACGCGCCCTCGCCCAGCGCGACGAGGTCGAGGGAGGACGGCGTCCACCCCGACGCGCGGAGGAGGTCCGGCACTTTGGCCACGGCCCCGGGAAGGACGAAGAAGTGCATCCGCCGGTCCGGCGCCGCCGTGACCGGGCCCAGCGCCGACCCCATCCGCTCCATCCGCGCCAGCGCCAGGAACCCGGCCGTCTCCGGCACGGAGATCGCGTCGAAGGTCCGCCCGGTCGGCAGCAGGATCGACGCGTCGGGCCGCTGCTGCCACATGCGCCGCGCGACGGTCGCGCTGCCCGTCGCCCGCGTCGCCCAGTCGGGCCGGTCCGGGTGCGCCCCGGGCGCCGGACACGCCGCGTCGTCGCAGGAGCAGCGCTGCGCCCCGTCGACGGTTTCCCACCAGGTGCCGGGGACGACGTCCCAGTGACGCTCCTCGGTGTAGCGCACGGCGGTCTCCAGCAGCGATTCCCCGCGCTGCTTCGGGATCTGGGTGGCCTCGGCGCCCGCGATGGTCTTTTCCACGATGAACACAACTCCGGGCGTCACCAGGGGTTACGGCCCGCCCACGT
The DNA here is from genome assembly GCF_043081325.1 of Streptomyces sp. NPDC014882. Taxonomy (NCBI): domain Bacteria; kingdom Bacillati; phylum Actinomycetota; class Actinomycetes; order Kitasatosporales; family Streptomycetaceae; genus Streptomyces; species Streptomyces sp. NPDC014882. The sequence goes on from NZ_JBIBWL010000005.1 coordinate 233,234, forward strand.
GCGCGGGGGAGGAGCACCGGTCCGCCGTCCGGGGCGCACGGGTGCATCACCGGGGGCGCGCGCGAGGAACGAGCGCGGGAGCGGGTAGGGAGGCTGGGGGAAGCTTCCGTCTTTACCCAGGCAATCCTCGCATGTCTCGCATTCTCGTCCTGTCCGCGGGGCATTGATCTTCACGGCCGGAACTTTTCGGTGGAAGACACATCAACTCGGTGCGCGGGAAAGGCACCGCAGCCACAGGGGGTAGTGCCAATGGCCGCAAGGCCTCTCGTCGCGCGGCAGCCGAACGAACGGCTGCAGGCGCTCATCCAGGAAGCGGGATGCTCGAACGCCGGGCTCGCCCGCCGCGTGAACATGTGCGGCGCCGAGCACGGCCTCGACCTGCGCTACGACAAGACGTCCGTGGCCCGTTGGCTGCGCGGACAGCAGCCGCGGGGACGCGCCCCGGCGGTCATCGCCGAGGCCCTGGGCCGCAAACTCGGCCGTACGGTCACGATCGACGAGATCGGCATGGCCGACGGCAAGAACCTCGCGTCGGGCGTCGGCCTCCAGTTCTCGCCGACGGTACTGGGGGCCATCGAGCAGGTCTGCGAGCTGTGGCGCAGCGACGTGGGCCGGCGGGACTTCCTCTCGGGGTCGTCCGTGGCCGCCTCCGCGCTGGTCGAACCGAGCCGCGACTGGCTGATCTCCTCGCCCGACGCGCAGGTGGCGCGCTCGGCCGGCCCCCGGGTGGGCATGCCCGACGTGGCGGCCGTCAGGGCGATGACCCAGGCGCTGGTCGAACTGGACCACCGGCACGGCAGCGGACACGTGCGCCCGGTCGTCGTGCACTACCTCAACAGCGTCGTCTCCGGCCTGCTCGCCGGCTCCTACCGGGAGGCGGTGGGGCGCGAACTCTTCGCGTCCGTGGCCCGGCTGACCGAACTGGCGGGCTACATGGCCGTCGACACCGGGCAGCCCGGCCTCGCCCAGCGCTACTACATCCAGGCCCTGCGCCTCGCCCAGGCGGCGGGCGACCGCGGCTACGGCGGCTACGTGCTCGCCGCCTCCATGAGCCACCTCGCCGCCCAGCTCGGGAACCCGCGCGAGATCGCCCAGTTGGCGCGCGCGGCACAGGAGGGGGCGCGGGGGCGGGTGACGCCGCGCGCGGAGGCCATGTTCCACGCCGCCGAGGCCCGCGGGCACGCCCTCATGGGCGACGTACGGGCGGCTCACGCGGCGTCCGGGCGGGCCGTGTCGGCGCTGGAGGCGGCCGATCCGGCGGCCGGGGACGACCCGGCGTGGATCGCGCACTTCGACGAGGCCTATCTGGCCGACGAGTTGGCGCACTGCCACCGTGACCTCGGCCAGGCAGAGGCGGCGGCGCGCTGCGCGGAACAGGCCCTGGCCGGACACCCGGAGAGCCGGGCCCGCCGACGGGCCATCGGATATGTGCTGTTGGCCACGGCGCAGGTGCAGCAGCGAGAGGTCGAGCAGGCCTGCAACACCGGTACGAAAGCGGTGGAGTTGCTGGAGACGCTCCGCTCCGACCGCGGTGCCGAGTACCTGGACGACCTCCAGCAGCGGCTGGAGCCGTTCCGGGAGGAGCCCGTGGTCAGGGAGTTCGGGGCGCGACTGGATCTCCAGGCCGCCGCGTGAACATCCGGGACGCCGTGGTGTGAACGGCCGGGAAACGGCCCGTCGTCGGGAAGCCGGCGCCGGGTACGGCACACGGCGTTCCGGTCCTCCGTCCTTCGTACGAGGGGGAGATCATGACCTGAGCTGCGTGGCACGGGGTTCCGGGGACCCGGTAGCGTGAGCCGACGATTCCGAAGGTCCCCCATCAGCAGGAGTCCCGGTGACGCAGAGTGGACAGGGCGAGGAGCCCTCGGCGCGACCCGCGCGCGAAGGCATCGTGCTGCCCTCCGACGGCGGGGAACCCCTGCTGCCGGGCGCGGTGAACGGTCCGCGGCACGATCCCCACGGCGGACAGCGGCAGTACGGCGGGCAGCCGTCGCCCCCGCCGGCCGGCGGACAGACCTGGGACCGGTCCTGGGGGCCGGAACAGCAGCCGGACCACCCGGCGGGCCAGCAGACCGGACACCAGACCGGACACCAGGCGGGTCACCGGACCGGGCAGCAGCCGGGGCAGGCCTGGCCGCCCCCGGCGGACCAGCAGCAGTGGGGCGGGGACCGGCAGTGGGACACCCCGCAGCCGACGGGCCCCGACGCGTGGCGGGCCGCACCGCAGCCCGGCCCCGCTCAGGGCGCCGGCCCGCTGCCGCCCGAGGGCGCCCCCGCGCCGCCGTCGTACGGCCACGGCGTGCCGTCCGCGCCGCTGCCCCCCATGGCCGACGGCGCCACCCAGTACATACCCCCGGTCTCCGCGTCCGGGCCCGCGCCCGTGGACGAGGGGGCCACCCAGTACATACCGCCCGTCCCCGCACCGGGGGCGGGGGACGAGGGCGCGACGCAGTACCTCCCGCCGGTCGCACCGGGCATGCCCGGCATGCCGGGCGCCCTGCCGCCCGAGTCGCCCGCGGAGTCCACCCACTACCTGGGCCGCGCCCGGCAGCACGCCCCGGGGCCGCAGGCCGCCCACGGCGGGCAGCACGGCGCCCACGCCGACGCCGAGGCCACCCAGTACATTCCGCCGGTGACCGGCCAGGGCCCCTACGGCGCCGGCGAGAAACAGCCGCCCGCCGAGTTCGACAACCTCTTCCGCGGCGGCCCCGCCGACGACGGCCCGGCCGGGTCCACGCAGCAGATGCCGCGCTTCTCGGAGCCCGAGCCCCCCGGCTACGGCGCCCGCCCCGCCGCCCACGCCCAGCCCTCGTACACCCCGCCCGGCGGCGGCTCCGGCGGGCGGCGCGCGATGCGCGACGACGACCACCGGGGCGGCGGCGGCCGGAGCGGTTCGCGGGTGCCGCTGTTCGCGGCGATCGGCGTGGCCCTCGTCGTCGTCGGAGTGGGCGCGGGCGCCCTGCTCTCCGGCGGGGGCGGCGACGAGCAGGGCGACGACGGCAAGACCGTCGCCGCGTCACAGCCCGCCACGGGCGAGGGCTCCGCCTCGCCGTCCGCCGACGCGGCGAAGCAGCAGGCGATCGCCCTGGACGAGCTGCTCGCGGACAGCGGCAGCAGCCGGGCGACCGTGATCAGCGCGGTCGCCGACGTGAAGAGGTGCGGCAACCTCGCCAAGGCCGCCGCCGACCTGCGGGAGGCGGCGAAGCAGCGCACCGGGCTGGTGACCTCGTTGTCCGGCCTGGCCGTCGACAGACTTCCGGAGCACGCCGCGCTGACCGCCGCGCTCACCAAGGCGTGGCAGGCCTCGGCCTCCGCCGACGACCACTACGCGGCCTGGGCCGACCAGGTGGCCGCCGACAGGGGCAAGCTCTGCAAGAAGGGCCAGGCCCGCGCCACGGGCCGGACGCAGGAGGCCAACCGCGCGAGCGGCACGGCCAGCGCCCAGAAGACGCAGGCCGCGAAGCTGTGGAACGCGATCGCGAAGACGTACGGACTGACGGAGCGGCAGCCGACGCAGCTGTGACCCGGGGAGGGCCCCGGCCGGCACCGGCCCCGACCGGCGTCGGCCGGGTCCCTCCCCGGCCGGCGCCGTCCCCGGTCCGCGTCCGCCGGTCTCAGTCGACGTCGGCGTTCTCCAGCGTCTTCGTGACGTCCACGAAGCCCTCCTTCGCCGCCGCCAGCCGGCCCTGCTTCACGGTCTGCAGGGTCACCTCGGCGTTGACCAGGCGCGGGAAGCCGATCGAGGCGAGCTGGTCGGTGAACTCCCAGCGCAGGGTGGGGGTGAGCCCGCCCGTGTCGATCCGCAGGCCGTCGTCGAGCGCCCCGGTGACGGTGTCCGCGGTCACCGCGCCGCCGCCCAGCGACTCCACGACCTTCCGGAAGACGGTGTAGGCGATCCAGGTGGTCTGCACGCCCGTGTCCGCGGGGTCGATCCGGGTGTCGGAGAAGGCGCTCTCGCTGATCACCTTCTTCATCGGGTCCCAGCGCGGGTCGCTCGCCACCGGGTACCAGCCGGTGACGTACGCCCCCTCGAAGGCGCTGGACGCGCCGCCGGTGGAGTTGATGACCGTCTGGTCGACGCTGCCGAGGACGGTGGCGGTGCTCACGTCGGAGTGGTCCTCGCGGGCCCGCCGGAAGGAGTCCATGAAGGTGTCGGTGCGGTCGCCGAGGACGGGGACCACGCACCCGCCGCCCTTTCCGGTCCCGCCGTTCTCGCCGGCCGGGCCGGTCCCGCCCGCCGCGGTCACCTCCTTCAGGGAGGCCTCGGCCTGCACCGAGTACTCGGTGGCGTCCTCCGCGGCCAGCTGGTCCACGGCCTTGTCGTGGCCGCCCGCCGTGAGGCCGGCGTCGAGCATGGGGGTCAGGGTGTCGCCCGCGATGGTGTCGGGGCGCACCAGGGCGACGCGGCCGCAGTCCGCGGCGAGTTCCTTGCCGAGGCCGGCCAGCAGTGCCGGCTGGCCCCCGTTGACCGGGTAGGAGAGGGGGCTGGTGAACTCGGCGTTGGTGACGCCGTAGCCGCCGATGTAGGGGATGCCGGCCCCCTCCAGGTGCGGGAGGAAGGCGTCGGAGCGCTGGCTGTAGGAGCCGACGACGGCGACCGCTCCCGCCTTCACGGCCTGCCGGGCGCACTTGGCGGCGTCCACGCCGTTGTTGTGGTCGTTGCAGGTGAGGACCTCGAGCTTGCGGCCGTTCAGTCCGCCGTGGGCGTTGACCCAACGGGCGTAGGCGCGGGCGAAGGCGGGCATGCCGGGCTTGTTGGTGGCCGCGGTGCCTTCCGGCGCCCAGGTCATGACGACGATGGGGTCGTCCCCGGAGCTGCCCGAGACGCTGGGGGCGAGGCCGCAGCCGGCGGCGAGCGACGCACACGCCGCCAGAACGCTCGCCGACCGGACGACGGAGGGGAAAGACCTGGCGGGGCGGGTGGCCCTGAGGAGGAAGGTGTTTTTCGTGTGTTGCCTACCGGTCATGCTCGTGCACGATTCCGTCACATGACCAACCGGTGAGTGACCCAACGTCAAGGGAAGGTGACGGAGAGGTGAATTGCGGGGGCTGGTGCGTCGCGCGGGGCGGGGAAACGTACGATCGACGACCGTGCAAGGTTCGGAGAACTCTTCCCGTCGCGGCCGTCGCTCCTCCACCATGGGCGGCATGCCACTCAACGACATGCCGTGGTGGCGCTGGCGCAGCAATGTGCGCTCCGCGCTGCACATGCTCTCCGACCCGGTGTTCCAGCGGGACGTCTGGCTGGCCGGCGCGGACGGGTACGGCGACGTCACCGACGCCGTGTACCGCCTGGTCGAGGACACCTGGCTCGACAACTGGTCCGCCGAGAAGTACGTCGGCACGATCTTCCGGGACTCCCAGGAGGCGGCGCTCGTCGACACCGCCGTGCTGCGCGTGCTGCGGATCATGCACCAGGTCGGGCCGGACGCCCCGGTCTCCGCCTACATCGACCACGAGGGCTGGCCGGACGCGGTTCGGGCGGCGCGCGACGCCCACGTGCGCATGGCGGTGGCCGACGGCGAGGAGCCGGACACCCCGCCGCGCACGCTCGAAGTGCTGCGGATCATGACGCGGACGGCGTGACGGACGGCGTGGCGGGCCGTGTGACGGACCGCGCGGGGGGCGTGCGGCGGACCGCGTGGTGAGCCGGCGAGCGGCGTGACGGACGGCATGACGGGCCGGCGTGACGGGCCGGCGAGCGGCGTGGCGGGCGCGCGTCACGGGCGGCGTGGCGGGCGGGATCCCGCCCTGCGGACGGATTTCCTGCGGGCGCGGCCCGTCATGAGACCCTGTGCTGCATGAGTGAGCAGTCCACCCGCCCCACGGCGACCCTCGCCGACCAGTACGTCCTCACGCTGTCCTGCCCCGACAAGCAGGGCATCGTGCACGCCGTGTCCAGCTACCTGTTCATGACCGGCTGCAACATCGAGGACAGCCAGCAGTTCGGCGACCACGACACGGGACTGTTCTTCATGCGCGTCCACTTCTCGGCGGAGTCGCCGGTGACCGTGGACAAGCTGCGGGCGAGCTTCGCGGCGATCGGCGACTCCTTCCACATGGACTGGCAGATCAACCGGGCCGACGAGAAGATGCGCGTCGTCCTGATGGTCAGCAGGTTCGGCCACTGCCTGAACGACCTGCTGTTCCGCGCCCGGACCGGCGCGCTGCCGGTGGAGATCGCGGCCGTGGTGTCCAACCACACCGACTTCGCCGAACTGGTGGGTTCGTACGGCATCCCCTTCCACCACATCGCGGTGACGAGGGAGAACAAGGCCGAGGCGGAGGCGCGGCTGCTGGAGATCGTCCGCGCCGAGGGCGTCGAGCTGGTCGTGCTGGCCCGCTACATGCAGGTCCTGTCGGACGACCTGTGCAAGCAGCTCAGCGGCAGGATCATCAACATCCACCACTCGTTCCTGCCGAGCTTCAAGGGCGCGAAGCCGTACCACCAGGCGCACGCGCGGGGCGTGAAGCTGATCGGCGCGACGGCCCACTACGTGACGGCCGACCTCGACGAGGGGCCGATTATCGAGCAGGAGGTCGAGCGGGTCGGGCACGACGTCACGCCGGACCAGCTCGTGGCCGTCGGGCGGGACGTGGAGTGCCAGGCGCTGGCGCGGGCCGTGAAGTGGCACGCGGAGCGCCGGATCCTGCTGAACGGGCGGCGGACGGTCGTCTTCGCGTAGACCGGCGCGGCCCCGGCGCCCGGGGCTCCCGCGGGCGCACTCCGCCGCCGTACCGGACGGCCCCCGCACCCGGCGGCGTCCGGCGGCCGACCGGCGCCGTCCGGCTGGGTCCGTCTGGGTCCGTCTGGGTTCGTCTGCGTTCGCCTGTGTTCGGCTACATCCGGCTCAGGGACGCCGCCGCGGACAGGACGTCGCGGATGGCCGTCCGGTCGCCCGACTGGCCGGCCGCCGCCTCCTCCGGGGAGACGTGGCCCGCCGCGAGCCGGCAGAACTCCACGTCGTCCAGGGCGACATGGGCCACCTCGTGGTCGGCGGAGCCCACCGCGGCCGGGGAGTCGAGCGGGATGAACCACTCGCCGCCGCCCCGCCCCTCGATCTCCAGCCGCAGGCTGCGGCCGGGACGGCCGGCGGTCACCAGGTGCCGGTGGTCGCCCGGCCCGGCCAGTCCCGCGCGGCGGCGTGCGGCGAGGACGGACGGCAGCATCCGGGCGGCCAGGCCGACCATGCCGCGCAGGTGGCGCGGCGCGGGCGGGTCGTAGGGGTAGTCGACGGCCTCGGCGATGTCCACGGCGTGCACCCAGCATTCGAAGGCCCGGTCCACCAGCGCGTCCCGCAGGGGCAGTTCGAAGTCGCCGTACGACACCGCGGTGGCGGCGGGGTCCTCGCCCGGCCCGGCTCCGCCCGTGCGGGAGGCGCCCCCGTCGCCGAAGGACACCGTGCGCACGACCGCGTGGGCCTGGTCCCGCCAGGGGCCGCGCACGGACCGGGTCGGCGGGAAGCGCGAGGCCTCCCAGAACGCCTCCGTCCGCTCCGCGGGCGTGCCGGCCGGCTTGCCCGCGGTGGTGCCGGTGACCGGGCCCAGCGGATCGTCGAGGCCCAGGGCGACGGCGACCAGCCCGTCCACCGCGAGCAGGTGGGCGATGACCCCGGCGACGGTCGTACGGCGGCTGGTGGGGTCCTGGCCGCGGAACCAGCGCAACCGCACGGGCGCGTGCCACTCCGCGTCCCCGAAGTCCTGGAGCAGGGCGTCGAGCCGGGCGGTCTCCGCGTCGTACGCCGCCGCCCAGCCGGGCACCGGGACGCGTGGCGGGCGCCGGTCCAGGCAGCCCTCCAGGACGCGGGTGCGCAGGCCCGGATCCAGGTCGAGGCTGTCGGGACGCTGGAGCAGGCCGACCGCCTCGCGCAGCCGCCGGGCCTCGTCGGCACAGGCCCCGCAGTCGCCGAGGTGCTCCTCGACGGCGGCGGTCTCCCCGGCCGAGCAGGCGGCCAGTGCCCAGGCGCCCAACAGGGCCTTGAGCACCGGGTGTTCCAGGCGCGGCGGCGCCGGAGCGGCGGGGCACCGGTCCTCGGTCACGCCGCACCCCCGTAGTGTCCGGGCGGCGCGCCGGGGGCGGCGGCGTCGTGGGCCGTGGAGAGCAGCTGCAGGCCGAGGCGGAGGCGCCGGCGCGCCTCGTCCTCGGTGACGCCGAGGTCGGCGGCGGTCTGGCGGTAGTCGCGGCGCTGGAAGTACGCCAGTTCCAGGGCGGCGCGCAGCGGGGCCGGCATCGACTGGACGATGTAGTCGGCGCGGGCGGCGACCGAGGCGTGCCGCACCTTGTCCTCCAGCGCCTCGGCGCGTTCCCCGGCGCTGCCGGAGCCGTCCGGCGCGAGCGCCGCGGCCTCCGTGGCGCGCAGCCGCCGCACCGCCAGGCGGCGGGTCAGGGCGGCGACCCAGGTGCGCAGGGAGCCGTCCCGGGGGTCGTAGGAGTCCGGGTGCTCCCACACGTGCGCGAAGACCTCGTGCGTGACGTCGTCGGCGGCCCGCTCGTCCCCCAGCACGCGGTGGGCCAGACCGTGCACCAGCGAGGCGAACCGGTCGTACAGCTCGCCGAGGGCGGCGGCCTCCCCGCGCGCGAGGCGCTGCTGCATCGTGCGGTCCCAGCGGGGCGGTGCGTCCTTCTTCGCCATGCGGCCCCCTCAGCCCTGCCCGTGCCCGGCGCCCCCGCCGGGACCTTTCCCTGTCCAGCCTGCGTGCATCGTCCTGCCGAATGTAGTCGGCACGTCCGAGGACGCACGCCCCTTTGGTGCAATGTGCGCCCCCCTGCGCGTCGAGGGTGGTAAAGGCATGCTCTGGGCGCGCCTACCCGACTTGCCACCGATCAGACGGGAACAGATTGAATCAAGTCTGGATCAGGACTGGTTGAGTCCGGTCTTGAGGGGATCGAACAGGACCTGTGGCGATCAGAACAAGCCTCTTTCTTGAATTGGTTGTTTTTTGCTCGCAGTTTCGGGGAACGGCCGCTGGGCAGCCGCGCTGCGAGGAAGCGAAGGGACAGCTTCCGTTCGGGCGGACGAAGGGCGTGTGGGTGGCTTTCAAAGTGACCGTCGGCGAACGGGGCGGATGGGCCGTGCTCCGTGTGTCGGGCGAACTGGACCTGGTGACCTCCCCGTTGCTGCGCCAACGGGTGCACGACGAAGTGGCCGAGGGCCGCCACAGCCTCGTCCTGGACCTCTCCGAGGTGCATTTCTGCGACTCCAGCGGAGTCGGCGTCCTCATCGCCTCCCGGCGGCTGATCCGCTCCTGCCGGGGCCGTCTGCGGCTGATCCTGCCGGCGCGCGGAGCGGTCGAGGACTCCCACGTCAACCGGGTCCTCGGCGCGCTGGGGGTACGCCGGCTGTTCGACGTGTACGGCGACGTCGCCGACGCCGTGGACGGGACCGAGCCGCTGTCCGCCTAGGTGTGTCGGCCCGGGGGGCGGGCCCGGTCCGGTGGATGGGCCCCTCCGGGGCGCGTGCGGGGCGCGTGCGGGGCGCGTGCGGGGCGCCGCGGGGCGCCGCGGGGCGGACGGGAAGGTGACGACAGGGCCCGGGGTCCGGCTCCACCCCGGGGCGCCGGCGTCGTACGCTCCCCGCGGAGAGTCCACCCCCACCCGACGCGACGACGTGAGGCGGTCCACAGACATGGTGAGCAGCGAGTACGAACGCAGGATCGCCGACCGGTTCGCCACCTTCGACCAGGACGGCAACGGCTACATCGACCGCGAGGACTTCGCCTCCGCCGCGAAGGCCGTGCTCGCCGAGTTCGGAGTGCCGGCCCGGTCCGACAAGGGGCAGGCGCTGTACGCCGGCGCCGAGGCGTTCTGGCAGGGCATGGCCGGGATCGCCGACCGCGACGGGGACCAGCGCATCACCCGCGACGAGTTCGTGGGCGGGGCGGTCAAACGGCTCCGTGACAATCCCGAGCGGTTCGCCGAGATCGCCCGGCCGTTCCTGCACGCGGCGCTCGCCGTCGCGGACGGTGACGGGGACGGGCGGGCCACGGTCGACGACACGGTGCGGGTGCTGAGGGCGCTCGGTGCCGGTGAGGACGTGGCCCGGGGGGCCGCGGGTGTGCTGGACGGCGACGCGGACGGGAAGGTGGGGGAGGCGGAGGTCGTGCCGGCCTTCGCCCGCTACTTCACCGTGCCGGAGTAGGCGGCCGCCGCGGGGCCGCGCCCCGGACCCCGTCCTCTCCCGTCCCACCCGCCCGTCCCGTTCGGCGGGTTGAGGGGCGACGCCGCGGGGCTCCGCCCGGACCCGTCGCCGGCCTCCCCGCCGCCCTTTCCTCCGCGACCGTGCAACACGCCCGGGCGCGCGAGCAGTTCGGTCGGCCGATCGGAGTCCTCCGGTCCGTCGGACGGCTGCGCGCGACCCGCCGCCGGAGCGGGACCGGCCGGGTGCGCGAAGTGAGGGATCCGGTACGCAGAGTGAGGGTCCGGTGGTGGCGACCTGCTGTCCTGGAGGGCTTTCAGGGGCCTCGGCCTGCGGCGACGGGCGTCGGCCGGGGGCTGTGTCACCGATCGTGGCACGGGGCGGTCACGGAACGTGAGTAGCGGTTGTGGCCGAGGCGTGACCCGTCACGGGCTGGAGTCGGGGGGTCGCTCCGGTACCTTCTGTGGGATGCGAGTGGCTGCGAGCGCGAGCCGTGCCGGTGGTGCCCCCGGGGCAGTGCCGGATCCGGCGGTGCGCGCGCCTGCTCGCAGGCCGGACGGGCGCGGGGGCGCGGCCTGTTCGACTCGCCGCGACAAGCGTCGCACAGTATGCCGCACGCGTACTCCTTCGCGCTGGAATATGCCCGAAGCGCTTGTTGAGGTGACTGTATGTCAACCAAGCTGTCTCGTAAGGGAATCACGTTCCGTCACTCCGCCTCTGGCCGTTGTTCTGGCCATGCGGAAAATGGCTACGATCGTGGCCCCCGTCGTCATGGTGCTCGCGTGGCTTGCGTGGCTCACGTGGCGCGCGGCCATGTGTCCGCCGGTTCGGATGGTGTGAGCGGTGCAGGTGCTTCAAGTGCAGCTGGAGATCCGGCCCGACCCCGCTGAGGTGGGTCGCGCCAGGCGATGGGCCCGTTCGCGTCTCGCCGGGTCCGGGATAGGGGCCGACGAGCCGCTCGCCGAGACGCTGATCCTGCTCGTCTCCGAGCTGGTCACCAACGCCGTGGTGCACACCGGCCGTCCGGCCGTGCTGCGGCTCTCGCTGCCCGGTGTCGAGGCGGGCCGGACCACCGTCCGGCTGGAGGTGGCCGACAGCAGCAGCCGGGCGCCCGTGCCCCGCTGCGTGGGCGACGAGGCGACGGGCGGCCGCGGACTGGCCCTCGTGGACGGCCTCGCCGACCGCTGGGGCTGGAGCGTCGAGGGCCCCGGCAAGCGCATCTGGTGCGAAGTCGACCGCTGCGCGCGGGTCCTGGAGGACGCCGACCGCGCGAGCGCCGCGGACCGCGGCGGCGTGGCGGACCGCGGCGGTGCGGCCGGGGACGGGGCCGGCGCCTTCCGCTCGCCGGCCTACGGGGGATTCGCGTACGAAGCCGTGTGAGCGGGCGTACGGCGACGGTGCACGGGCGCGTCCGGAGCCGAACGGTGCGCGGGGCCCGGTGCACGGGCGCAGAAAGCGCTGTCGGTCCGGCCGGGGCGGGCGGTGGTGCGCCCGGACGTGCTTCCGTGCGCGCCCAGTTCAAAAGGGATGTAAGTCACAAATCGCCGATCGGGTGTTGACGGCAGGTGTCCGTTTGATCACGCTTGTGGGCAGCGATTCGCCGTGAGGGGACGACGAGGGGTCCGGTGACGGGAGCCCTCGCCGAGTGTGGGTCGTGATTCGGCGTCGGGTCCCTCAGGGCCGGGGAGACCGGGGCGGGTACGCCGAGTCGGACGGTGGCGCGCGGTGCCGTGCTCGGGGCGGCACGGGGGCACCTCCCGCCCGACCGCGGTCGAACGCGGCCGGGCGGGGGAGGCGCGCCGCCATCCGGCATGCGTCCCGGGGTGGTTGACCCCAGGGACCCCGGACCGCCGCCACGGGCGTCCTCACCCTCCGGCCACTTCGACGGTGCCGCTCTCCGCGCCGTGCTCTGCGCCGCTCTCCGCGCCGTTCTCCGTCCGGAACGTCCGCCGGTACGCCGTCGGGGTCACCCCGAGCGCCGCCTGCAGGTGCTGGCGCATCGACTGGGCGGTGCCGAAGCCGGCGTCCCGGGCGACCCGGTCGACGGAGAGGCCGGTGGACTCCAGTAGGTGCCGGGCGCGTTCGACGCGCTGCCGGGTGAGCCACTGGCCGGGACTGACCCCGACCTCCTCGCGGAAGCGGCGGGTGAACGTCCGTACCGACATGGCCTCGCGGGCGGCCATGTCCCGCAGCTGGATGGGCTCGTGGAGGCGGTCGAGCGCCCACGCGCGCGCCGCGGTCGTCCCGGACAGCTGCGGGTCGGGCACCGGCCGCTCGATGTACTGCGCCTGCCCGCCGTCGCGGTGCGGCGGTACGACCGTACGGCGGGCGACCTCGTTGGCGACGGCCGTGCCGTGGTCGCGGCGCACCATGTGCAGGCACAGGTCGATCCCGGCGGCGACGCCCGCCGAGGTCAGGACGTCGCCGTCGTCGATGAAGAGGACGTCGGGGTCGACCCTGACGCGGGGGAACAGGCGCTGGAGCCGGGCGGCGTCGGCCCAGTGCGTGGTCGCGGGGCGGCCGTCGAGGAGACCGGCGGCGGCCAGGACGTACACGCCGGTGCAGATGGAGGCGAGGCGGGTGCCGGGGCGGACGAGGGCGAGCGCGGCGGCGAGGTCGTCGGTCAGGACGCCCTCCTCGAAGACCGGGCCGAGTTCGTACGACGCCGGGACGATCACGGTGTCGGCGGTGGCCAGCGCCTCCGGGCCGTGCGCGACCTCGATGGCGAAGTCGGCGTCCGTCTCGACCGGCCCCGGCGGCCGGACCGAGCAGGTGACGACCTCGTACAGGTGCCGCCCGCCGGAGTCCTTGGGGCGGCCGAAGATGCGGTGCGGGATGCCCAGCTCGAAGGGGAGCAGGCCGTCGAGGGCGAGGACGACGACGCGGTGCGGGCGGAAGCCGGGGGAAGGGCCCATGGCCCGATCCTAGCGAACAACGGCCTTCGGGCCACTCGCTCCGGGCGGTCGCGGACCCGAAGCTCTATGGCGTGACGCAGACAGACATGACGGAGGCCGGGGCGAGCGGGGCCGGAGCGACCGGGACCGGGGCCGAGGCCGAGGGGACCGAGGTGACCGGGACCGGAGCGAAGGGGACCGGAGCGAAGGGGACCGAGGCGACCGGGACCGGGGCCACCGGCGTGCCGGACGCGGGCGTCCCCGGGGCGGCGGGGGACTCCGCCGGCGGGGATCCCCGGGCCGGCGGGCGGCGGCCGCGCGTTCACCGGGCGTGGTTCGTCGCCGCCGTCACCTTCGTCACGATCATCGGCGCGGCGGCCTTCCGCTCCCTGCCCGGCCTGCTCATCGACCCGCTGAACGAGGACTTCGGCTGGTCGCGCGGCACGATCGGCGCGGCCGTGTCGGTCAACCTCGCCCTCTACGGACTCACCGCGCCCTTCGCCGCGGCGCTGATGGACCGGTTCGGCATCCGCCGGGTGGTGGCCGTCGCGCTGACCGTGATCGCGCTCGGCTCCGGCCTGACGGTGTGGATGACGGCGGCCTGGCAACTGATGCTGTGCTGGGGCCTGCTGGTGGGTCTCGGCTCGGGCTCGATGGCCCTCGCCTTCGCCGCGACGGTCACCAACCGCTGGTTCACCGAGCGCCGGGGCCTGGTCAGCGGCATCCTCACCGCGGCCTCCGCCTCCGGCCAGCTGGTCTTCCTGCCGCTGCTGTCCTGGATGATCACGCGGTACGACTGGCGCCCGGCGGCGGTGACGGTCGCGCTCGCCGCCCTCGCGGTCGTCCCCTTCGTCTGGCTGCTGCTGCGCGACCACCCGGCGGACGTGGGCCGGAAGCCGTACGGGGCGAAGGAGTTCGTCCCCAAGCCGGCCCCGGTGCCGGGCGCGGCGCGGCGCGCGGTCACGGTCCTGTTCTCGGCGCTGCGCACCGGCCCGTTCTGGCTGCTGGCCGGGACCTTCGCGATCTGCGGCGCCTCCACGAACGGCCTGGTCCAGACCCACTTCGTGCCGGCCGCCCACGACCACCACATGCCCGTCACGGCGGCGGCCTCCCTGCTCGCGGTGATCGGCGTGTTCGATGTGGTCGGCACGATCGCCTCCGGCTGGTTCACGGACCGCTTCGAACCGCGCCGGCTGCTGGCGGTGTACTACGCGCTCCGCGGCGTCTCGCTCCTGTTCCTGCCGATCCTGCTGGCCCCGACGGTCCACCCGCCGATGGTCTTCTTCATCGTCTTCTACGGCCTCGACTGGGTCGCCACCGTCCCGCCCACCCTGGCCCTGTGCCGCGAGCACTACGGCGAGGACAGCGCCATCGTCTTCGGCTGGGTCCTGGCCTCCCACCAGGTGGGCGCGGCCCTGGTCGCCTTCCTCGGCGGCGTGGCCCGCGACGCCTTCGGCTCCTACGACGTGGTCTGGTACGCCTCGGGAGCGCTGTGCGCGGCGGCGGCGCTGATGGCGCTGGTGATCCGGCGCAGGCCCACGGCGGCTCCCCTCACGCCTGCGACGGCCTGACGGGTCCGCGAACGGCCTGACGGGTCCGCGACGACCCGACGGGCCGCCCCGCGGCGGGCGGCCCCTCAGCCCCGGCCCAGCCGGCGGTGCACCGCCTTCGCTATGCGTTCCGCGTCGCGGGAGAGTTCGCGGAGGCTGCCGCTGATGGGGTTGGTGAAACCGGTGAAGTAGAGGCCGGGGGCGGCGGCCGGGGTGCGGGGCCCGTGGGCGGTCGGTCTGCCGCGGGCGTCGAGGACGCCGAGGTGGCCGACCAGGCCCTCCAGGGCGCGGACGTAGCCGGTCGCGGCGATCACGGCGTCCGGCCGGACGCGGGCGCCGTCGGCGAGGACGACCTCGCCGTCCTCGAACCCCTCCACCGCGGCCACGACCTCGACCTTCCCCGTGCGCACCGCGTCGATCAGGCCGACGTCCTGCACCGGGATCGCCCCTTCGCGGACGCGGGTGTAGAGCCCGGTGTCCGGACGCGGCAGCCCCCGCGCCGACAGGTCCGGCACGCTGACCCGGGCCAGTGCCCGGCCGGCGCGGTCGACGAGCCCGACGGGCAGCCGCCGTACGAGGATGCCGCTGTACTGGGCCGGCCAGCCGGCGGTCGAGCGGCGCACGATGTGCGGGACCGTGCGCACGGCCAGCCGTACCCGCCCGGCGCCGCTCTCCACCAGGTCGACGGCGATCTCGGCACCGGTGTTGCCGGCGCCGACGACGAGGACGTCCCGGCCCGCGTAGGGGGTGCCGTCGCGGTAGGCGGACGCGTGGACCAGCTCGCCGGTGAACGTGTCGCGGCCGGGCCAGTCGGGCAGCGACGGGGTGTGGTTGTGGCCGGTGGCCACGACGACCGCCGCGCCGGTCAGCTCGCGCCCCCCGGAGGCGTGCAGCAGCCAGCCCGTGCCGTCGGGGGTCCGCTCGACGCGGGACACCTCGACGCCGGTGACGATCTCCAGCTCGTGGTGCTCGGCGTACTTCTCCAGGTACCGCACCACGTCGTCGCGGGCCGGCCACCGCCCGAAGCGGCGGGGCATCGGCAGGCCGGGCAGGGCCGAGCCGCGCCGGGTGGTGTGCAGGCGCAGCCGGTCGTAGTGCCGCCGCCAGGACGCGCCGACCCGGTCGGACCTCTCCACCACGACGGCGCGGACCCCCCGGGCGCGCAGCGCGTACGCGGCGGCGAGGCCGCCGGGGCCGCCGCCGATGACGTAGACCGGGCGGTCGGCGGCGTGCGCGGCGCCGGCCGCGGAGGGGTTCGGCTGCGGTGCGGAGTCTTCCATGAGCGCGAGCGTAATCATGCGCGGCATTGATGGGTCTCGGTCAAGACCGGAATTGGTTGCGGATCGATCACGCCTGTACGAGTGGTGTGCGCGGACGGTGACGCGGGTCACCCGGTTGTGGAGATGCCGCGACGCCGGACCCCGGTGCGCGGGGTCCGGCGTCGCGTGGGCGGCGTCGGTCCTTGTGACGGGAAGGCGGGAGGCGGGAAGGCGGGAAGCGGGCGCCGCCGCCCGGGAGCGGCTCGGCGGAGGCCGCCGGGAGGGTGCTGCTTCCCGTTCGTCTCGTGTCCCGTCTCACCTCGGCGATCCACCGGATGAAGTCGCCCGGGTCGGTGTTCGCGCCGTGGCCCTGGTCCCGGTAGGAGAGGTGGTTCACGTCGTCGCCGAGGACGTGCGCGGCGCGATGTGGGAGGCGGGCCGCCGGGACGCCCGGCGGGACGTGCACGGCCACGCCCGCCTCGGGACGGACCCCGATCCGGCAGCCGGGCTCGGCTGACGCGCCGCGACGGCGGCGCGGTACGCGCCGAGGACGGTGCCTTCCGCGGCCGCGACGGCGTGCCCCGGGGCCCGTCCCCGTCCTGCCGGTCGAATGGTTACATCAGAGATAGTATTGCTGGAGATAGTATCTCTGGACGGAGTCTGTGGCATGCGTCGATTCATCGGGCGGGAGCGGGAGCTGCGGGTGCTGGACGCGGCGCTCCGGAAGACCGCCGGGGGAGGCGGCGGCTCCCGGCAGGCCGGTGAATGCGTCCTGCTGCGGGGACGACGCCGCGTGGGCAAGTCGAGCCTGGTCGAGGAGTTCCTGAGCCGGGCGGATGTCCCGTACCTCTTCTTCACTGCGGCGGGGGGCTCGGCCGAGGACGAACTGACCGAGTTGCTCGACGCGGTCGCTTCCTCCACGCTGCCGGAGCGCTCCCTGTTCGCCGAGGAGGCGCCGACGCAATGGAACGCCGCGTTCCGTCTGCTGGCGGAGATCCTGCCCGACGACAGCCCCAGCGTGGTCGTGTTCGACGAAGTTCCGTACCTCATGGAACGGATCGACGCCTTCGAGGGCATGCTGCAGCGGGCATGGGACCGGCTGCTCGGCCGCAAGCCGGTCCTCCTGCTGCTGGTCGGTTCCGATCTGTCGATGATGGAGGCGCTGAACAGCTACGACCGGCCCTTCCACCAGCGCGGGCGCGAGATGGTCCTGGGGCCGCTCGATCCCGCCGACATCGGTGACATGCTCGGTCTGGAACCGGCGGCGGCCTTCGACGCGGCCCTGGTCACCGGCGGGCTGCCTCTCGTCTGCGCCGAGTGGGAGGAGGGCGCCTCGCTGTGGGAGTTCCTCCGCACCTCGCTCGACAACCCCATCTCGGCCCTCCTCGTCTCCGCCGAACGCTCCATGGCCGCCGAGTTCCCGCCCCACGCGATGAGCCGGGAAGTGCTGAGTGCGATCGGGAGCGGCGAGCGCACGTTCACCAACATCGCCCGGGCGGCCGGCGGAATCGCCCACACCACCCTCACCCGGGCCACGGACCTCCTGACGGAGAAGCGCGTGGTCGCGGCCGAACTGCCGGTCTCGCTCAGGCCGTCCAGGGAACGCCGTTACCGGGTGGCCGATCCGTACCTGCGTTTCTGGCTGGCGTTCCTCGGTCCGCACATGGCGGAGATCGAGCGCATGCGCGGCGACCTGACCCTGAGCCGGATCGAAGCACAGTGGACGAGCTGGCGCGGCCGGGCCGTCGAGCCGCTCGTACGCGAATCGCTTGCCCGCCTGCTCCCTGACGGGGACGTCCCGGCCGCCCCGGTCATCGGCGGGTACTGGACCCGCAGCAACGACGTCGAGATCGATCTGGTCGGCGCCGACCGGCAGCCGGTCGCCAAGCGGCTGCTCTTCCTCGGATCGGTCAAGTGGCTGGAGAACTCGGCCTTCGACGGGCACGATCTCGCCGCGCTGCACAAGCACCGGGCGGCCGTCACCGAGGACCCCGTGCCGCTGATCGCGGTCTCCCGCGCCGGCGTCGGCTGCACCGGACTCCAGGCGGCGTACGGGCCGGAGGAACTGCTGACCGCCTGGCGACGGAACTGAGCCGGCTCCCTCGTACGTCCCGTGCGAGGGAGCCGGTGATCGACGGGCGCCCCGCTCACAGCAGGTGGTCCGCCTTCCCGGCCTTGATCTCCAGGATGAGGGCGCGGAGCGCTTCGCGGGTGTCGGTGAGGGGTGTGTCCTCCCGTCCGGCGACGGCGATGTAGGCGTTGCCGGTGGGATCGGTGCCTATGCGGAAGCAGTTGGCGCCCTCGGCGCAGTAGGGGTCTTCCCAGGTGATCTCGGCCATCGGGATGCTCCTCAGAGTTGGCCCGCGATGCCGCGCATGAAGTCGCGCGACTCTGCGGGCGGTAGTGACGCGGATTCCATCCAGTCCAGATGGGCTCGGTACTTGTCGAGTTGGGACTGCCCGTGGAGGAACTCCGGGCCGTGGGCCGAGTCGAGCTCCACCGTGGCCACGCCCGCCACACCAACGCCCGCCTGGGCGCGGCCTGCGACCTGCGCCGCCGGGTCTCCCTCCGTGTGCTCGACCGGGTGGTCCGGGCCTGCCACGGCGAGTGGGGCATCGGCGGTGACCGAGAGTCGAGCACGGGCACCCGCATGTGGGCGGTGCTGCCGTACGCGGGGGCGAGCGGGTATCTCCCGGGCGACCGCACATATGAGTGACGGTGACAGTGAACGGAGTGCCGTGTCTCGCGGGAGTTCCTACGTTTGCGGAGTGACCGAACCCTATGTGATCGAGTTGGAGCCGGAAGTGCGGTTCTGGCTCGAGCACCTGTCCGCGCAGCACTATCGCCAGGTCGAGGAGAAAGCCGACCTTCTCGCTGAGAAGCCGACGACGCTCGGGGAGCCGCATTCTCGTAACCTGGGGGAGGGAGTGCGTGAACTGCGATTCGTACTGAGCGGATGTGCCACGCGAGTCACGTACTGGCTGGCGCCTCGTCGACGGATCGTGCTGCTCACCGTTTTCCGGAAGACCAGGATGCGGGAGGAAGCAGAGGTCAAGCGCGCCAGACTGGCGAAAGAACGGTGCGAGGCGGAGCATGGCCCCGCGCATGACGAGTTCACTCGTGAGTTCCGGGAGGACCTGTGAGCCACACCCGCTGGAAGCTGTCACGGGAGCGGAGAACTGCCGAGGGGGGTGCCGAGCCACCGGAGGTGGTCGCGGAGCGGGAACAGATCCGGCTGGCCCATGCGCTGGGACAACTGGTTTACGACCGTCGTGTCGCCCTCGGGCTGACCCAGTCCGCGCTGGGGCTGCGGATCGGGATGTCCGAGGACGAGGTGGAGACCGTGGAACTCGGCGGCCTGCTGCCCCTCACCGCCGATCTGCTGGTCCGGCTGGCGGGAGCGCTGGATGTCACGGTGGACCTGCACGTCGTCTCCGACGGGCACAACACGCTGGTGTTCGAGGAGCGTGCCGCGTAACCGCTGCCGAGGGCGTGGACGTCGGGCACGTCGCGTGCCGCCATTCCGGCGATCTTCTCCACCACCACATCGGCGATGAAGGTCCGGCCGTGAGAACCGGGCGCTCCACCGTGTCGTACACCGGTGTTCTCGGTCATCGGGACGTTTTTTCCTTGTGAGGCCCGCACGGCACTCACAAGTGAAGTAATAGTCTCTTTGGTGTATTTCGCCGGAATTGCGGAGTGGGTGCCCGAGCGAGCGGCCCGAGCACCCCTGGCCGCCGTCCTCGTCACGGACACGCGGCCTGGTCGGGCTGGTCGACGCCCCTCCGGAGGAGTTCCTCGTCGACCGCGCGGAGCATCCCGCGCCACTCCCGCGCGGCCTTGGGGTTGCGGCCCGCGCCCCGTGCCGCCGCCCGCTCGGCCCGCCGGGCGGCGAGCGCCCGGCGTTCCCGCAGCTGCTCGACGGACAGCGAGGGCAGATCGGCGTACCAGTTGTCGTGGAGCTTCCAGCGGCTCATCGTCCCAGGGTGCCGGAGGCCGCGCCCCGGGCGCTCGGCGATTTCTCCCCGCCGTTCGGGGGACGCGGCGCCCGGCGCCGGCGCACCTCCCGCCCCGCGGGGCATCCCTTGACGGGACGGAAGGGAGACACGATGCCGCTCTACCTGTCGAGGTTCAGCTACACGCCGCAGACCTGGGCGCGGCTGACCGACCACCCGGAGGACCGGGCGCAGGCCGCCCGGTCGTACATCGAGTCCGTGGGCGGGAGGCTCCACGGCTTCTGGTACGCCTTCGGCACGCACGACGGCTACAACCTGTGGGAGGCCCCGGACAACGTGTCCATGGCCGCGGTCGCGCTGGCGATCAGCGGGGGCGGCGCGCTCGACTCGTTCGAGACGACCGTCCTGCTGACCGTCGACGAGACGCTGGAGGCCCTGCGCGCGGCCGGGAACGTCCGGTACCGGCCTCCTGGCGCGTGACGGTCGGCCCACACCCGCCCCTCACGGCCACAGCAGCCCCCGCGACCAGCCGTCCGCGGTCCGCCGGTACACCAGCCGGACGTGCCGGCGCCGGACCTCGCCCTGGAAGAACTCCACCTCGTCCGGGCGGAGCCGGTACAGGGTCCAGGTGGGGGACTCGGCGGTCGGTTCCGCGCGGGCCCGCTCCCAGGCGGCGGACGACACCGTCGCCAGCTCCTCCAGCGAGGCCAGGTCCTCGCTCTGGTGACCGGTGAGGGCGGCGGCCAGGGCCCCCGTCGACCGGGCGTGCAGGTCCGCCCGGGCCTCCGCGGCCGGGGCGGCCGTCACCGGGCCCCGCACGCGCACCTCGCGGCCCAGCGCGGACCAGTAGAAGGTGAGGGCCGCGAACGGACGGACCGTGAGGTGGCCGCCCTTGCGGCTGGTCACGTGCGTGGCGAAGGACCAGCCGTCCTCGTCCGCGCCGTGCAGGATCACGATGCGCGCGTCCGGCAGGCCGTCCCCGTCGGCCGTCGACAGGGTCATGGTGTGCGGCTCCCGTTCGCCCGCCGCGACCGCCTCGGCGAACCAGCCGGTGAACAGGGCCAGCGGATCGGCGGGGGCCGCCGCCGGATCGAAGGGCGGCAGCTCGGTCACCTCCGGGTCCCACACCCGCAGCGACCTCAGCAGCTCGTGAAGATCCGTGGCATCCGTTCCCATGGTCCGAGTATCGGGCAGGGCGGGATGCGCGGTCGTGCCCCGTACCGGTCGGTCGTGTCCCGTACCGGTCGGTCGTGTCCCGTACCGGTCGGTCGTGCTCCTCCCGGTCGGTCGTGCTCCTCCCGGCCGGCCGCGCTCCTCCCGGCCGAGCGTGCTCGTCCTGGCCGGTCGTGCCCGCCCCCGCTGCTCGTCCCCGCTGCTCACCCCCGGCCGGTCGTGCCCGGCCGACGAGATCCGCCCGTTCCGGCCCGGCCGCCGGAGCCCGCCGCCGAGGCTCAGCCGCCGAGGGCCAGCCGCCGGACCAGCAGGAACGCCCCGGTGCCCGGCATCGCCGCCCCGGACGTCCGGGTGACCGCGCGGGCCGCCGCAGACCGGCGTACGCCGTCGGCCTCCTCGGGCGAGGTGCCCGTACAGCGCGACAGGCGGCGGCCCGTCCGGGTGACCGGACGGACCGCCGCCTGCCAGACAGGACGGGGGACGTGGAGCGGGGGACGTGGAAGTCGGAACGTGGGGAACGTGGGGAAAAAGAAGGCCCGCGGCGGCCGCGGGCTACTTCGTCGGCTTCTTGCCCGTGATGCCCAGGTGCACCAACAGGGCGACGTTCGGCTTGAGTTCAGCCTGCTTGACGCCCCACGCGGTGAAACCCTTCTGGTGCGAGGCGACCGCGGCGAGCATCGCGACCAGCGAACCGGCGATCGCGCCCGGGTTCACGTCCTTGTCGACCCTGCCCTTGGACTGGAGTTCGGCCACGGCGTCCGAGAGGGAGCTGTTCACCGAGTTGAGGATCTTCATGCGGAGCTTGTAGAAGCGCTTGTCCCCCTCGGCCGCGCCGAGGTCGACGACGCGCAGGATCGCGTCGTTGCGCTTCCAGAACTCCAGGAACTCCTCGACGAGTTCCTGCGCGGTCTGCCAGCCGGCCTTGCCGACCCAGGACCGCCCCTCCAGCACTTCGGTCAACCCGGCGCTCTCGGCGGCCATTTGCTCCGCGATCTCCAGGACGGCGCCCTCGACGTCCGGAAAGTACTGGTAGAAGGTCGCGGGCGAAGTGCCCGCCTTCCGGGCGACATCGATGACCTTGACGTCCCGGTAGGGAGAGGAGCTGAGCATCTCGCTGAGGCAGTCGAGCAGTTTCTGCCGCGTCGCCTGCCCGCGCCGACCGGCCACGCGGCCGTCGACGGTACGCACTTGTCCTGTCATGTCGTCAGCTTACCGAGGGGTGATGGGAGCGCGATTCGGCCGACTGCAAATGGGGTGCGCGGGGGTCCGGAGGAAGGCGTGCCTGGTCTGCGGCTTGCGTGAAGCGCCGTTAGGTTGGCTGTATGGCCGAAAACAGGGCATCGGTGTACGCGGAGGGCGTCCCCTGCTGGGTGGACGCGCAGCTCCCCGACGTGGACGCGGGCAGGCGGTTCTACGGGGAGCTGTTCGGGTGGGCCTTCGAGGAGGCGTACGGCTCCTCCGTGTGGGCCCGACTGGACGGTGAGCCGGTCGCCGCCCTCGCCCACAAGACGGACGGCCGGATGCCCACCGTGTGGACGGTGTCCTTCGCCACCCCGGACGCGGAGGCGACCGTGCGCCGCATCCGCACCGCCGGCGGGCAGGTGGTGACCGCGCCGGCGCCGGTCGACGGGGCGGGGGTCGCGGCCCTGGCCGCCGACCCCGAGGGCGCGGTCTTCGGCCTGTGGCAGGCGGGCAGCCACCCGGGCTTCGGGGTGCGGCACCGACCCGGCGCGTTCGCCTGGGCGCAGCTGTACGCCCGTGACACCGGGGCCGCCAACACCTTCTACGGCCATCTCTTCCACGAGGCCCTGTTCGGTCCGGGAGCCGAGCCCGACTTCGGGCGGGCGCCGGTCTCGGACGTGTTCCCCGACGTCATGCCGCCGCACTTCCTCGTCCACTTCGGCGTCGACGACTGCGGGGCGGCGCTCGGCGCGGTGAACCGGCTCGGGGGACGGGTGCAGGCGGGGCCGTTCACCGCCTCGTACGGAACGGTGGCCGTCGTCACCGACAATCAGGGGGCGTCGTTCGCGCTGCTCCAGCGCTGAGCCGTCCCGGTCGCCCCCGCCCCGGCCGTGCGGCGGACGCGGACGCGGGTGCGGGTGCGGGTGCGAATGCGGATGTGGGTACGAGGAGCGGGGACGTACGTGCGGGCCGGGCGCCCGTGCATGTGGCTACTTGCGCGTATATGAAATGAGACACCCCGATTGTCGCGGGGTTCGCAACCGGTGGCCCGGCCAGGAAGAATCGGGGTGCGTGCCGCCACGGCGGTGCGGTGGTGAGACGCTGCACGGGGTCGCGTACACATGTGGGTGGCGCGGCCCGTACGGGGAGGTGGCAGGCAAGTGGTGGATCAGCTGACGCAGCACGATCCGCGGCGGATCGGGCCGTTCGAGGTGCTGGGACGGCTGGGGGCCGGCGGCATGGGGCTGGTCTATCTCGCGCGTTCGGCCTCGGGCCGGCGGGTGGCGATCAAGACGGTCCGCACGGAACTGGCCGAGGACCAGTTGTTCCGGGTGCGCTTCACCCGCGAGGTGGAGGCGGCGCGGGCGGTCTCCGGCTTCTACACGGCCGCGGTCGTCGACGCCGATCCGCGGGCCGCCGTGCCGTGGCTGGCCACCGCCTACGTGCCCGCGCCCTCCCTCGAGGAGATAGTGAACGACTGCGGGCCGCTCCCGGCCCAGGCGGTGCGCTGGCTGGCGGCGGGCATCGCCGAGGCCCTCCACTCCATCCACGGCGCCGGGCTCGTCCACCGCGACCTGAAGCCCTCCAACGTCCTCGTCGTCGAGGACGGCCCCCGGGTGATCGACTTCGGCATCGCCTCCGGTGTCTCGAACACCCGCCTGACGATGACGAACGTCGCCGTCGGCACCCCCGCCTACATGTCCCCGGAGCAGGCCAAGGACTCGCGCAGCGTCACCGGCGCCAGCGACGTCTTCTCCCTCGGCTCGACCCTCGTCTTCGCGGCCACCGGACACCCCCCGTTCCACGGCGCCAACCCGGTCGAGACGGTCTTCATGCTGCTGCGCGAGGGCCCCGACCTGAAGGGCCTGCCCGCCGAGCTGCGCCCGCTCATCGACTCCTGCATGCAGATGGAGGCCACCGGCCGGCCCAGCCCCGCCGACCTCCAGTCCCAGCTGGCCCCGCACCTCTTCGGCTCCGGCTCCGACGACAGCGGTACGGCGTCGGCCTGGCTGCCCGAGAAGGCGGTCGCCCTCATCGAGACGCGGCGCGGCGGCCGCCCGCCCGTCAAGGCGGCGGCGAGCCCCCGCGGCAGCGGCGGCGGCGTCGGCCTGGCCCGTCCCGCCGTGCCGCCGCCCCCCGCGCACGACCCCGTGGTGCCCGCCCGTACGGCGCCCGCGCCCGTCGCGGTCGGCGCCCCCGACACGGGGCCCGTCCGGCTCCCCGGAGCGGCCGTGCCGATCGGTCCCGGCCCGCGGGTCGCCGACGCGCGTGCCACCGCCGCCGTCAAGGCGCCCGTCCCCGATCCGGGCCTGGTCGCCTACTGGTCCCGGCCCCGCCCCGGCACGGGCGGCGTCGACCCGGCCCCCACGGCGGCCCCCACGGCCGCGCCCACGGCCGCGCCCACGGCCGCCGCCGCGACCCCGGCGGGCTGGCGCCCCTGGCGGTTCCGCATGTCCAACGACGTGTGGGGCACCCCGGCCGTCGCGGGCGACCTCGTCTACGTCACCTCCTTCGAGGTGCACGCCCTGGACGTGGCCACCGGCCGGCGCCGCTTCAAGACGCGTGACGTGGCCTGGTCGATGGCCGTGGCGGACGGCCGCATCGTCGCCTCCGACGGCCCCACCCTGTTCGCGCTGGACGCCCGCGAGGGCACCGACCTGTGGCGGCTGCCCACCGACTCCTGGGTGTACTGCCTCCGGGCCGACCGGGGCACCGTCGTCACCGGCACCCGCGGCGGCGGCGTCCAGGCCTGGGAGGCCTCCACCGGGCAGAAGCTGTGGGAGGTCACCGGCTGCCAGACCGACTTCGAGTCCCCCGAGGCGGGCCCCGCCCTCCACGACGGCACGGTCTACCTCTGGCAGGACGCCCGCCTGCGCGCCCTCGACGCCCGCACCGGCGACGAACGCTGGTCGTACCCCATCGGCGACTCCGCCTCCTGCGGCGGCGTCCCGGTCCGGGTGACCGCGGCCCCCGACGGCTACGTCTACGTCTCGGCCGGCACCCGCGTCCTCGCCGTCGACGCGGCGAGCGGCATGGTCCGCTGGCACTTCGAGGCCCCCGCGGTCTTCCTCTCCCCGCCCACCTTCGTCCCCGGCCCGGCGGTCACGGGCGGCGGCGTCTACCTCGCCGACTACCTCGGCACGGTCTACGCCCTCGACGCCACCGACGGCCGCGACCGCTGGCGCATCGCCACCGAGGCCCGCTCCTCGGTCGACCCGGTGCTGGTCGCCGCGGGCCACGTCCACGTGGGCAGCGGCAAGGGCCTCTACACCCTCGACGCCGTCACCGGCACGCCCAAGTGGCGCTTCCAGGCGGGCGGCGACATCGTCGGCGCCCCCGTGGTGGCCGAGGGCCGCATCCACTTCGGCTCCACCGACCACCTCCTCTACACCCTGAAGGCCGACGACGGCCGCCTGCGCTGGAAGCTGGCGACCGGCGGCGAGATCACCGGCTCCCCGGTGGTCCGCGACGGCGTCGTCTACGGGTGCAGCAAGGACCGCTGCGTCTACGCCCTCGACGCGGAGAAGGGCACGGGCACGGCGCGGACGGCGTGACGCCGCCCGGCGCCCCGCGCGTGCTCAGCCGAGGACGCGGACGGCCTGGTAGTAGGTCCAGGCTGTGCTGTTGCAGGACGTCTGGGTGGCGCCGGTGTACTTGTTGCACACGCGCTTGAGGTCCTCGTAGAAGGCGCTGTCGAGGCGGGACTTGTTGGCGTCGAAGGTGCCGATGGCCTTGTAGTTGCGGTAGCCGAAGTCGTGCCGGGCGCAGGAGGTGGAGAAGGGGAAGCCGAACGGGTTGTCCGGCGAGGAGGAGCAGTAGTCGGTCGACCAGTTGAAGCCGTACGCGGACCAGGCGGACTGGTTCGCGCGGGCGGCCGTCCACGCGCTGTAGCTCGTCGCGCTGGTCTGCGTCCAGCTCGCGAGGACCTGCGGCTTGTCGGCGGGAGCGGCCTCGGCGGCGGTCGCCGTGACGAACACGGCGCCGAGGGCGAGGGCCGGGGCGGCGAGAGCGGTGGCAAGTCTGCGGGTCATTCCCACACCTCCGTACGGCTGTTGCCCGCTTCTCGGGCAACAGGTGCATGTCAAGATGGTTGCCATCCGTGACGCGCACTCACACCCCGTCAGGCCGACGACTTCGTGAACTCCGGGAGGTGCCGGGCGAGCGGAACATGACGCACCGCTTCGCGCCGCCCGCCGAAGGCCGCCGGACGCACCACAACCGCCGGACGGATCAGGGCCGTCGGACACACCACGGCCGCGGCGGCTCCCCCTCCGCGCCGCCGCGGCCGATCGGTCCCCGTGGGATGAAGCCCTACTTGCCGCCGCCCAGGTCCAGGGCGGGCGGAGCCGGCATGTTGTTGTCCATCGTCGTGATGGTCTCGCCGGCCGGCTCGCTCGGCATGTTGTTGTCCATCGTGGTGATGGTCTCGTCCGTCTTCGGCGGGCTGGGCATGTTGTTGTCCATCGCGGTGACGTCCGCGTTCTTCTTGTCGCTCATGGTCCCGGTTCCTCTGCTGCGGATGACGAATGGGGAACGCCCGTCCAGAAGCTCCCCCGAGGGCTGCCGGACGGGCGCTCGAAGCCGCACAGTAACCGCTCGGCTTCCGGTCAGACCGCCTGCCCCCCGACGCGACGGTGTGACACGTAGAAGAGTGGCGGACGCCGATAAACGAATGCTGAACGCCCCTGGAGCCGCAGGGGGGTTCCCGGCCCGCCCCTACGCCGCGGTGGCGGGGGAGAGCAGGGCGCGGACGTCCTCGGCCTCGCCCGCGCCGTTCTGCTCGTAGAGGTTGAGCGCCTCGCGCCAGCAGGCCTTCGACCGGTCCGCCTGGCCCAGCGCGGAGAGCGCGTGCCCGAGGAGCGTCAGCACGCTGCCCCGGGTCCGGTCTCCGCCGATGCACCCCGTGGCGAGGGCCTGTTCGGCGTGCTGTGCCGCCCGCGCGGGGCGCCGCGCGGCGATGTGCGCCTCGGCGATCCTGAAGTGGGTGGTGCCTTCCCAGAGCCGCTGCCGGTGGTCCACGAAGATGGTCAGGGCCTCCGAGAACTGGCTGAGGGCCTCGGCGTGCCGGTCGGCCTTGGTCAGCGCCACCCCCAGGGCGTAGTACCCGTTCGCCAGCCGCATCGTGCTGCCCACCTCGATGTGGACGGCGAGGCCGTGCTGGGCGAACTCGACGGCCCTGGTGATGTCGCCCATCCCCATGTACGCCCGCGAGAGGTTGCCCAGGGCGGTCGCCTCGCACAGTCCGTTGCCGGCCGCCCGGAACCCCGCGATGGCCTGGTCGAAGAAGACCTTGCCGTCCTCGTACCGGCGCTGGTGCAGGGCGATGAGCCCCCGGTCCTGCGCGGCCCAGCTGGCGGCGGTGGCGTCCCCGGCGGCGATCGCGCACTCCATGGCCGACCGCGCCTCCTCCGCGGCCTGCTGGATGCGGCCGGAGACCAGCAGGACACTGGTGAGGGTGTTGCGCGCCCGGCCCTCCGTCCGCATGTCCCCGGCCGCCTGCGCCGCCTCGCACATGGCCACGGCCGTCGTCTCGTACTGCCGGGAGTTGGCACCCGACTCCACCAGGTCCCGGGCCGCCCAGAGCAGGTCCACGGCCCGCCGCAGCCGCTCCGTCCCCGCCGCCTGCCGTACGCAGGCCAGCAGGGGGCCCGCCTCGGAGTAGAGCCAGTCCAGGGCCGCCGGGCCCTCGGTGAAGGCCAGCCCCGTGTACTCCGTCGGCTCCAGGTCGTCCACCAGCCGGTCCCCCGGCCGCTCGATCGCGTACACCCCCGCCGCCGTGGCCAGGTAGAAGTCCAGCAACCGCGACAGCGCCGCCCCCCGCTCGCTCGGCGGCCACTCGTCCCGCTCCGCGCAGGCACGCGCGTAGAGGCGGACCAGGTCGTGGAAGCGGTAGCGGCCCGGCGCGGCCGACTCCAGGAGGGAGGTGTCGACGAGCGACTCCAGCAGGTCCTCGGTCTCCTCCGGCGGCAGGTCGAGCGCGGCCGCCGCCGCCGCGAGGGACAGGTCGGGGCCGTCGGCCAGACCGAGCAGGCGGAACGCGCGGGCCTGGGCCGGTTCCAGCTGGCCGTAGCCGAGTTCGAAGGTGGCCTTGACGGCGAGGTCGCCGGCCTGGAGCTCGTCGAGGCGGCGGCGTTCGTCGGCGAGCTTGGCGGCGAGGACGGACACCGTCCAGGTGCGCCGGGCGGCCAGCCGGGAGGCGGCGATGCGGATCGCCAGGGGCAGGAAGCCGCAGGCGGCGACCACGTCCAGCGCGGCCTCGCGCTCCGACGCGACCCGTTCCCCGCCGACGATCTTCGTGAAGAGCGCGAGCGCCTCGTCGGGCGACATCACGTCCAGGTCGACGAGGTGCGCCCCGGCCAGGCCCACCATCCGCACCCGGGAGGTGACGAGGGCCGCGCAGCCCTCCGTGCCCGGCAGCAGCGGACGCACCTGCGCGGCGTCCCGGGCGTTGTCCAGCAGGACCAGCACGCGCCGGCCGTCCAGCACCGAGCGGTACAGCGCCGCCCGCTCCTCCAGGGAGTCCGGGATCGCCGAGTCGGGGGTGCCGAGGGCGCGCAGGAAGGCGCCCAGGACCGTGACGGGTTCGGCGGCCCGCGCGCCGGCGCCCTGGAGGTCGACGTAGAGCTGCCCGTCGGGGAAGGCGGGGCGGGCCCGGTGGGCCACGTGCACGGCGAGGGTCGTCTTCCCGACGCCGCCGATGCCCGCCAGCGCCGACACGGCCATCACCCGGCCGCCGCCTCCGCCACCACCGTCGCCCTCGCCGGACGCCCCCGCGAGCACCTCGCTCAGCTCGGTCACGAACGCGGAACGGCCGGTGAAGTCGGGCACCGTGGCCGGGAGCTGGGCGGGCCGCACCGGCGCGGCGGACGGCTCGGCCTGCGGCGCCGAGGGCTCCGCCAGGTCCGGGTCGGCCTGCAGGATGCGGCGCTGGAGGTCGCGCAGGCCCGGTCTCGGGTCGACGCCGAGTTCCTCCGCCAGCAGCCGCCGGGTGTCGGCGTACACGGCGAGGGCCTCCGCCTGCCGGCCGCCGCGGTACAGCGCCAGCATCAGCAGCTCCCGCAGCCGCTCGCGCAGCGGGTACGCCGCCGTCAGCGCGGTCAGTTCGGAGACGGCCTCCGCGTGGCAGCCCTGCTCCAGGTCCAGGTCCAGGCGGGATTCCAGGAGGCCGAGCCGCCACTCCTCCAGCCGCACGCGCTGCGCCTCCGCGTACGGGCCGGGCACGCCGGCCAGCGTCTCCCCGTCCCACAGGCCGAGCGCGCGGTTCAGCAGGTCCCGCGCCCGGCCGAGGGCGCCGGCCGCCCGCGCCTTCTCCGCCTCGGCGGCCCACTCCTGTGCCACCGTCAGGTCCAGGGCGCCCTCGCCGAGCCCGCGCACCGCGTACCCGCCGGACTCGCTGACCAGGACGCCCGGGTCGAGGACCTTCCGCAGCCGGGAGGCGTACGTCCGCACCGCCGCCAACGCCTGCGACGGCGGCTCCTCGCCCCACAGCGCGTCGATCAGCTCGGCGGCGGTGGCCGTACGGCCCTCGCGCAGCAGGAGGGCGGCGAGCAGGGCGCGTTGCTGGGGTGATCCGGTGGTCAGCGCCTCCTCGCCGCGCCGGGCGCGCACCGGGCCGAGCACGTCGAAGCGCAACGTCGCCGGCTCCCGGTGGGAGTCGTGACGCTTCTGCTCCGGCACGCTCGGTACACGGTCGTCCATCGGGCTCCCCCTAGGCATGATGACCAACTATGTCAGTTTGCCTTGTGGGCGCCCGGACCGTCAGCCGTGGGAGACGCCGATCACAGGGTGACGCACGGGAGTCCACACACCCGGCACACGCTCTGCGCACACTTTCGCCCACGATCGGCCACCGAAGGCCTCCGGCACCGCTGTTGACGCCTCGTCAAGTCGGCTTCGCCGCGCCCTCCCCGGTCAGCCGTCCAGATCCACCCGCACGGTCAGCAGGTCCGTCCCGAGGGCCCGCACCGCCACGCTGTTGAACCGGGGCAGGCCGCGCAGCCGCGCCACCGGGTCGTCGTCGGGCAGCAGCCGCGCCGTGCCCGTGTGCCACCGCCCGCCGATCCGCACCCGCACCCGCGGGTCGGCCTCGATGTTGCGCACGTACTGGGACCGCTCCCCGAACTCCGACACCAGCCAGAAGACGTCCCCGACCCGCCGGCCGCCCACCGGCGTCCGCCGGGGCAGCCCGGAGACCCGGCCGGTGGTCTCGACGACGGTCTGGAAGGGCAGGCGCCGCAGCAGCGGGTTGAGGCGGCGCTGGATGGCGGTGGTGGCACGGAACCGCCGGTCGTCGAGGCGGGACATCGTCGGTGCGACTCCTTCGTGCGGCAGGCCGGTCGAACTGTCGCGTCCATGATCCCGGACACCCGCGCGACGAGGGCCGCGGGCGACCGCGGACACCGGCCGCCTCCGACGGGGTCAGCCCCGGCTCCGCCGGCCGATCGAGTCGAGGAGGGCGGCGAAGGCGGCGGGGTCGGTGGTGAGGACGGCCCGGGAGGGGTCGGCGGATTCGGTGAGGTGGACGGCGGCGGGGGAGGAGGCTATGTGGACGCAGGCGTCGCCTTCTTGGCAGTAGGACGACCTCTGCCAGCTGTACGGGGACATGGCGGTTCCTTCAGAGGCTCTGGGCGATGGTGTGGATCAGGTCCCGGGATTTCTCGGCACTGAGGGCGATGGTCTCCACGACGTCGAGAAGGCTCCGGTACTTCTGGAGATGCGCCTCGGCGTCGAGCAGCAGGGGACCGTGGAACTGGTCGAGTTGGGCGGTGTCGAGCTGCGGTACGGCGCCGTACAGGTAGTTGATGGACTGACCTGAGCCGGGGAACGCGCCGATTCCGAACGGGAGCACGCGAATGCGGATGTGCTCCCGTTCGCTCATGTCGAGCAGATGCAACAACTGGGCGCGGGCCACATCGCGACCACCCACTCCCATGCGCAGGGCCGCCTCGTGGACGACCGTGCTGTACGAGGTCGGGTCGGCACGGTAGAGCACACCCTGTCGCTTGACACGATGTGTGACGCGGTGCTCGACCTCGGGGGGTGTGGGCGTGGGAATGACGCGGCGGAAGATCTCTCTCGCGTGATCGGCGGTCTGCAACAGACCTGGCATGTGAGACGTGTACGCCGTCCGTATGGCGATGGCGTGATGTTCCAGCTCGGCAAGGTCCAGGAGACCCGACGGCAACACTTCCCGGTAGGACTCCCACCAGCCGGGAGTCTTCTCGCTCGCCATCCCGACCAGGGCCTCCACGAAGGGCTGGTCGGGGCAGGAGTAGATACGGGCGAGTGATCTGATCCGTTCGGGGCTCACTCCGAACCGGCCCGACTCCACATTGCTGAGCTGGCCCTGACTTGTGCCCAGCGTCCGTGCTGCGTCGGTCGCCGTCATGCCCGCCCGCTCACGCATCTTGCGCAGTTCCACGGCGAGCCGGAGGCGGCGGGCCGTCAGTGGGGGTCTTGCCGGCACGTCATTTCCTCTCGGACGCACGTTCTGATGGATCACTCACACGACTGATAGATGAGCACAAGTATCGCGACGGCTCGCAAATGTCATTTGCGATGCCCTACTTTCTTGCTCAGGCGCCCGTCCTGGAAGCGCACCGTGGGACGCCACGGCAGAGACACCAGGCACCCGTCCAACTCCCCTCAGTGACCGGAGACTTCTCATGGCCACCGTATCGCCGCCCTGGAACTACACCCTGCACCTCCCGCGAGATCCCCGCGCACCGGGTGTCGCGAGGGGCGCCCTGCGCCTGATCCTCGCCGCCCACGAACTGCCCGAGCTGACCCCGACCGCGGAGCTGCTCGCGGCGGAACTGCTGACGAACTCGCACCGCCACACGACCGGCCTCTACGCCCTGAGGGTCCTGTCCCCGGAGCCCGGCAGGGTCCGCGTCGCCGTATGGGACACGGACCCGAGGGTCCCGCCCGGCTTCTCGGAGGACAAGGGGGCCCCGCCCCTGGACGCCGAGAACGGCAGGGGCCTCCACCTCGTGCGGGCATGCGCGGACAAGGTCGGAGTGTCCGCGCTCGGCCACCCGGGCGCGCCGAACGGCGGCAAGCTGCTGTGGGCGGACTGCGTGGGTGGGTCGGCGTGGTGAGGACGAGCCGTTCGCGCGGGCTCGGCGCGGCCATACTGGAAGCCGGAGCCAGGCCCGCCCACCAGGAGCAGATCATGAGCGCACAGCCCGAACACGGCTGGGGAGCGATGCCCCTCCCGGAGATCCGTACGGTGGACGACCTGCGCGGCGCGCTCAGCCGCTACGGGTTTCCGGGCGACCGGGAACACTTCGAGGAGGAACTGGCGGCAGCCATAGGAGCCGCTCCCACCGACGACTTCGCAGGCGCCGCGGCAGTGGTCCGGGCCTACCGGCACCGGATCCTGATCCGGAACTCGCCCGAGGTCATGGCCGCCCTGGAAGACGCGCGGGCCGAAGGCGGCCGTACGTGAGCGGAGTCCCGTCGGAGGAGGCCGAGCCTGCGAGGAAGGCGTTCGGTGACCTGACGGAGGGGGAGCGGGAGGTGGTCCGGGAAGCACTCGCGGCCATCGGCCGGGACCCGGCGGTCGGCCGGGAGATCCCCGGATGGCGGCCACCGTCCGTCGAGTACACGTACACGACGCCCCTCGCCCGCGACTCGGCCGAGGCGATCACGGTCGTCTACACGCACACTCACGGCATGGGTGTCACCGTCGTCCACTACTTCCGCGATCCACAGGTCGTGGACTGAGTCACGCCGCCGGTCACCCCGTCACCGGCGTACGCCGCAGCCTCGGAGGGTGGGCTGCCTGCCCCACATGGTGGAGGGGCGGGCCGCCCGGGGGCCGGCCCGCCGAAATTCGCTTGTGCGGCCTCGGCGCACGGGCCAACGTCGCCGGATGACCACGCAGACCTCCCCCGTCGACCACGAACTCGTCCAGGCCGCCGCGCACGTCGCCCGCACCCGCTGCCGGGGCGACAACCACACCATGGCGGCGGCGGCCCGCGCCCGGGACGGCCGCATCGTCACCGCGGTGAACGCCTACCACTTCACCGGCGGCCCGTGCGCCGAGCTGGTCCTCATCGGCGCGGCGGCCGCCCAGGGGGTCTACGAACTGGACACCGTCGTCGCCGTGGGCGACCGGGACCGCGGAGTCGTCCCCCCGTGCGGCCGGTGCCGCCAGGTCCTCCTCGACTACTTCCCCGGCATCGGGGTCATCGTCGGCACGGACGACCGCATCCGCACGGTCCCCATCACCGACCTGCTCCCCGAGACCTACGTCTGGGCCGACCACCAGCTCGATTCCGTCCACCCCCCGTCATCGGGCGCGAGCTGACACCGTCGGCCGTCGGCCCCGGCCCGCCGGGGCGGTCGGCCGGCCCCGCGCCGTGATCCCGACCGGTCGGTATGGACACCGGGCCGGTCTCCCGGTACAGATGACGGCGACGGCACCCGCGTCGAGGGAGCCGCACGAACCGCACCGCCCAGGAAGCCGCACCACCGCATCCCCAGAGCCGCCCGCCCCGAAAGGCCGCCCATGCGCATCGCCGTCACCGTCTTCCTCACCGACGAGACGATCAGCCCCACCCGCCTCGCCCGCGAGCTGGAGCAGCGCGGCTTCGCCGGGCTGTACCTCCCCGAGCACACGCACATTCCCGTCGAGCGCACCACCCCGTACCCCGCGGGCGGCGACCTGCCTCCCGAGTACGGCCGCACGCTCGACCCCTTCGTCGCCCTCGGTCAGGCGGCGGCCGTGACGGAGTGCCTGGGGCTCGGTACCGGGATCACCCTCGTCGCCCAGCACGACCCGATCGACCTCGCCAAGCGGATCGCGACGGTGGACCACCTCTCCGGCGGCCGCTTCACCCTCGGGCTCGGCTTCGGCTGGAACGTGGAGGAGGCCGCCGACCACGGCGTCGAGTGGCGTACCCGCCGTGAGCTGGTCCGCGACCGGATGGCGTTGATGCGGGCGCTGTGGAGCGAGGAACCCACCTCGTACGAGGGCGAGTTCGGCGGCGTGCGGGCCAGCCACGCGTACCCCAAGCCGGTGCAGAGGCCGCGCGGCCCGGTCACCGGGCCCCGCACCCTCGTCGGCGGCGCCGCCGGTCCGAAGCTGTTCGCGCACATCTGCGAGTACGCCGACGGCTGGCTGCCGATCGGCGGGCGCGGCCTGTCCGAGTCGCTGCCCGTGCTGCGCGCGGCCTGGGCGGACGCGGGCCGCGACCCGGCGGCCCTCCAGGTCGTGCCGTACGCCGTCCACCCCTCGCCCGGCAAGCTCGCGCACTACGCCGAACTGGGCGTCGAGGAGGTCGTGGTGCAGCTCCCGCCGGCGGGGGAGGCGGACGTCCTCGCGGCCCTCGACGCGTGCGCCCCCTACCTGACCGGCGCCCCGGCCGCCGGCGGCACGGCGTGACGCGCGCGGCCGGAAGGCGATCGCGGCCGAAAGGCGATCCCGGCGTCCCCGCCGGTCCTGATCAGCCCGAACGTATGCTCAGGGGATGACGACTTCCGCGACCTCCGGAACCGGTCCCACCGAGAACTCGCTGCGTCGCGCCCTCAAACGTGCCCGGGACGGCGTCGCCCTCGACGTCGCCGAGGCGGCGGTCCTGCTCCAGGCCCGGGGCGAGCACCTCGTCGACCTGACCGCGTCCGCCGCCCGGGTGCGGGACGCGGGCCTGGAGGCGGCCGGACGACCCGGCGTCATCACGTACTCCAAGAGCGTCTTCGTCCCCCTGACCCGGCTGTGCCGGGACAAGTGCCACTACTGCACGTTCGTCACCGTGCCCGGCAAGCTGCGGCGCGCCGGGCACGGGATGTTCATGTCCCCGGACGAGGTGCTCGACATCGCCCGCAAGGGCGCGGCCCTCGGCTGCAAGGAGGCGCTGATCACCCTCGGCGACAAGCCCGAGGACCGCTGGCCGGAGGCGCGCGAGTGGCTCGACGCGCACGGCTACGACGACACCGTCGCCTACGTCCGCGCGATCTCCGTCCGCATCCTGGAGGAGACCGGCCTGCTGCCGCACCTCAACCCGGGCGTCATGACCTGGACGGACTTCCAGCGGCTCAAGCCGGTCGCCCCCTCGATGGGCATGATGCTGGAGACCACCGCGACCCGGCTGTGGTCCGAGCCCGGCGGCCCGCACTTCGGCTCCCCCGACAAGGAACCGGCCGTACGGCTGCGCGTCCTCGAGGACGCGGGCCGCTCGTCGGTGCCGTTCACCTCGGGGATCCTGATCGGCATCGGGGAGACGTACGAGGAGCGCGCCGAGTCGCTGTTCGCGCTCCGCAAGGTCGCCCGCGCCCACCACGGCATCCAGGAACTGATCATCCAGAACTTCCGCGCCAAGCCGGACACGGCGATGCGCGGCATGCCCGACGCCGAACTCGACGAGCTGGTGGCGACGGTGGCCGTCGCCCGCCACCTCATGGGCCCGAGCGCCTGCCTCCAGGCCCCGCCCAACCTGGTGGCCGGCGAGTACGAGCGGCTGATCGGCGCGGGCATCGACGACTGGGGCGGGGTGTCCCCCCTCACCATCGACCACGTCAACCCCGAACGCCCCTGGCCGCAGATCGACGAACTCGCCGCCCGGTCGGCGGCGGCCGGCTTCGAGATGCGCGAACGGCTCTGCGTGTACCCGGAGTTCGTGCGGCGCGGCGAGCCGTGGCTGGACCCGCGCCTGCTGCCGCACGTGCGCGCGCTCGCCGACCCGGAGACGGGCCTGGCCGTGCCGGACGCCGTCGTCGAGGGCCGGCCGTGGCAGGAACCGGAGGAGGTCTTCACGGCCACCGGCCGCACGGACCTGCACCGGACCATCGACACCGACGGCCGCACGGCGGACCGCCGCGACGACTTCGACGAGGTCTACGGCGACTGGGGCGCCCTGCGGGAGGCCGCCGCGCCCGGCATGGTGCCGGAGCGCATCGACACCGACGTGCGGCAGGCGCTGGCCACGGCGGCCGACGACCCGACGAGGCTGACGGACGACGAGGCGCTGGCCCTGCTGCACGCCGACGGGCCCGCGCTCGACGCCCTGTGCCGCGTCGCCGACGACGTCCGCCGGTCGGCGGTCGGCGACGACGTCACCTACATCGTCACGCGGAACATCAACTTCACCAACGTCTGCTACACCGGCTGCCGTTTCTGCGCCTTCGCGCAGCGCCGCACCGACGCCGACGCCTACACGCTCTCCCTGGACCAGGTGGCCGACCGGGCCCGGCAGGCCTGGGACGTCGGCGCGGTGGAGGTCTGCATGCAGGGCGGCATCCACCCCGACCTGCCCGGCACGGCGTACTTCGACATCGCGAGGGCGGTGAAGGAGCGGGTGCCGGGGATGCACGTGCACGCCTTCTCACCGATGGAGGTCGTCAACGGCGCCACCCGCACCGGCCTGTCGATCCGCGAGTGGCTGACGGCCGCCAAGGAGGCCGGCCTGGACACCATCCCCGGCACGGCCGCCGAGATCCTCGACGACGAGGTCCGCTGGGTCCTCACCAAGGGCAAACTGCCGGCGGCGACCTGGATCGAGGTCGTCACGACCGCCCACGAACTGGGCATCCGCTCCTCGTCGACGATGATGTACGGCCACGTCGACCAGCCCCGGCACTGGCTCGGCCACCTGCGGACCCTGGCCGGGATCCAGCAACGCACCGGCGGCTTCACGGAGTTCGTGACGCTCCCCTTCATCCACACCAACGCGCCGGTGTACCTGGCGGGCATCGCGCGGCCCGGCCCGACCGTGCGGGACAACCGCGCGGTCACGGCGATGGCCCGCCTGCTGCTCCACCCGCACATCCCGAACATCCAGACCAGCTGGGTGAAACTGGGCGCCGAGGGCGCGGCGGAGATGCTCCGCTCCGGGGCGAACGACCTCGGCGGCACCCTGATGGAGGAGACCATCTCCCGCATGGCGGGATCCTCCTACGGCTCCTACAAGTCGGTCCGGGACCTGATCGCGGTCGCCGAGGCGGCCGGCCGGCCGGCGCGGCCCCGCACGACCCTGTACGGCGAGGTCCCCGAGGAGCGGCAGCGGGCCGCCGCGGCGTCCGACGGCCACCTGCCGGAGCTGCTGCCGGTGCTGGACTGAGAGCTGGCGAACGAGGAGACCGAGGGCCGGGGCACCGAGGGACCGGGGGACCGGGGGGATCCGCCGGGCGGAGGGCCGGGGGACCGGGAGCGTCGCAGTACGATGATCGGGCTCCCGGTGTCGGGGGCCCGAGACTGAGGAGATGCGTGCCCGTGCCTGCCCGACGGCTTCCTTCGTGGGCCTGGGTCACCGGTCTGACGGCCGGCGCGATCGTCGTGGTCGGCGCCCTGACGGTGCAGGCCGAGAAGGGCCCGCACCCCACGGCGGCGGCGGCGAAGCCGTCCCCGTCGGCCTCCGCGGACGCCAAGCCCCCGGCCTCCCCCGCCCCGGCCCCGAAGGCCGCGCCCGTCCCCGACGCCTCGGGTGCGGGCCGCCGTATCGTCTACTCCCTCGGCCAGGACCGGGTCTGGCTGGTCGACGCCGACGACGCGGCCCGCCGCACCTTCACGGTCTGGCCGGGCACCGTGGACCCGGCGGCCGGCAGCTACACGGTGTCCCTGCGCAAGGACGCCACCACCGGCTCCGACGGCGTCGAGATCGAGCACATCATCTACTTCTCCGCGAAGTCGGGCGTCAACATCGCCTTCTCCAACGCGGTCGACGGCTCCTCCCCGCCCCCCGCCCAGGGGACGCCGACCGGCGGCATCCGCATGCCGAAGGCGGACGGCGCGGCCCTGTGGGCGTTCGGCGCGACCGGGACGAACGTCCGGGTCGTGGAGTAGCGCGGGCGTCGAGCGGCCGGGCGGGAGCGAACGTCCGGGCCGCCGGGCGACCGCGGGATCAGTCCCCGGCGCCGACCGGCAGGTACTGCGCGAACAGCACGACCCCGCCGAACACGAAGACCCGCGTCGCGGCGTCCAGCCCGTTCCAGTCCTCGGACTGCCACATCGCGAACCACTCCCCGCCGATCGCGAGGAACCCGCCCCCGAACAGCAGCAGCACCATCAGCAGCCCGTACGTCGACACCTGCCGGGCCCTGCCGGTGTCCCGCCGCGCCCAGAACCACGTCCCGGCGGTCAGCACCAGCGCGGCGACGGTCTCCCAGGCGATGATCAGCACGTAGGCGGCGTCCTGGAGTCCCTCGGTGGTGACCGCCCGCCACATCAGGTCCTCGTCCCCGAACGTGGTGTCCATCGCCAGCACGTGCCGCACGAACTGCTGGTTGGTCCCGAAGTCGGTGATGTTCCCGAAGGCCACCAGCGCGGTCCACAGCGCGACCGAGGCGGTGAGCAGGGTGACGGTGAGGCGAAGGGCGCGTGACGTGGGGGTGGAGGTCGTGGCTGCCATGGGGAAGGTCTGCCCGGAAAGAAGGGCTGACATGTTCACGGCCCCCCATCCGTCGATCCTGTTCGATTACAGTGACGGACGTCGTGCGTACGGACGGTGCCCGGGAGGTCTAGGTGGGTGCGACGGGCGGTGCCGTCTGGGGGCGTGCCGAACAGCAGGACTTCCGCAGCCGGGTGCGCGGCACCCTGCTCGGCGCCGCCGTGGGGGACGCCCTCGGGGCGGCCGTCGACCGGCTCGGGCTGGAGGAGATACGGCGGGCGCACGGGCCCGGGGGACTCGTCGACCTGGCGCCCGCCCACGGGCGGCGCGGCGCCGTCACCCACCTCACCCAGCTCACCCTGTTCAGCGTGGACGGGCTGATCCGGGCCCAGGTGCGCCGCGACACCGGCGCCTGGCACCCGCCGACCGACCTGCACCGGGCGTACCTGAGGTGGGCCGCCACCCAGCGCGACTGGGGGCCCGACCTGCGCCGCGAGGACGACGGCTGGCTGGCCCGCGAGGAGTGGCTGTACGCCCGCCGCGACCCCGCCCGGTCCCTGCTGCTCGGCTTCGGCGACGACACCATGGGCACCCTCGACGCACCCCGAGGTCCCGGCGAGGACGGCCCCGAGGCCACCGCCCGTTCGGCGCCCTTCGGGCTGCTCGTCGGCTGGGAGCCGCACCTGGTGGCGCAGCTGGCCGTGGAGTGCGCGGCGCAGAGCCACGGCCACCCGTGCGGGTACCTCGCGGCGGGCGCGTACGCGGTCACCGTGCACGGGCTGGCCCGCGGCGACAGCCTCGAGGGGGCGGTGCGGGGGGCGCTCGTCCTGCTGTCCGGCCGGCCGGGGCACGAGCCGGTGTCGGAGGCGCTGCGGCACGCGCTGGACGCCGTGCGGCAGGGGGTGCCCGGACCGGCCCGGGTGGCGGAGCTCGCCGGGGCGGGGTCGGCCCGGGCCGTGCTCGCGGCGGCCGTCTACTGCGCCCTGGTCGCCGAGGACGTACGGCACGGGCTGCGGCTCGCCGTCAACCACGACGGCCCGTCGGCCGTGACCGGCGCTCTGGCCGGCGGGCTGCTCGGGGCCCTGCACGGCGAGACGGCCCTCCCGCCGGCCTGGCTGGCCGAACTGGAGGGCCGTCCCACGATCCTGGAACTGGCGGACGACTTCGCGATGGAGATGACCCAGGGCCCGGCCCTGCACACCCCGGCGAGCGCGTCCCCGGGCTGGCTCGCCCGGTACCCGCGGGGCGTCTAGCCCCGCCGTCCGCCGTCCGCCGCCTAGTCCTTCACGGGGGTCGGTGCCGCGTCCCGCGGGGCGGGCACCCCGGCCGCCGCCGCCGCGGCCGCCCCGCCGTCCCCGTCCGTGTTGATCCGGTCGATGATCGCGAGCCGTTCCGGGGTGTCCTCCGGCTTCAGGAAGCCGATGAGGACGTAGAGGACGAGGGAGACCGCGAGCGGCACGGAGACCTGGTACTGGAGCGGGACGCCGCCGTCGACGTTCCAGTTGATCGGGTAGTTGACCAGCCAGAAGGCCAGCAGGCCCATGGACCAGCTCACCAGCGCCGCCGTCGGGCCGGAGCGGCGGAACGGCCGCAGCAGACCGAGCATCATGGGGATCGCCATCGGGCCCATCAGGCCGGCCACCCACTTGATGACGACGGTGATGATGTCCTTGAACGCGGGCGAGTTGACCTGGGTGGCCGCCGCCATGGACAGGGCGAGGAAGACGACCGTCGCGACACGGGCCGCGATCAGCCCCGACCGCTGGTTCCAGGCCCGTGCCCGTGCCGAGATCACCGGCGCGCAGTCACGGGTGAAGACGGCGGCGATGGCGTTGGCGTCGGAGGAGCACATCGCCATCGTGTGGGAGAAGAACCCGACGATGACCAGGCCCAACAGGCCGTGCGGCAGCAGCTGTTCGGTCATCAGGCCGTAGGAGTCGGAGCCGTCCGGCTTCTGCGACTCGACCAGCAGCGGGGACATCCACATCGGGTAGAACAGCACCAGCGGCCACACCAGCCACAGCACCGCCGACAGCCGCGCCGACCGCGCGGCCTCCTTCGGGGTGGCGGTGGCCATGTAGCGCTGGGCCTGGTTGAGCATGCCGCCGTTGTACTCGAACAGCTTGATGAAGAGGAACGCGAGCAGGAACACCGTGCCGTACGGCCCCACCAGCGGCTTCCCGTGACCCTGGAGCTCCGGTTCGTCCCACGCGCCGAGGAAGCCGATGCCGAGGTCGGACAGTTTCAGCACCACGGCGACGAACATGGCGACACCCGCGAGGAGTTGGATGATGAACTGCCCCAACTCGGTCAGCGCGTCGGCCCACAGGCCGCCGATCGTGCAGTAGACGGCCGTGATGGCGCCGGTGATGAGGATGCCCTGGTTCAGCGAGATGCCGGTGAACACGGACAGCAGGGTGGCGATTGCGGCCCACTTGGCGCCCACGTCCACGATCTTCAGCAGCATCCCGGACCAGGCCAGCGCCTGCTGCGTCTTGAGGTCGTAGCGGTTCTTCAGGTACTCCAGCGGGGAGGCCACGTGCAGCCGTGAGCGCAGCCGGTTGATGCGGGGCGCGAACAGCCGGGAACCGATCGCGATGCCCAGGGCGATCGGGAAGGACCAGGTGACGAACGAGGTGACGCCGTAGGTGTAGGCGATGCCGGCGTAACCGGTGAACATGACCGCGCTGTAGCCCGACATGTGGTGCGAGATGCCCGACAGCCACCACGGCATCTTGCCGCCGGCGGTGAAGAAGTCGCTGACGTCGTCGACCCGTTTGTGGGACCAGACACCGATGGCGACCATCACGCCGAAATAGCCGATGAGCACGGCCCAGTCGAGACCGTTCATGTGCGTCCTCCCAGGGTTCAGCCCGGCGCTCATCGTGGGCGTTGGCGCGTGGACACGACAAGGCGATGTAAGGTCAAGGGGAGGTAAAATCATTCGGTATGGTGGCCTCGGTTCATCCATATGAACGTCTGGTGTCGGCTCTCCGGCGCTGACCAGCGACGACCGTCCGGCGCCCGTCCGCACCCGGTCCTTCAGGTGATCGACGCCGTCGACCTGCGGTGGGACGCCCCTCCAGCGCCCCCGCGCCCCGCGTCCCCCGCTCCGGCCCGCCGGCCGGCCGGTCCGCCGGAGCGGCCGGGCACCCGCCGCCCCCGCGCCTCGCCGTCGGGACGGCCGCTTCGCGGGCCTGGAGGGGGCGGTGACGAAGACCGGCTCCGTGCGGGGGAGGGGAGAGCCCCTCGCCCGTTCACCCGGCGGTGCCGGACCCGGGTCCAGGACCGGACCCGGACCGGTGCGCCGGCCGGCTCCGGTGGGCCGCGCGGCCCAGGCGGCCCGCGTGGCCCACGCGGATCGTGCGGCCCGCGCACGCGCGTCCGGTGGGTGCGGCGGCTAATTCCTCAGCTCGTCCGGGCACGGCGTGCCCCGGGGCAGCTGGTACGGCGCCGCCAGTCGGTAGGTGCCCGGCTCCGGCGCGATCAGCACCGTCCACCGGTCGCCGTCCGCGTCCTCCTCCGTCTCGAAGAGGCAGCCGTTGACGTTGTCGTACGCCTTCGGCTCCCCCTCGGCCCGGTCCCTGGACGCCTCCGTCTCCTGCGGCGGCTTCAGGCTCCTGCCCTCCGCGTCGACGATGCTCAGCCACGGCGAGTACGGGATCCGGATCAGGATCCGGCCCGCCTCGCGCACGTCGATCGTCATCTCGCCCTGCGCCGCCCGCTGCACGACCGCGTTCGGCTCGGCCAGCGACCCCGGGTCCTTGACCCGGAACAGCTGCCAGTTGGCGTCGCCCCAGATCTGCTCCAGGTACGGCAGCCCCCGCTGCACCAGCTCCCGCTCCCGCTGCCCGCCGTCCCCGTCCGGCACGTCCTTGGGCACGA
The DNA here is from genome assembly GCF_043081325.1 of Streptomyces sp. NPDC014882. NCBI lineage: Bacteria > Bacillati > Actinomycetota > Actinomycetes > Kitasatosporales > Streptomycetaceae > Streptomyces > Streptomyces sp. NPDC014882. The sequence goes on from NZ_JBIBWL010000005.1 coordinate 275,597, forward strand.
CCACGAAGTGCACCGCCCACCGCTTGAGCCACTCGCGGTAGTTCGCCGAGTTCAGGGTGTCGTCGTAGAAGAGGGGGTTGCGCTCCATGTCGGCCTGCCGGTTCCAGCCGCGGGCCAGGTTGAAGTACGGGGCGAGCGCGGACGCCTCGCGGTGCGAGCGCGCCGGGACGACCTCCACCCGGCCCTTCTCCGCGCCCACCTCCTGCAACTCGTTGACCAGCGGCGCCAGCTCGCGCGCCCAGGACGCCGCCGGAGTCGTCCGGTAGACGTCGTCGACCGACTTGAAGCCGATCCAGCCGACGAAGACCAGTGAGGACACCGCGATCGCGTACCACTTGCGGGTGCGCGGCACCGCGAACGGCAGCGCGGCCATCAGCACCACACCCGAGTACAGCATCGCGAGCCGGGTGATGTTGGACCCGATCTGCGAACTGACCACCCACACCCCGAGCACCCCGAGGCCGTAGACCGCCGCCGTGATCCGTACGGTCTTCCAGTCGTGCGGGACGACCGCGAAGACGACCGCCGAGAACACCAGCGGCAGCGCCGCCGAGCCGAAGGACATCGGCTGCGTGCCGGAGAACGGGAACGCCCACGCCGACACCGCGACGACGGCGGTCGGGGCCAGTCCGAGCGCCCACGCGCCCGGCCGCCGCTTCTGCAGGAACAGCGCGGCCGCGACCAACCCCAGGAACAGGCCCGCCACCGGCGACCCCATCGTGGCGAGCGCGGCGAGCGGCGCCGCGCACAGCGCCTTCGCCCACCGTTTGTAGCGCCAGCGGTACGGCCAGCAGAACACGACGGCGACCGCGCCGAGCGCGAACATGTTGCCGAGCCCGAACGTCACCCGGCCCGACGCCGCGTTGCACAGCAGCGCGAACACCCCCGCCAGCGCGGGCCACACCGGGTCCCGCACCGGCCGGCAGCGCAGCAGGATCAGCGTCAGCAGCCCGGCGGAGATCGTCCCGGCGATCATCATCGTCGTGCGGACACCGAGCACCGACATCAGGTACGGCGACACCACGCTGTACGACACCGGGTGCATGCCGCCGTACCAGGCGAGGTTGTACGCGGAGTCGGGGTGCCGGCCGACGAACTCGGCCCACGCGTCCTGCGCGGCGAGGTCGCCACCGCTGTTCGCGAACGCGAAGAACCAGGCGAGGTGCAGCACGCCGGACAGGACCGTCACCGAGAGCACGGGATGCCGGCGGAACAGGTCGCGCACCCGGCTGGTGAACGCTCTCACGCGAGGCTCCCCGGCGGCCGCCTCCCGCTCACCCGCCCCGGGGGCGGGGCCGGGGCCGGATCCGGCGGTCCCGGCGGCGGATCCGGCGGTCCCGGCGCTGTCCGGCACGCGGACCCGGCCGCCGGTGGCCTCGTGGTCGTGGTCGTGGTCGTGGTCGGCGGTGGCGCCGTGGTCGGCCGTGCCGCCACGGTCGTGGTCACCGGACTGGGGTGCGGGCAGCCGCACCGGCCGGCCCGCGTCCGGGTCCGGACCGGTTCCGCCGGCGCGTGTCGGCTCCGCAGTGGCCACCTGAAGGCACTCCCCGTGTTCCCGTCTTCCGCTCTCGGCCGCGCCCCGCCCGCGACCGCTTCGCGACCCGCGTGGCCGTGACCGCCGACCTGTCCCGTTTCGTGACGCTAGCACGCACCCCGCCGGGCAGCCGCCCGGCGGGGTGCGTGCGCGACGGCGCCCGTGCGGCGGCTCAGCCGACGCGCGTCAGCCTGTCCGGGAGGCCCGGCTCGGTCAGCTCCCGCTGGAGCGAGACGGGCACCTTCACCGCGTCGCCGGAGCCGTCACCGACCGTCAGCGTGCCGACCTGGGTGCCGGCCTTCGCGGTGTGCGGGACCTCGCCGCCGGCGAAGGACAGCTTCACCGTCAGCCCGGCCCAGCCGACCGCCGTGACGTCCTCCGCCACCACGACCGGGGTGTGGTTGCCCATCCGGTCGTCCACGTAGCCGACGACGTCCCCCTTCTTCAGGATCTTCGCCGAGGTCAGGGCGTCCTGAGCGGCGAGCAGCGCGGTCTTGCTGACCGCGTTCACCGTGTCGATGATCGGCGACCTGTGCTGGCCGAGGACCGCGCCGACGACGGTGACGGTCTCCCCGCCGGCCTCCTCGGTGGCGGCGAACAGCAGGTTGCCGCCGGCCTTGGTGGTCGAGCCGGTCTTGATGCCGAGGGCGTTGTTGTAGGGGACGAGCGTGTTGTAGTTGCGCCACTTCTGGCCGGACGGGTCGATCCACTCCGGCAGCTTGGTGATCTCCATCAGGGCGGGGATCTTCACCAGCTCGTTGCCCAGCTTCACCTGGTCCGCGGCGGTGGAGACGGTGGTCTCCTTCAGGCCCGAGGCGTCGGTGTACGTCGTGTTCGTCATCCCCAGGTCCTCGGCGGCGTCGTTCATCTTCTTGATGAACTCCGCCTCCGTGCCGGCGTCCCAGCGGGCCAGCAGCCGCGCGATGTTGTTCGCCGACGGGATCATGATCGCCGAGAGGGCCTGGCGGAGCGTGAGCTCGTCGCCCGCCTTGACGGTGTTGAGCGTGGACTCGCCGTCCGCGTCGTAGCCGCCCTCCTTCTCTGCGGTGGCGTCGACGGGGACCTTCTCGCCCTCCTGGCCCGACTTCAGCGCGTGGTCCTTGAGGACGACGTACGCCGTCATCGCCTTGGCGACGGAGCCGATCGCAACCGGCTTCTGGTCGCCGAAGACGTCCATCGTGCCGATGCCGTTCACGTCCACCGCGCCCTGGCCCTCGGACGGCCACGGCAGGGAGACCTTCCCGCCCTCGAAGGTGTACGCGTCCTTCGCGGTGAGCGTCAGCGCGGTCGCCGGCAGTGGCCGTACGGCCTGCACGATCGCAAAGGCGATCACCAGCAGGATGACCAGCGGCGTCCAGATCTTCACCCGCCGGGCCAGCGTCCGCAGCGGGGTCGGCGGCGGCGGCGGGGTGTTCGTCAGCTCGGCCAGCAGATCCAGCGGCGGCTTCGGCGGCAACGGCTGCTGCGTCGTCCGCTCGGGCCCGATCTGCGGCACGACGGCGGTGGCGTCGGCGGCGGGCCTCACCGACCGGCCGGCGGAGTCGTCCAGCGGCTTCAGCGCGACGAACTTGCCGGCCCGCTCGGCGGGGGCGCCGGGCTTGGGGCCGGCCTCGGATCCGGCCTCGGGCTTGGCCCCGGCGTTGTCCTTGGGTGCGGGGCTCTTCTCGGGCTTGGCCCCGGCCTTGTCCTCGGGCGCGGGGCCCTTCTCGGGCTTGGCCTCGGCCGCGGACTCGGGTTCGGCCTTGGGTTCGGTCTCGGGCGCGGCCCCGGCTTCGGCCCTGGCTTCGGTCTCGGGCTCTGTTTCGGTCTCGGTCTCGGTCTCGGATCCGGTCTCCGGGGCCTTCGCACCGGCGGGCTTCTCGGCCTTCGGGACGTCGCCCAGCTTCAGCATGGTGGTCGGCTGATCGACCCCGCGCCCGGCAGGCGGCCGTACGGCCTTGAAGACGGCGGTGGGCTGGTCGACGGGGGAGTCGGACTCCTCGGCCTCCGATTCGGCCCGGGCCCCGGACTCGTCGTCCTGGTCGACGTCACCGTCCCGGGTCCCGTCCGCCGCGTCCGCGTCGGTGTCGGTGTGGGCGTCCGTACCGGTCTTCGGCCCGTCCGTCTTCGGCTCGCCGGGCTTCGTGGCGGCGGCAGAGCCGAGCCGGGGGTCTTCGGCCCCGACGGACTCGGCGGCCCCGGCGTCCGTACGGGCCTCGGGTGCGGTGTTCCCGTCGGCCTCGTCCGCGTCTGAGTCTGAGTCTGCGTCGGCGGCGTCGGCGTCGGCGGCGGCGTCGCTCTCGGGCTGCTCGCCCCCGTCGCTCCCTGCGGCCTCCGCACCGCCCTTCGCCCACTTCGGCGCGGCCTTGGACGGCTTCCGAGGAGCGGACTCCCCGGCCTCGTCCGATGCCTCGTCCCGCCCCTCCGGCTCCTCGGCCGGCTTCTCGTCCGCGGAGGCCACCCACTGGGCCACGGCCGACCGCAGGCGGTCGTCACGGCCCCCGGCGCCGTCGGCCGCCGTCGCGGAGACGTCCGCGTCCTCGGCGTCCTCGGCGTCCGCGGCCTCCTCGGCGTCCTCCGAGGCCTCCGGAGAGCCTTCGGCGGCCCGCCCGGCCTCCGCCGGCTCCTCCGGGCCGCGTCCGTCCGCCGAGCGCGCGGCGGAACCCTCGCCGGCGTCCGAGGGGGACTCGCCGGCCGGAGCCCCGTCCGCCCCCGCCGGCTCCTCGGCAGGCTCCTCGGTCACCGGCTCCCGTACGGAGAACACCCGCGTCGCCGTGTCCACCCCGCCCCGGGACGCGGCCGAGGACGCCGAGGACGCGCTCCCGGCGTCCCGTGCCACCGCCAGCCGCGGATCGCGTGCCTCGGGAACCGCTCCCGTACTCCCCGACGTCGGTTCTGCCGACGACTCGCGCTGCTTCGACCTGTCGGGGGACTCGCCCGCCACCGATGCCTCCTCGCTGTGCCGCACGCCCACCGCGCGCCTGCCGAACCGTGAACCGCCCGCCCGGACCCGCCTCACGGCAGTGTCCGAACCATGTACCAGTGTCCTGTGTAGTGGGCTCGGCTCCTGCGGTAGACGAGAACGACATACCTATTGGTTCCACTACGAACTGGTCACGCACTCTCGACAGATGAATGTGAGAGGGGTCACCCTGTCATTCATCCACGCGGGGAGGCATGGATGGGCAGGAGCCGCAGAACAATTCCGGAAGAGCTTCTTCTGCTGGCATTGGACCCGGCCACGGGTACCACTGCACAGCCGCAGTCGCTCGACCTTGGTCTGGCCGGAGCACAGCTAGTGGAGCTGGCGATGGCCGGACGGATAGCCCCGGACGGGGATCGTATCGCCGTGGTGTCCCCACGGCCGACCGGAGATCCGACTCTGGACTGCGCGTTGGAGTTGCTGCGAAGGCGTGGCGCTCCCGTACGGGCGGTCCATTGGATAGGCGGACCCCGACTGGGGCTCCGTCAGACGTACCTCTCGCATCTGGAGCGGTGCGGCATGGTGCATGCCGTGGCGGGTCAGATGTGCGGAGTGCTGCCGACTACTCGCTACCAGGCGACGGAGACGGCGATCAGCCGGGAGATCAAGGCCCGGCTGGACACGGCCATCCGCACCGGCGTTCCGCCGGACCCGCGGACGGCGGCGCTCGCCGCGCTGGCCCACGCGGTCGGTCTCGGCAAGCACCTGTACCCGGGGAACGAGGGGCGCTCGTCCCGATCCCGGTTGCGGGACCTGATCCGGCACGACCCCATGGGCGGTCTCGTGGCGCACGCCGTGATGGACGTCCAGAACGGCGCGGTCGTACAGCCGCGCCGCAACCCGGCCCAGGCCGGCCGTCCGGCCGGACCCGGAGCCAGGTCCGCTCCGGAACCCGCCCGTGGCGTTCCGGCGCAACCGCACCGAGGCTCCATGGCACGCGTCGTGGCGCACTGAGCCGGGTCGCACCGACACCGGAACCGACAGGCCGTGAGGCCGGGACAGACCCGTTCGGGAGCCGCCGCGCCCGCGCGGGGTGGTGACGCCGTACGTCCCCGTGACGCAGGGCCCACCACCCCGCGCGGACGCATGTCCGCGGACGGCCCGCCGGGGCGACCGCACATCCCCGGTTTTCCAGCGGCGGAAAGCGCCTTGGTGGCAGTCTGCTGAACAGCAGATACGCAAAGTGTCAGTTCAGGCACGCAGCCGGAGGTGCACGTCCCGTGGCGTCGAATGTCAATCCCACCGTCCGGCGGCGCCGGCTGGGGCAGGAGCTGCGCAGGCTCCGCGAGGACAAGGGCATGACGGCCGAACAGGTCGCCGACCGCCTGCTGGTGTCCCAGTCGAAGATCAGCCGCCTCGAGAACGGCAGGCGCAGCATCAGCCAGCGCGACGTGCGCGACCTGTGCGGGGTCTACGAGGTGGAGGACCAGCGGATCGTCGACTCGCTGATGCAGATGGCGAAGGACTCCCGCCAGCAGGGCTGGTGGCACGCCTTCGGCGACGTCCCCTACAGCGTGTACATCGGCCTGGAGACGGACGCGGCCAGCCTGCGCGTGTACGACCCGCAGGTGGTGCCCGGCCTGCTGCAGACCCGTCAGTACGCCGAGACCCTGATCTCGGGGGCGCTGCCGGAGACCGCGGCGACCGAGATCGAGAAGCGGGTGCAGGTGCGGATGCGGCGGCAGGAACGCATCAGCGCCGAGGAGAACCCGCTGCGCCTGTGGACGGTGATGGACGAGGCGGCGCTGCGCCGGGTCGTCGGCGGCAAGGCGCTGATGCGCGACCAGTTGGAACACCTCGTCGAGCAGTCCCGGCTGCCGCACGTCACCGTGCAGGTGATCCCGTTCGAGATGGGCGCGCACCCCGGCCTCAACGGCCAGTACGCGATCCTGGAGTTCCCCGACGCGGCCGACTCCAGCGTGGTCTACATCGAGGGCGTCACCAGCGACCTGTACCTGGAGAAGCCGAACGACGTCCAGAAGTACAGCGTGATGTACGAGCACCTGCGGGCACAGGCCCTGAACGTGGACCAGTCCCGCCAGTTCATCGCCGACATCGCCAAGGAGTACACCCTCTGAGGCACCGCCCGACGTGCCCCCGGGAGCACGCCGGGAGCATGCCGGGAGCCTCCCGGCCGGAAAAGTGCCGTACGGTACACCCTCACCTGGCCGGGGCGGAAGCCCTGCCTGGAATATGCCATCCAGTCGAGTGAATAGTCGCTTCGCTCCCCGAAGGCGGCGAGTAGCGTCGATCACGCCACCGGGCAACACCGTTGGCGGAAACCGTGCCGTGGGCCCGCAGTCAGGCCCCCGTGCGGCGACAGCAACTCATCACATCTGGCAATCCGGAGCGAACATGGCAATTCGTCAGGGCACCACGCACGCGTGGACCAAGTCCTCCTACTCGACGGGCAACGGCGCGTGCGTCGAGGTCAAGTCGCCGGTCGTCGCGGCCATGGCCGTGCGGGACTCCAAGGTCCAGGACGGGCCGGTGCTGGGCTTCCCCGCCGACGCGTGGAACCTCTTCGTCGCATCGGTCAAGGCGTAAGGGGGAGATACCTCCGACCCCTCGGGCCGTGTCAGGACCGACCACCCCGCACGCGGTACCGCTGCTCACGCAGGACGACGTCACGCGCAGGACCACTGCTCATGCTGCACGGCGTCGCACGCAGTACCGGGAAGAGCCCTCTCGACGAGCTCGCCGTCCTTGCCGAGAGGGCTCGGTTTCCTCCCCGCCGTCAGGACCTCACCGCACGGGGAACGCCACGTCGCACACCGGGTCCTCCGGCCCCGCCGAGGACCAGTCGGCGAAGTAGACCTCCCGGCACGGGCCGTCGTACTCCAGGCCCTCCCGTCGCGTCCACGCCTCCACGGCCTCGAACGCGGCCAGGATCTGGGGGTACGCGACCTGTGCCTTGCCGATCCGGGTGAAGGCGAGCCGCCGGGCCGGTTCCACCCGGACCGCGATCTCCCGTCCGCGTCCCCGCGCGGCCGCCCAGGCCCGCGCCGCCGCCTCGTCGGCGACCGGCACGCAGGACTCCACCGGCCCGTCGCTCTCCGTCGTCACCTCGGAGTGGTAGACGACGAACGGCGCCCCGGCGGCGCCCCCGCAGGCCGCCGCGGCCTCCTCCAGCCGGCCGAGCGACGCGCCGATCCAGGCGGGCAGTTCGTCCGCCAGCGTGTGCCGCTTCTCGGTGATCACCACCTGCGCGGGCACCTCGACCGTCTCGACCTCGAACGTTCCGTACATCTCGGAGCTCCTGCCCGACAGACGTCCACGGAGATATCCGGCGAGGGCGCGCTGGGCGGCGATCCGCGCCTCGACGTCCGCCCAGTAGGCGGCGAGCCGGTCGGCGGCCTCCTCGCCGTCCGCCGCGCCGATCACCTCGGCGACCCGCGCGAGGGGCATGTCGAGCCGCCGCAACAGCGCCACCAGCCGGGCGCGTTCGACCTGCCCGGCACGGTAGTAGCGGTACCCGCTCACCTCGTCGACGTGCGCCGGCGCCAGCAGTCCGAGCCCGTCGTACAGCCGCAGTGCCTTGGCCGACAGCCGGGCCCGCGCGGCGAACGCGCCGATGGTGAGCAGCGCCTCGTCGTCCATCCGGTCCCTCGCCCTCCGTCGCCGGGCGGCCTCTCCGCCCGGCGACGGGAACGCTCGGCCCTGCCCCGGGGGCAAGGTCAAGGCCGAGCGGGCGGGTCAGCCCAGCTGCTTCTCGACGGCGGCGACGAGCTCGGGCGACTCCGGCTCGGTCTGCGGCGAGAAGCGGGCGACGACGGCACCGTCCCGGCCGACGAGGAACTTCTCGAAGTTCCAGCGGACGTCCCCGCTGTGCCCCTCGGCGTCGGCGAACTCGACGAGCCGCTCGTACAGCGCGTGCCGCCCGTCCCCGTTCACCTCCGTCTTCTCGGTCAGCGGGAAGGTCACGCCGTACGTCGCCGAGCAGAACTCGGCGATCTCCTCGGCGCTGCCGGGCTCCTGCCCGAGGAACTGGTTGCAGGGCACCCCGAGCACCGTGAAGCCCCGGGCGGCGTACCGCTCCTGGAGCTTCTCCAGGCCGTCGTACTGGGGGGTCAGGCCGCACTTGGAGGCCACGTTCACGATCAGGACGACCTGGCCCGCGTACTGCGAGAGGTCCGCGGAACCGCCCTTGAGGGCGCCGATCTCGACATCGAGGGGGGAAGCACCGGCATCAGTAGTCATCCCCGGATGCTAGCCCCGCCGGACGGCCGACGGGTCGCGGGCACCGCCCCCGCCCCCCGCCGCCCACTCCGTGCCGCGTGCCTCCGGTCCCGCCGCCCGCTGTCGTTGCTGCGGTCGTGAGGGTCGTGAGGGTCGTGCGGGTCGTGCGGTCGTGCGGTCGTGAAGGCCCTGCGGGTTCCGCGGCCCCGTTGGCGTCCGGGTCGCCGACGGACGCGGTACCTGACTCCCCACTCCCGAAAACCCTTCCGCGACAGACCCGTTGCCCGTGAAGTGACCCACGTCACGGCCCCTGTGCCGCGCCTGCTGCCAGCCTCTGGGGATGGCACTCCTGCTCCTCCTGGTCGTCCCCGGCGGCCTGGTCGCGGCCTTCGCCTTCACCGGCCACGCCGTCGGCTCCCTCGGCCGTACGGGCCTGCGCGCGGCCGGCCGCGCCGTGTGGCTCAGCAGCGCCGCCGCACTCGTCGCCGCCGTGGCGGCCCTGCTCTACACCTGGGGCCTGCTGCACGTCGTCGCGGCCGTCACCGAGACCTGGGAGGGCGGCACCGAGTCCGCCCCGCTGCCGCCCTGCCTGACCCCCGGCGGGGAGGAACGGGCGTCGCGCGTCGTCGGCCACACCGTGTCCTACGTCCCCCTCGGCTTCGTCTGCGAGACGTCCGGCGGCGGCAGCTACACCAGCGACACCGTCCCGGCGTACGTCAACCCGGGCGTCCTGGTGCTGGCCCTGACCGCGGCGGGCGTCGCCGCGGGCGCGCGGGCCCGGGACGCGCAGGCCCGGAGCGCGCGGGGCGCGGGCGGGACAGCCGCACGACGCCGCCGGGACGGCTGACCCGGCGGCGCGCCCGCGCCCCGGCTCCGTCACTAACTGTCGGAAAGTGCCGTCTCCCCGGTACCGTACGGGCATGGAAGCGAGCGACCTGACCATCGTGGACCGCGTCCGGGGCGAGGGCGGCGACGGCCCGTGCCCGCACCGCCTGGTCATGGAACACGTCACCAGCCGCTGGGGCACCCTGATCCTGATCGCCCTGCTGGACCGCTCCTACCGGTTCAGCGAACTGCGCCGGGCGATCGGCAGGGTCAGCGAGAAGATGCTGACCCAGAGCCTGCAGACGCTGGAACGCGACGGCCTGGTGCACCGCGACGCCAAACCCGTGATCCCGCCCCGCGTCGACTACTCCCTGACGTCCCTCGGCCGGGAGGCCGCCGAACAGGTCCGCGCCCTGGGCCGATGGGTCGACGAACGCATGCCGGCCGTGGAGAGGGCCCGCGAGGAGTACGACGCGAAGCGGGCGTCGGTCTGAGGCGGACACCGCCTGCCGTCCGCCACCGCGTGCCGAAGGACCGAACGATGTCCACGAACACAGGCACCCGGACGGCCGACCCGTGCCCCCGCTGCCGCACCGAGGCGTTCCGCCCCGGCACCCCGACCCCGGCGACCGGCCCCCACACGGCCGTCGCCTACACCTGCGGCCGCTGCGCGCACACCTGGTCCCGCCCCCTCGACGACGACCTGGAACCCCTCGACACCGTCCGGGCCGACCTCCCCGACGCCACCCTCTACGGCACCGCCTGGCAGGTCGAACCCGACCGCGTCCAGGTACGGGGCACGGGCGGGGCGTGGCTGCGGTGGGTGGAGCGGTGGAGGGTCCACGTGTACTGAACGCGGTCCGGCGGAGCCGCCGCGGGCCCCCGGCGCACAGGGCCCCGTCCGGGGAGCGCGGGGAGCGCGGGGGCCCCACCGCTTCTCACCTCCCCCGCCGCGAGCGCTCCTTCGACCGCCGGTGCACGCTGAGGAAGCAGGCGAGCATGCCCAGAGCCCAGGCGATCAGGAGGGCACCCCACAGCGGCATGGTCACGGTCGGGACGAGCAGCCGGATCTCGACGTCCGCGCGGTTCTCGAAGATGAAGATCAGAGCGATGGCGGTGGTCACGACGAACGGTGCGAGGCGGCGGACACCGGGCCGGGAAAGGAACGGCGTACGGACCTCGTGGTCCTTGCTCTGAGCCATGGGGCGTCTCTCCCTCACCTCACGTTGCCCCCACCCCCAGCGTCCCCTCCCCGCACGCGGCGCGCCACCGAGCGCCCCGCCCTCCGGCCGGGAGCCGTACCCGCACGCCTCCCGGCGCGACGTCGGCGCGGTCGGCCGGAGCCGCGGTGGCCGCTGCTCCGCTGCCGTGCGGCGACCACCGCCGCGGTCCCCGGACGAGGGGCGTGGCCCGACTGCCACAGGGCAGGTGAGCGCTCGCCGGCCCGGTCGCCGCTCTCAGCCGTCGGTCACCGTGATGAGCAGTGGTCCGCCGGGCACGGGCAGGCTGCGGCCGCCGGGGTAGCCGTACTGCGCGCGGAGGCCACCCGCGTCCGTGAGCGTGAAGCCGACCGTGTACTCGCCCTCGGCGAGGCCCTGTTGGAGGGGTACGTTCAGTTCGAGCGGGCCGTTCGTCACGGAAGGGACGCCGCCGGACATGCCGTTGACGGAAGCGCCGCTCGCGTCGTACACGGTCAGGCTGAAGCCGTTGACGCCCACGAACGACGTCACGTCGAGGGTGAGTCTGGCGTTGCGCGGCAACGTGCTCGCGGGCACGGACGTGACGTCCAGCGAGGCCGAGTTCACCACCGGGGCCGCCGTGTCGGGGATCTGCGTGGCCACGAGGTCCAGCACGGGGCCGTGGAAGGCCGTGCCGTAGGCCGCCGATTCGCCGGCGCCGTCCGTGATGCCGATTCCCGTGACGGTGCACCGCCTGGTGTAGACCGGCGGCACGGTGGCCCGCAGCGAGATCGAGCCGTCGGGCGCGATCACGGGGTTCTCCGTGACCGATCCGCTGCAGCCGTCCAGCAGCACCGTCGCGGAGGCGATGCCGTCGCGGAAGCCGGACGGCTTCATGGTGATCGTCAGCGGCGCCGTTCCGTTCCAGTTGTTGTACTCGGCGGGGGTGAGGGCGAAGTCCGACGCCTGCACCGAGCTGTTCTGCGTGACGTGCACCGGATCCTGCGACAGCCCCTCGACCACGCTGACGTTCCCCGACGCGTCCGTCAGCCCGACTCGCGAGACGGACCACGTACCGGCGGGAGCACCGGCGGGGATGGTGACCTCCACCGTGCAGAAGACGTCGTGGCTGTCGTACGAGTTGTAGTCCCCGCACCGCAGCGTGCCGTCGGTTTCCCGGGTCGGACGGATGGCCCCGCTCGCCGTCGCCCCCCGCGGGCCGCTGAGGACGAGCCGTCCGCGGAAGAAGCCGGACTCGGCGTCCGCGATGTTCAACCGGTACCGCGCGGTGACGGAGGCGTCGGCGTTGTAGAGGTACTCCGGCTGGTCGCGCACCGCTCTGAGGCCGTCGTACGTCGGTCCGGTCGAGTCGACGACGTGGGTGGCGGTGAATTCCGCGTGGAACCTCTCCAGGCCCTGCCGTTCCACGGTGAACGTGCCACCCTGGTCGTCCCTCGCCGTGACCTTCACCACGGCCCAGCGAGCCGTGGACCGCGCCGCGTACCGCGGTACGGGGAAGGCGTGGCTGTAGTCCGCGGAGGCCATCGTTCCGGCGACCGCGCTCGCCTGGTAGGGCCATCGCGGCTCGAACGAGAACGTCAGGGTCCGCGGTGCCCCGATGAGGCGTCCGTCGGCGCCGACCTGCTGGAAGGCGATGTCGCCGAACATGTCGGTGGCCGCCGCGTTCCCGTCCGTGACGTGCCAGTCGACCGTGACCGTGGCGTCGCCGGACGTGGCGTCCACCGTGCTCTGCCCGACCGAGAGGGCCGTCAGCTGTGGCCCGGTCTGTCGTGCCTGCCCCTCGGCCTGTGCGGGACCGGCCGCGAGCGTCCCGATCAGCAGTCCGCCCAAGGCCGCCGCGAACAGCCGGAACCCCCGGGGTCTTCTCTTGACCTGTAACACGAAAATCCCTCCCCTTGAACCGCCCATGACAGAGCGTCGGGCGATGCTAACAGCGGTGACTTCGCAGGACAGAGCGCTTTTCCCTGTGGCCACGGCCGACGCCACCGGCCCGTCGGCACACCGGTCGCCTACGGGGAAGGACGCGATCCGCCCCGGATCCAGCGGGGTGTTCGTGGCCCGGCGATCACGTGTGGACGGACGGCGGCTGAGCCGGCGTCACCGGATGCGATGCGGCGTTCCTGCTTCACGTCCTTGGCCGGGACGGCGACGGCGACCCTGCCCGCCACCGTCGTCAGGACGTAGTTGGTCGAGCCGCTGAAAACGACACCTGCGCCGGCGGGTATCGCCCTGGCCGTCGCCCTCCGGGTGAAGGTGATGGACACCCGCCTGGACAACTGCTTGATCGTGACCAGGGCGGGTCCTCTCCGGTACTGGCAGACCCGCTTCTCGGCGATCTTCACGACCGCTGCCTTGCCGCCCTTCGACGCCCTCTGCTCCACCGAACCCGCCGGCGCGGGCACGAAGGTGAGGTGCTTCTCGTCCTCATCGCTCAGCTCGGTCTCGTACACCTCGACCAGGCGCATGCACATGTCGACCGGGTCAGGCCACGTCGTCCAGGCCCTCCGCGCGACGGATCATCCGCCACGCGGCCTTGCGGGCGCTGCGGGCCTTGCGGGCGCTGCGGTCCAGGCCGGACCGCAGCGTGCGGGGACGCGGTGTCGTCGCGTGCGGTGGGACACGTGGGGCGTTTCAGGCGGAACGACCGTCCGGGGCCTCCGGGCTGGCAGGGCCGTCCGGGCCGTCCGGGTCGTCCGGTGGCAGGAGGACGCCGGCGGTGAGGCCGGTGGTGAGGGTGGCCACGGTGTCGGCGGCGAGGTCGGTGGTCCGGCGGACGGCCGCGCGCAGCTCGTGCACGCGGCGGAAGGCCTCTCCGTAGCGCCGCTGCTCCTCCAGGGGCAGCAGCGGTACGCGCAGGCGGCCCGGTGCGACGTGCACGAGGGTGGAACCGGTGGACGCGGAGGCGATGTTGTCCTCGGCGCCGAGGAACCCGGCCAGGAACCACGGGTCGAGGCGGGCCGGGTCGGGGCGCAGGAGGTGGACGTGCGGACCGAGCAGGGCTCCGGCGTCCCGGTCGTCCGCGACCCGGGTCATCGCGGCCGCCTCGCCGCCGCCCCCGAGGGCGCGTACGAGGACGTCACCGGCGGCGACGGACTGCGTGGCGTCCGCATGGAGGCCGACGGCCCTGGGGGACGGGGGGTTTCCGGCGGAGATGTCCGAGGCGGTGAGGACCGGCCGCTCCGCGGTGGGGGCGGCGGAGCCCTTGGAGCCCCGGGCGCCGGACGGGGCCGCCCGCAGCACGGTCAGGGCCCCGCCGCGCGCCAGGTCGGAGACGGTCGCCGTACGCCACTCGCGGGCCGCGGCCCCGGACGGCCGCCACCCGCCGGACGCGGAGGCGGCCGCCAGGACGGCGACCTGTCCGGCCAGTCGCCCGTGCAGGTCGTCGACGCGGCGGGCCAGGGCGGCCGGGTCGATGTCGGCCGCGGTCACCCGGACATGGCGGGCCGGGGTGACGTCGACGACGTCGTCGAGGAGGTCGACGAGCGGCACCGCGCGGGCGACGCCGGGCTCGTCGGCGTAGGTGTCGGGGGCGGTGGTGAACGCGGCCCACTGGGCGAGGACCCGGTCGGTCAGCCCCGCCCAGTCGAAGGAGGCGGCCGAGGCGGAGGCGGAGCGGCGGGGGCGGGTGCCGGCGCCGGCCGTGTCGGTGGCGGACGGCGTGCCCGCGGCGTCGTCCCGCTGCTCGCCCTCCCCGTCGACGAACAGCACCGTCGTACGGTCCGCGCCGCCCGGCTCGGGGCGCTGGAACACCCAGATCTGCAGGCCGATGTGGAGCGGGTACGCGGCACGCGCCGGAAGGGAGACGACGGCGCGCAGGGCCCCGCTGCGGATGAGTTCCGCGCGGACGCGGCGGCCGGAGGAGCGGAAGGCGAGGGCGGGCGGCAGCAGCATGACCGCGTGGCCGCCGGGTTCCAGGTGCGCGAGGGCGTGCTGCACCCAGGCCAGTTCGGACTCGAAGCGCGAGGGGAGTCCGTACGCCCAGCGCGGGTCGTAGGCCAGCTCGTCGTGACCCCAGTCGCGGTCGCCGAACGGCGGGTTGCACAGGACGGCGTCCACGGTGACGTCGGGGAAGGCGTCGGCGCGCAGGCTGTCGCCGACGCGGACCGCCGTCTCGGCCCCGGGCGCGGCGAGCAGCAGCCGGACCGCGGTGCGCCGGCCCTGGACGGCGAGCGAGTCCTGCCCGTACAGCTCCCGCGCGCCCTGCCGGGCGGCGGCGGCGAGGAGCGTGCCGCTGCCGCAGGCGGGGTCGAGGACGCGGGACGCGCCGGCGGGCAGGAGCCGTGCCATGAGCAGGGCCAGGCCCTCCGGGGTCTGGTAGACGCCGCTGGCGGCGCTCTCGTCCAGTTCGCGTTCGGCCAGGACGTCGACGGCGGCCTGCGCCCCCGCCTCACGGACGCAGCCCAGCAGGGCGCGGAGCACCCCCGCGTCGTCCGGACCGTACCGGGACGGCTCGGCCTCGGGCACGGCGACCGGGAGTTCGCCCGCGGTCCTCTCCGCCCGGGCGACCAGCGCGTCGTCGGACAGGGTGGCGAGTTCGGCCAGCTCCTCCGGCGTGCGCCGGGACGCGGCTGCCACCAGCGGGAACAGCCGCGCGGCCACACCCGAGCCGGGCCCCAGCAGCCGTAGCGCGGTACGCAGTTCCTCGGTCGGCGAGGCGGTGGAGGTGTGCCCGCGCGCCCGCAGCCAGGCCTGGACGGCCGTCAGGTCGTAGAGCGGGCTGGTCTCCGTGCCCGCGCTGGGGGCCGGGAAGTCGTCGTGGCGACGGCGCCAGTTGCTGACGGTGGCGCGCGTGACCCCCGCGATACGGGAGATCTCGGCGGCCGTCACGTGCGCCGAGGGCGCCGGTGGGGCTGGTGGCTGCTGGGGCATGGCGTGGGGTTCCGTACCTCTCGGGCCAGGGGGTAGACGGTTAACACCTTACAGAGGTCGTCAAGCGCATAAACGCGATTGACGATGCTTTCAGTGTTGTGTTTATCTGATCTCGCTTCCGAGTGGAAGCGGCGTCCCGGGGCGCTCTGCCGAGTCCGCGTCGCGCATCGGATCTCTCCACTCGCAGCCCCGCACCCCGCGCCCCGCACCTCGCGCATCGCAACAGGAGGAACCCAGATGACCACCCAGCCCCCGCAGCAGCCGGGTCACGCACACCAGCCCGGCTTCCCGCAGCAGCCCGGCCTCCCGCAGCCTCCCGTGCCGCCGAAGAAGCGGTCCAAGGCCAGGCTGGGCTGCCTCGGCGTCCTGGCCGTGATCGTGATCGGCGGTATCGCCTCTGTGGCGGGGTCCGGCTCGGACGACTCCTCGGCCGGCGCCCCGTCCTCCGCCGCGTCCACCGGCTCCGCCAAGGGCACCGGCTCCGACAAGGACGGTGGGTCCTCCAAGGGTGCCGACTCCGCCAAGACCACCGCGCCCCGGCAGTCCACCGTCGACGCCTTCAAGGCGTACGTGAAGAAGCACGAGTCCGCGAAGACGCAGGAGGCGGCGACGCACGTCACCAAGGTCCAGGGCGCCGACGAGAACAACGACATCCTGGACACGGCCGACATCTACACGGACTACACCGGGGACATGATCAGCGCGGATGCCGGCAACGCCAAGCTGCTCGCCTCGGCCTTCGCCGACTTCCAGTCCAGTCGGGGGAAGGACAGCAAGAACGGCCTCGTCACCGTCTACAACGCCGACGGCGACCTCCTGGGCAACGGCAACTACTGACGCCCTGGCCGGAGCCCGCGCCCTCCCGAACACGCCTGTCGCACCCGGCGGTTCTCCCGTCCCGGCACCGTCGCCGACCGGCCTCTGCCGGGAGATCCCGGCACGGCCCACGGCCCACGGCCCACGGTCCACGGCCCGCCGAGGACGGCAGTGACGACGGAAGGCCGTCCGGAGAGCCGTCCCGCCCGGGCGCAGCGCCCCCACTGCCCACACCGGCCACCCCGCTCGTGACGTGGAAGGTCAACGTGACGATCACCCCGCACACCGAGCTGGTCCGGCACTACGCCGAAGACTTCACCGCTCTGCAGGACGCCGCCCTCGCGCGCATGAACGGCATGGCCTCCCCGGAGACCGCCGCGGCCCTGGCCCACCCCTCGCTCGCCGAGCCCCTCGCCGTCGCGCTGGCCCACGCCGACGTCCTCGCCCGTGGGGACATCAGGCGCACCGAGCTTTCAGGGGTGTCGGCACCCCACCGGCTGCGGCGCCTGCGCGAGCACGCACGCAGGGTGCGCCGGGCACGGTCCGAGGCGGACGCCGTGTGCAAGGAGCAGCGGGCGCGCCGCGTCGCCGGCCGTCGCAGGCCCCCGCTGGAGCCGCTCGAGCTGCGCGTGGCGCGCGCCGCGGACCCGGAAGCGTACGGCCGGGCCCTGCGGGAGGTGCTCATCGATCACGGATCGCCGGCCGCCGACGTGCCGGTGCCGGTGCCGGACGACGATCTCGCCCTGTGGGCCTGGCAACGGGGCCCGGCGGCCGCCGAACCGCCGGTCGCCGTCCGTGAACTGCTGGAGTGCCACGACGACGCCTTCGTCCAGGTTCTCCTGCGCGACGCCCGGGAGGAGGAGAACCCGCACCTCGCGCACGACGCGGTGGTGGAACGGTGGGGCCGGCACGCCCGTACGGCGCTGGCCTGGGGGCGTTACGCCATCGCCCGGGCCGAACGCCAGGTGCTCGCCCGTCCTCTCACCGCCCGCCGTGTGCAGCTCGACGCGCTCGACGACGCCTACCAGGACGCCGCGATCCTCGCGGCCCGCGCCCGCGAGGCCAGGCACCGGACCGCCGACCTCCACGACCGGATCCGGGACCGTGCGGCCGACGGGCCCCTCGCGGAACTCGTCGCGCGGTGCCGCGCCGCTGCTCTCCTGCGCCTCTCCGCCGACGAGCCCGAGTTGTGGCAGCGGGCCTGCCGGCTGGCCACCGAGCACCGGGCGGACTGCGACGCGCGGGTCGACGGCTGCCCGCGGTGCCACCGGACCCTCGCCGCCCGCCTCGCCGAGGACGTGTCCGCCGCCACGTCCCAGGACCACGACGGCGACGAGGGCAGCGACGACGGCGACGGCGACGGCGACGGCGGTCCGGAGGGTCTCGCCCCCGACTACAAGGAGCGTTACGCCATCCTCGACGACTCCCCGAGCCGCGCCGCGGTGGCCGTCGCCGACGCCGCGGTCGGCGACGAGTCCGCGCTGTGCGGCTACGGCTGGGCCGCCGAGGACGGAACGACCGGATACGGCGACTCGATGGCCTCGTGCAGCGGCGAGGCCGAGGTCATCGGTATCTGCCAGGCCGCCCTCAGCCTCCTGGACCGCCACCCGGAAGCCCCCGTGGTCGTCCTGTGCGACAGCACCGAGGCCGTCGGGGCGGTGAACCTGGCCCTGACGAACGCCGGTCCGGCGGCTGCCCGCCGCACCGTCCTCTTCCCCGAAGGCAGGGAACTCCTGGAGCGCCTGGTGCCCCATCGCCACCGCCTCCAGGTCCGCTGGCTCAAGGGCCACATCGGACATGACCTCAACGAGACCGCCGACGCCCTCGCCGGCCTCGCCGTCCGACGCGTCACCGGCCGCGTCGCCGCCTCCGCAGCCCGCAGGCAGGAGGCGCGGATCCTGCGCTCCGCCACTTCCGGCCGGCCCCCGGTCCTGGTCGCCGCCTGACCTCGACGGACTCCGCCCCGGCCGCCTGACCACACGCCATCAGGCGCTCACCACAACTCCTTTCACCGGTGTACGGGCACACACCCGGCGCAGACCCTTCGGGGCGCTGCGAGGAAGGGGCTGCACATGGGCACCACCACACGTGACCGGATCATCGCCATCGCGCAGAAGGCGGTGGACCGTACCTACGACTGCTACGCCGCGCGGCCGGCCGAACTGACCGGGGGGCCGATCGCCACGGCCTCCGCGAGCGGCAAGGGCAGCGTCGCCAACCGTCTCGCGGCCGAGGAGCGAGCCGCGGCGTACGGAGGTATCGGCGACGCGTCGCCGGTCGTCAGCCGCGTGGACGTGCAGGACGGCCCCGGCGGACCGAAGACCGGCGGCGACTGCCGCCCCGTACAGCCCGTCGTGGCCACGAGGACGATCGCCGCGAGCACCCCACGGTCCCCGTGACGACGCCGCCCAGCGCCTTGCGGCCGTGGCGGAGCGGGCGGTACCACCGGCTGGAACAACTCCCGCAATCCGTCCGGGACCAGCCGCTCCACGATCGTCATGCCTCAAGGTCACGAACCCGGATGAGACGACGTCTCGGGAGGGAGGCGGGGAGGTCGTGTCGGTGGCCTGCGGCTTCGATGCCTGGAGAGATGCCCGGCAACTCAGCCCCCGGACGATCTGGTTGACCGCTGCGTCCGGCACGGCAGTGGCACGAACCCCGGTCGACGACAGCCGGCCACGACGGCGGGTGCACCGGCCGACCACACGCGTGTACCTCCCCGCACCTCCTGTCCTCGGCCACGCCGCCCGTACCGCCGGCCAGAGCAGACTGCACCAGCGGAACCGTCGTGACGAGTCCTGGGCGACAACTTCTCTTTTCGATCTCGAGCGGTGGCGGTTGAACGCGGGTTTCCGATCCGGTGATCCCTCCGTGGCGAGGGCGTGAGGAAGGGACCCCCCGAACCGTTCGTGGGTGTCGAACCCATGAGCGGCAGGAGGTCCCTGTGGCGCACTCTTCCGTGTCGACGGTCGGGCGATCCGTCGTCGTCCCCCGGGGCTGATCGCGATCGCTGCGCTTCACGCGCGATCAGCCACCCGACAGGTTCTTATACGCGCCCGAAGACCAGGCTCCCCGGGGCGGCCGGGTCGGGGGAGAGGAAGAACTCGCGGGAGGACCGGATGAGTTCCGGACGGGAGATGTGTCCGTCTCCGTCGGTGTCCAGTGCCACGAACGCCTGTGCAGCCTCGTGAGAGGGGATACCCCAGACGTTGTTCGCGTGCCGGAGGTACTCGTCCTTGCTGATCTGGTTGTCGCCGTCGGTGTCCATCACGTCGAACGCGGCTTCGGCGAGGCCGTTGACGGCATCGAAGCGACTGGTGTCGATGACCGTGAAGCGGGTCGCCGCGACGTACTCCTCCTCGGAGACGCGCTGGTCACCGTTGGCGTCCGCGTGACGGGCCAGCTCCTGCCAGAGCATGGCGTAGGCGGCGTGGAGGGCCATGGCCCTGCGGTCGCTCTTGTTCAGCCCGTACTCGCTGAGGTACCGGTCGATGATGACCTGGAAGTCGCTCCAGTCGATGTATCCGTCGTTGTCGGCATCCAGGGCGCTGAAGACCTTCTTGATCTTCAGGCCAATGGCGTCAGCAGTTGCAGTGCCCATACGGATTCCTTTCGTGTGTGCGGGGGCTGGATGGGCAGCTGGAACTATTTCCGGCCGCTCCTCTCCGAAGCTAACATCAGGCATCATCTGGACCGGCGAAGCATCATCATTACTGACCCGAACGGATGCGAAGATTCGCAGAGCAACGCAAGGGAAGCCCGCGACATCGAATTGCCGAATAGGCCCGGAAGATCGCCGTGCAATACGGTAATGATCTCTGAGGACCGCGCCGGAGAGGCTGCCCCACCCCACTGCGCGCCCGCGCTTGCGCGAGCCTTGAT
This sequence comes from Streptomyces sp. NPDC014882, assembly GCF_043081325.1. Classification (NCBI taxonomy): domain Bacteria; kingdom Bacillati; phylum Actinomycetota; class Actinomycetes; order Kitasatosporales; family Streptomycetaceae; genus Streptomyces; species Streptomyces sp. NPDC014882. The sequence goes on from NZ_JBIBWL010000005.1 coordinate 295,863, forward strand.
GACGGGTCCGGCGGGTTGCTGCAGACCATCCGGCACGGGGGGGGGGAGTTCGCGGCGGGCAGTCTGTTGCAAGACTTTCTGCCCCTACGTGGCCGGGTCGCCGGGGGGCACAGTGGCACGTCCATGGCACGACACCTGAAACGCCGAAGGGTCGGCCCGGGAGGAAACCCTCCTGAGCCGGCCCTTCCATCTGTGCCCCCGGCAGGATGCGAACCTGCGACACCGGCTTCAGGACAGCGGCAAGGACGCCTTGCCGGTGACCTGCGGCTTCTTTGATCGTGCTAGCGGGCCTGAAGGCGTCCGGGACTGCTGCACGAGTAGGTGGGAGCTACTTGGGTGCGCTCACAGGCACCGGGTCGCTGAAATTCTTGAGTTTCACGACGTTATGCCCCGAGTTGCCAGAGACCTCCAGCCACTGTTCGAAGCGCACGACTCGACCGGATTCGTTGACCCATACGTCGCAGGCGAACTCCTGAGTACCTTCGGTACGCATCCTGTCGTATACCCGGCGGTCCACCGTTCTGAGCTGGTCCTGGGTGAGGCTTCCGGAAAGTCGGTACGCAGGGACTCCGTCCACCTCCTCCGGACCCTTCCGGGCCTTCGCCCCGAGGCCCAGGAGCAGCTGTGCGTAAGCGCCGTAGTCCGCCAGGCCCGTGCTTGCGGGGTCCAGGCCCGTACGCTGCCACTCCCCAGCCGCTCCGTCGTCATCAAGCGTGCGCGTGTAGCTGGCGTCCTCCAGGAGGATCGTCTCCATACTGAACGCTTGGTCCTCCGGGACACTTTCGGAAGTCTTCAAGGTCAGTTTGCCCGTAGGAGCTGGTCCGTTGAAGTTCATTCGGCCGGCCATGACGACCGTCAGCGTAGAACCCGCATAGGTCTCCGTCGTGATCTCGGCCGAGTAACGCGCTGGGTCAGCGTTTTTGAGTGCCGTTTCGACCTCGAACGAACCAACGGACCCCGACGTAACCGATGTTCCGTTCTTCGACGTCGGTGCAGTGGTTTTCCCGGCATCCCCAGCGCCACAGCCGGTGAGTAAGATGGCGGCCGCGATACCGGCCGCCGTGGTGGCCAAGTGGCGCATGACTGGGGACCTCCTCAAGTAGGACTGACAGGCGAATCTGTCATGGGCACAAGCTAAGCGCTCCCCCTGACGAGCTCGTGCACGGTCGGCGGTGAGGCGTCGAGATTCTGATCGGCGATCATGGCCGTGTGGTAAGGAACGTGTCTCGTGCAGGGATTATCAGCGACCGGAGGATCACGGGCCTGTCGGCCGACGTGATCGCTGAACTCGTCGCAGAGCTGGGCCCGTTGTGGCACGAACGGCACCAGGCCAAGCTTGCGTCCCGGCCGCGGAAGCGGGCGCTGGGCGCGGGTGCGAAGCACCGGTCGGTGTTCGTCGACCGGCTCCTGGCCACGTTCGTGAATCTCCGGCATGCCACCACGCACGACGTGCTCGCCTGCTGGATCGGTTATCTCAATAACTGGGACATCGAGCGGAAGACTGCTGACGACTTCGTCATGGACTTGATCGACTTGGACGACCGGGTCGTCTACGGGTGCGTGATGGAGATAGCAGACAGCCGGACACGGATACCAGTCACGTTCGAGGACATCTTGGACCAACTGGAGAGGTCTCAGCTGATCGGGGCCGTGAGCATGCTCCGTGCTGGCCCCAACCCGAGCGCTTGACGAAAGGTGCGAAGCCGCCGTCACCGACAATGACGGGATTTACGGCGCGGCGGATCAGGGCCATGCCTGCGGCCCGGCCAGTCCGCGCGGTGACTCTCCCTCATGGAAGAACTCGGCGAGAGGCTGCCCGTAGGCACCTTCAGCAAGGTCGTCAGATGCCGGTCTGCCTGCACCGTGGTGGTGCAGACAGTGACGACGTGCCCGAGCGGCCGGTCCTCACGGTCGCGGAGGTCTTCGCCGTCGCCGACTCCATCGCGCCGCGCTACCGGCTGCTCGTGCTCCTGGCGGCCTTCACCACGCTGCGGTTCGGAGAACTGGCGGCCTTGCGGCGCTGGGACATCGATCTGGAGGGGCTGACCGTCACCGTGCGTCGCGCTCAGGCCGAGTTGCAGGACGGCCGGCTTTTCGACAGGGCGCCGAAGTCTGCTGCCGGGGTGCGCTCCGTCTCCTTCCCGGCCGAACTGCTTGACGCGGTCACGCACCACCTGGAGCACTTCGCCGCTCCTGGCCGTGACGGGCACGTCTTCGTCGGGCCGCAGGGCGGACAACTGCGGCGGAGCGATTTCCGCGACGACTGGATCAAGGCCCTAAAGACCGCAGGCATCACGGTTGATCCGCACTTCCACGACCTGCGGCACACGGGTAACATCCTGGCCTCCACGACCGGTGTCAGCACGCGGGAGCTGATGACGCGCATGGGGCACAGCAGCTCTCGGGCCGCACTGATCTACTAGCACATGACCAGCGACCGTGACCGGGCCATCGCTGATCGGCTCGGGGCCATGATCCGCCGGGATGGGCGACCGGGCGGCCGATAGCTTTAGGGGGTCCGCATCACGGCAAGGAACACGACCACCACCATGTACATCGGGATGGCCAAGGCCACGGCCAACCCGGCAAGGCAGCCCCATATGGTCAGTCGCCAACTGGTTCTCGCGTAGTCATCGTTCTTCGACATGCCCATATCCAACAGCGAGGGACACCGACCCTCTACCCAGGGGATGTGGACTCCGCGCGGAGTCTAGTGGCACGCGTGTGGCACGACCCCGAATACGACGAAGGGCCAGCCCGGGAGGAAAACCTCCTGAGCTGGCCCTTCTTCTGTGCCCCCGGCAGGATTCGAACCTGCGACACCCGCTTTAGGAGAGCGGTGCTCTATCCCCTGAGCTACGAAGGCGTGGGCCCGTGTGTGTGGGTCCAGGCGTCAGCGTACCGGAATCGGTAGGGGGTGTGGGGGTCAGGTCAGGGGGGCGGGGGTGAAGCGGGAGGCGGTGTGGAGGTCGGTCTCGATGCGGGCGGCTGTGGTGGTCAGGACGGGGAGGAGGGTGTCGAGGCAGTCCCGGGGGGTGCGGCGGGCGGTGTGGGTGGAGGGGGTGAGGGCGGCGACCACGTGGCCGGTGCGGTCGTGGAGGGGGACGGCGAGGGTGCGGACGCCCTCCTTCAACTCCTCGTCGGCCAGGGCGTGTTCCTGGTCGGTCAGGAGGACGCGACCCACCGCCGTGTCCGTCGTGGCCGGCAGCCGTGTGCCGACGCGGATGTCGACGCGCATGACGTGGCGGGCGGTCACCCGGGCCGTGCACTGGATCTCGTCGCCCGTTTCGGTGAGGGATGCGAGGCAGGTCGTTTCCTGGACGCGGTCGGTCAGGGTGCGCAGGTGGGGTTCCGCGAGGCGGGGGAGGGAGGTTCCCGCGAGCGGGGGGAGACCGAGGGAGAGGACGCGGGGGGAGAGGCTGAAGGTGCGGTCGGTGGCGTCGTGGGTCACCAGGTTCAGGTGTTCGTGGGTGATGAGGGCCCTGCGGGTCGTCGCCCTGGCCAGGCCCGTGGCCTTCGCCACCTCCGTCAGGGCCAGGGCGGCCCGGCCCGCCCCGAAGGCCGTGAGCACGGTCAGGCCGCGGGCCAGGGACTCGATGAACTCGCGGCCCAGTTCCTGCTTCGACGCGCTCGTCCAGCCGGCCAGGCCCGCGGGTGGCGTGCCCGGTTCGGCGTGCGGGGCCCGGCGCAGGTCCTCCTCCATCGCCGCGACGGCCCCGCGGAGCCGGGGGAGCAGGGTGTCGCGCAGGTCGGCCGCCGTGTGCCGGCTGGTGTGGCTGACGACGTCGGCGACGCAGGCGAGGCGTCCCGTACGGGCGTCCCGTACGGGGGTCCCGTACGGGCGCGGAGACCGCCACCGGGCCGGGTTCGATCAGCTGGTCGTCCAGGGACCAGCCGTCCGCGGCCGCCCGCCCGGTCCGGCGTACGAAGTCGTCGCCCGCACGCGTGGCAGGGGCCGGGACCGGGTCCGGGCTCGGGCTCGGGCTCGGAGGGACGGCGGGGGCGGCGGGATCGGCCGGCTACTTGCGGGTGATCCGCACCCGGTACGTCCCCTCCAGGTCCGCCGCCACCACGGAGACGCGCACCCCTCTCTCCGCGTCCTCGAACGTCTCGCCCGGCACGAGCGGCGCGTCGGACAGCTCGGCGTGGACGTTCGGGCTGCGGGTGCAGCCGCCGCTGCCGCGCCGGGAGTCGTGGACCCTGACCGGTCCCATGCCGGTGTCGATGTTCGCGTCGACCTTGTAGACGAGGATGCCGGGGCGGCACACCGCCTCGTCGTTGCCGCCGCGGGTGCGCAGTTCGACGGCGTACCCGGCGCGGCTGTTGAGCGGGACGAAGACCAGCTTGGGGCCGCCCCGTTCGGCGAGGGGGGTGAGCGCGTACTCGCCGGTGCCGGGGGCGGAGGCGCAGCCGATCTGGTCGGCGTCCAGCCAGCCCAGCTTCCACTTGTGCCAGCCCAGGAGGTCGTTGTTGGCGCCCCAGTCCTCGCTCATGATGTCCCAGTGGCCGACCGCGCCGCCGCCCTCCTGGGTGTAGAGGTCGGGCAGGCCGAAGACGTGGCCGTTCTCGTGCGGCAGGACGCGGTAGCCGGTGCGGTCGTAGGAGCCGGAGCCGTCGTCCTGGCGCGAGTAGACGAAGGACGCGTTCGCGACGGGGACGCCGTCAGCGACCGGGGCCTCGTGGTTGCCGGCGAACGTCACCGACAGGACGGTGTCCAGCGCGGAGGGGCCCGCGTTCGGGGTGACCAGCACGTTCAGGAGGTCGTACGCCCGGAAGTCGACGGTCGGGTCGGCGGCGGCCACGATGTCCTGGACCAGCTCGCGGTAGCCGGGATCGAAGGGCGCGCCGCGCTCTATGCCGTACGACCGGAACGGCTTGGGCATGCGCAGCCAGCCGGGTACGGGGGTCTCGGCGCGGTAGTCGAGGCGGCCGTAGGACGCGGTGCGGAACCACTCCTGCGTCTGGGGGAAGAACTCGCGGAACCGGTCCTGCGCCTTGCCGAGGCCGGGCGCGTCCGAGAAGTCGATCATGAGGGTCAGGGCGCGGACGGTGCCCGTGGCGCGGGCGTAGCCGCCGGTCGTCGGGACGCCCTCGGACATCTGGACGGCGGCCCCGGCGGTGATCAGGCAGGGGGCGAGGGCGGGGGTGCGGGCCGGCGAGACCGGTCCCGCGCCGGCCGGGCTCGGACGCGGCGCGAGGTGGCCGGTGCCCGCCGAGGTGCTGACCGCGAAGGTCAGCGCGGTCGCACAGGCGAGGCCGGCCGCGCGCCGCCGGCGTATGTGTCGGCGGAGCGACTCCTGGGGCGTGCCGCGACGGCCTGCCCCGGGTCGCTCAGGCTGCGGCTGCATGCGGGGACCCTTCGCGCCGGGCAGCCGCCGATCACCGGCTGCGTCCTTTCGATCACCCTCGTCGGGAGCGGTCGGCGGCGCGCGTTGGAACGGCCGATCGTGGGTTACCGGGGAGTAGAAGTGAGGCGAGAGGAATCTGTGACTCAGGTCACGTGAAAAGAATCGGCGTCGAGGAAATAACCGGGGATCGTCTCCCCGTTTAGTCAGGTGTCCGGCTGAAACGGGGAGCGCCTCCCCGGATCGCCCGGCGGTGGCGGCATCGGCGGCACGCCTCGGCGCCACCAGCACCGACATCAGTGCCATCGGCATCACCGGCACGAACGGCACCACCGGTGCCGGCAGCACCGACAGCAGCATCAGCACCACCCGTCACGTCATCGACCGAAGGAGTACGCCGTGCAGACCGCCACCGCCCCCGCGCAGCGCAAGGTGACCCGGCCGCGCGCCGACGCCCTGCGCAATCGGGAGCGGATCGTCACCGCCGCCCGTGAGCTGTTCGTCGAACTCGGCCCCGAGGTGCCGCTCGACGACGTCGCCCGCCGGGCCGGTGTCGGCAACGCCACGGTGTACCGCAACTTCCCCGACCGGCAGGCACTCGTCCGCGAGGTCGTCTGCTCCGTCATGGACCGCACCGCGGAGGCGGCCGCCCGGGCGCTCGCCGAGACGGGCGACGCCTTCGGCGCGCTGGAGCGCTTCGTGCACGTGGCCGCCGACGAACGCGTCAGCGCGCTGTGTCCGATGATCGCCAGCACGTTCGACGAGAACCACCCGGATCTCCTGGCCGCCCGCATGCGGGTCGAGCGGCTCATCGAGGAGGTCATGGAGCGCGCCCGGCAGGCCGGTCAGCTCCGCGACGACGTCGGCCTCGGCGACCTGATGGTCACCGTGGCCCAGCTCAGTCGGCCCCCGGCGGGCGCCGCCTGCCTCGACGCCGACCGCTTCGTCCACCGCCATCTCCAGGTGTTCCTGGACGGACTGCGGGCCCCGGCCCGGTCGGTCCTGCCGGGTACGGCCGTGACCATGGAGGACCTGCGCCAGGCCTGAGCCACAGCAAGGCATGACGAGCCGTCGCGAGGTATGCGGCGGGCCACCACCGGGCGTGACAGGCCGCCACAAGCCGATGCGCCCCCATATGCCCCGATGCACGTCAATACACGTCAATGCGAGTCACCGGAAACCATCCCGAGCCACCGAGAAGCACTGCCGGTCCGATCGCCGACCGACCGATCCCCGACCGACCGACCGACCGATCGCCGACCGGCTGGTCACCGGCTGACCGATCACCGACCGGCCGGCCACCGACCGGCTGATCACCGTCCACCGGCCACCGGCAGCCGGCCCACCGATCCTCCCCGCGGCCGCCACCGTCGACGAGCCGCTCTCCCGCTCCGCCCTTTTTCCCTCGCCAAGTCCTGACTTTTCCGTCACGAAGTTCCGAAGTGGGTACCTCCATGTCTGACACAGCCACCAAGGCTCCGGGCGTCCGCCAGGCGGACCCGGCCCGCTGGAGAGCGCTCGTGTTCATCGCGCTCGCCCAGCTGATGGTCGTCCTCGACGCGACCATCGTGAACATCGCGCTCCCCTCCGCCCAGCAGGACCTCGGGATCTCCGACGGCAACCGCCAGTGGGTCGTCACGGCGTACGCCCTCGCCTTCGGCGGGCTCCTCCTCTTCGGCGGCCGCATCGCCGACCTCTGGGGCCGCAAGCGCACCTTCGTCCTCGGCCTGGTGGGCTTCGCCGCCGCCTCGGCGCTCGGCGGCGCGGCCACCAACGAGGCGATGCTGTTCGGCTCCCGCGCGCTCCAGGGCGCCTTCGGCGCGCTGCTCGCGCCCGCCGCGCTCTCCCTGCTCGCCGTGATGTTCACGGACGCCAGGGAGCGCGCCAAGGCGTTCGGCATCTACGGCGCCATCGCGGGCGGTGGCGGCGCGGTCGGCCTCATCCTCGGCGGCTTCCTCACCGAGTACCTGGACTGGCGCTGGACGTTCTTCGTGAACATCCCGTTCGCGGTCGTCGCCGCGGCCGGCGCCTACTTCGTCATCCGTGAGCCCGAGGGCGGCCGCAACCGCTCCCCGCTCGACATCCCGGGCGTCATCCTGTCGACCCTCGGCCTGGTGGCCCTGGTCTACGGCTTCACCCGCGCCGAGTCCGAGGGCTGGAGCGACGCCCTGACGATCGGCATGTTCGTCGCGTCCGCCGTGCTGCTGGCGGCCTTCGTGGCCGTCGAGGCGCGGGTCGCGTCCCCGCTGCTGCCGCTGCGCGTGATCACCGACCGCAACCGCGGCGGCATCTACCTCTCGCTGGGTCTCGCGATCATCGCGATGTTCGGCCTGTTCCTCTTCCTGACCTACTACCTCCAGATCGTGAAGGGCTACACGCCGGTCAAGACCGGTTTCGCGTTCCTCCCGATGATCGTGGGCATGATCACGGGCTCGACCCAGATCGGCACCCGGCTGATGACCCGGGTCGCGCCCCGGCTGCTGATGGGCCCCGGCTTCCTGGTCGCCGCGCTCGGCATGCTGCTGCTGACCCAGCTGGAGATCGGCTCCTCGTACGCGGCCCTGCTGCTGCCGGCGATGCTGCTGCTCGGCCTCGGCATGGGCACGGCGTTCATGCCGGCCATGTCCCTGGCCACCCAGGGCGTCGAGCCGCGGGACGCCGGTGTCGCCTCCGCGATGGTCAACACCTCGCAGCAGGTGGGCGGCGCGATCGGTACGGCGCTGCTGAACACGATCGCCGCCTCGGCCACCACCTCGTACATCGCCGACCACATCGGCGGCGCGGGCACCCGCTCCCAGCAGGAGCTGGTCCAGCTGGAGGGCCTGGTGAACGGCTACACCAGCGCGATCTGGTTCGCCGTCGGCATCCTGGTCGTCGCGGCCACGATCGCCCTGACCTTCGTCAACGCCGGCAAGCCGGACATGAGCGCGGTCATGGGCGCCGACGAGGGCGCCGAGGACGTCGTCCCGGTCCCGGTGGTCGCCCACTGACGATCTGACGGCGTACCGCCCCCGCCCCGGCGGCTAGCGCAGCCAGGGCAGGTCGGCACCCGCCTCGTTCGGCTGGAGTCCCTCGGCGACGATCTGCATGATCTCGCCGAGGGACTTCTGCTGTTCCGGGGTGAGTCGGTCGAAGAGGGCGTTGCGCACGGCGGCCACGTGGCCCGGCGCCGCGCTCCTGAGGACGTCCAGGCCCTCGCCGGTCAGCACCGCGAACTGGCCGCGCTTGTCGGAGGGGCAGTCCTCGCGCCGCACCCAGCCGTTCTTCTCCAGGCGGGCGACGGCGTGGGAGAGGCGGGAGCGGGTGATCTTTGCGTCCCTCGCGAGTTCGGTCATCCGCAGCCGGTTGTGGGGGGACTCGGCGAGTTTGACGAGAAGGCCGTAGTAGACGTGCGGCATCCCGGCGTCGCGTTGCAACTGCCGGTCCATGTGGTCCTCGAGGAGAGTGGTGGCGTGCAGATACGAGCGCCAGATGCGCTGCTCCTCTGCGGTGAGCCAGTGCGGCTCCGGAGCGGGTGCGGCTGCCTTCGTCATGCGTTCCACTCTACGGGCTTCGTTCTTGAAAATTAAACTAATGGAGTCTACAGTTACGTGCGAACGGGAGATTTAGAGTTCAAGTAAACATGGATCCGCCCGAACACGTCGAGTCGCCGAGGGAGTTGCCGCGATGTCCGCCGCCACCCAGGAACGTGCCGTTCCGCAGGAGCGCATGCCCGCCCTCTATCTCAGCCACGGGGCCCCGCCCCTCGCGGACGACCCCGTCTGGCCCGGTCAGCTCGCCGCCTGGTCCGCCGGTCTGCCCCGCCCCAAGGCGATCCTCATGGTCTCCGCCCACTGGGAGGAGGCCCCCCTCGCCCTCGGCGCGGTCGAGCCGGTCCCCCTGGTCCATGACTTCTGGGGCTTCCCCGAGCACTACTACCGGGTGCGCTACGACGCCCCGGGCGCGCCGGCGCTCGCCGAGGGCGTGCGCAAGCTGCTGCGCGCCCCCGGCATCCCCGTCCAGGACATCCCCGACCGGGGTCTCGACCACGGCGCGTACGTCCCGCTCGTCGAGATGTTCCCGGACGCGGACATCCCGGTCCTCCAGATCTCCATGCCGACCCTCGACCCCGTGAAGCTCATGGAGATCGGCCGCAGGCTCGCGCCCCTGCGCGACGAGGGGGTGCTCATCGTCGGCTCCGGGTTCTTCACCCACAACCTGGCCGCGCTGCGGCACCCCGGCGGGGGCGTGCCCACCTGGTCCTCCGAGTTCGACGACTGGGGGCGGCACGCCCTGGAGGCCCGCGACTGGGACCTCCTCCTGGACTTCCTGCACAAGGCCCCGGCGGGCCGGTACGCCCACCCGCGCACCGAGCACTTCGCCCCGCTGTTCGTCACCATGGGCGCCGCGGAGGCGTCCGGCGAACTGGACGCGCAGAAGTCGGTGATCGACGGGTTCTGGCTGGGGCTGGCGAAGCGGTCGGTGCAGTTCGGCTGACCCGCCTGCCCGCCGGCCGACCTTGCCATCGGCCCGCCTGCCCGCCGGCCGACTCGTCCACTGACCGACTCGTCCACTGACCGGCCGGCCCGTCGGTCGGCCCGTCGGCTACAGGCGCTTCTCGTACCGGGCGACGTCCCGGTGGCGGCCGAACTTGCGGCCCGCCTCGCGGTAGGCGCCCACGTGCCGGAAGCCGAGGCGTTCGTGCAGGCGCACGGACGCCTCGTCGGGCCGGGCGACGCCCGCGTACGCCCGGTGCGGGTCCTCGCCGGGCAGGGCCTCGAAGGGCGCCCCGTGCAGCGGCGTGCCGACGCCGCGGCCGGCCGTGGCCGGGCGGAGGTGGACCGTCACCTCGACGGAGGTCGCGTGGGCGGGCTCGGCGCGGAAGGGGCTGGAGGTGGCGTACCCCGGAATTTCCCGTGAGTCCGGGTCCGCGGCAACCATCAGCCGGTACGGACCGTCTTCAGGGTGGGAGAGCAGCCGGGGGCGACGCTCCTCCGGAGTGAAAATCGCGGTATCGCATGTGATCGGCGTCTCACGTACGTAGTGGGGCAGAGGTCGGTGCGGGCTTCGAGGTCCTCCTCGGCTCCCGGCCTGACCTGCACCTCTGTACGGTCCGACGGCGTGCGTCCTCCTCCTGGGGCCGGACAGGGTACTGCATGATCAGAAAATCGGGGGACGGGTGGGGAATTCTGTCCTGATTCCAGTCGTTGTATCCATCGGATGCAGGGCACCCGAGGAGAGTCCCGAGAGAGTCCCGGGAGGACCCGAGTCAGTGCCCCGGTGTCCACGGACCACCCGCTGACCCCATCATCGCAAGGGAGCACGCATGGCAACCCGTGCCGTCGCCCGTCGTCAGTCCGCCTCCGGCGAGACCGGCGCGGCAAGCAGCGCTCGCGTCCACGGCGGAGAGGTCGCCGACCGCGATCTGGTCGGCATGTACCTCGACGAGATCGCGCGCACGCCTCTGCTCGACGCCGCCAAGGAAGTCGAGCTGTCGCAGATCATCGAGGCGGGTGTGTTCGCGCGGCAGGTCCTCGAAGGGTGCGAGGAGTCCCAGGCGGACGCCTCCCGCGAGGAGCTCGAGGCGCTCGTCGCCGAGGGCGAGCGCGCCAAGGACGTCTTCATCCGTTCCAACCTCCGGCTGGTCGTCGCGGTCGCCCGCCGCTACCCGCGCAGCGGCCTGCCCCTGCTGGACCTGGTCCAGGAGGGCAACGCGGGCCTGGTCCGCGCGGTCGAGAAGTTCGACTACCGCAAGGGCTTCAAGTTCTCCACGTACGCCACGTGGTGGATCCGCCAGGCCATCACGCGGTCCATAGCGGACCAGTCGCGCACGATCCGGCTGCCCGTCCACCTGGTGGAGGAGCTGGGCCGGATCCGCCGCGTGCAGCGGGAGTTCAACCGCGAGCACGGCCGCGACCCGGAGCCCCTGGAGATCGCCACCGAGCTGGGCTCCACGCCGGAGCGCGTCACCGACGTGCTCGACTGGGCGCGCGACCCCGTCTCGCTGAACATGGCGGTCGACGACCAGGGCGAGACCCAGTTCGGCGACCTGCTCGAGGACACCTCGGCGGTCTCGCCGGAGCAGTCCGTGCTCACGCTGCTGCGCAGCGAGGAGCTGGACGGCCTCATCGACCGCCTCGACCCGCGCACGGCCTCCATCATCAAGATGCGGTACGGCATCGAGGACGGCCGCGAGCGCACGCTGACCGAGGTCGGCAAGGAGCACGGTCTGACGCGCGAGCGGATCCGGCAGATCGAGAAGCACGCGCTGCTGGAGCTCAAGAAGCTGGCCCGGGACACCGGGTTCGAGGCGGCGGCGTAGGACGGGCGCGCCGCACCCGCGGGAGTCCACGTCCGGGGCGGGTCCCGTCCCGGCCCGGATCCCCGGCGGGTGCGCGGCCCGCCGCCGGCGGGTGGCCGGCGGGTGCACACCTCGCCAGGGGCGTACGCGGGTGGCGGAAGTACGCGCAAACATGGCGCAGAAGGTCGCTTTCAACCGGTGGCGCCGGGGGAAAAAGACTTCTGGGCGCGGGAGTTCGAGCGCAGGAGCACGAACCGCCCCGCCGACCCGCCGGACCTCGCAGCCCTACCGCGTTCGCACCACCCTCGTCCTCCGTGCCGGTGATTTCTCCTGAACGACATGGGCGACGTGCACGATACGCACGACGTGAACGACACGAGTGACATGAGCGACACCCACTGAGCCACGTCCCGACGCACACCCCCCCGGTGCCGGGACGTTCCCGAGCCGGGCTCCGGCGCCTCCCCCCCGGGCGCCGGAGCCCGGCTCCCTTCGGGGGGCCTGCTCCTTTTGACGCACCCGGAAGCGGGGAGCGGTCGGGAACCCGGGCCGTCCGGGCCGGATCTCGGACCGCGGCCGCAGGGGCCGGATCGCGGCCGCACAGAGCGGGGGAGAACCCCTGCGGGGCGAGGCGGACGGCCGGGGCGCGGCCGGGCGGGCGTGCCGCCATGCTGAAGGGCGGGGCACCCCGTACCTGAACCCCGGGGTGACCCGCCTGGATGGCAGATTGTGCCACATGGGCATAGCCTGCCGACGTGACAAGCCCCACCCCCGCACCACCCCCCTCCTCCGCCACTCCGCCGGCCCCGGCTTCGCTCACCGAGCGGCGCAAAGCGGCGACCAGGATGGAGATCGCCCGGGCGGCCGCCCGCCTCTTCGCCGACCGCGGCCTCAGGGCCACCCGCGCCGAGGACATCGCCCAGGCGGCCGGTGTCGCGCCGCGCACGTTCTACCGGTATTTCGCCACCAAGGAAGAGGCGGTCGCCCCGCTGTACGCGGTCGGCGCCCGGCGCTGGGTGGAAGCGGTGCGCGAGGCCCCGCCGCGCCTGTCCCCGCCCGAGGCACTGGAACACGCGGTACGGCAGACCCTCACACCCGGCGTCGGCGTGTCGGCGGCCTCCTGGGAATGGGTCCGCACCCTCATCCGCCTCGCCTCCACCAGCCCCGCCCTGGGCAAGGTCTGGGCCGAGGTCTGCCACACCTCGGAGGGCGACCTGGAAGAGGTGCTCAGGGGGCGCGGCGCCGGGGACGGGGCCGGGCCCGACAACGTTGCCGGGCCCACCCCCCGGCGGCGCTTCGTCGCGGCGGTCGCGTGTGCCGCGGTCCGGGTCGCGGTGGAGAGCTGGGCCACGACCGACGGCCCCCCGAGCGGCCCGCAGGGCCCGGCGGAACTGGCCCTGCGGAACCTGGAAGCGGTACGGGGGATGGAGTGGGGGAGCGGCGCCGGCACCTCCGGCACCTCCGGCTAACCGTTCCCACCGGGTTCCGCGCTCCCACCGGGTTCCGCGCCCGTGCCGGGTTCCGCGGCCCCACGGACATCCCCTGCCGACGCACCCGCACCCGCGCCCGCTGTCGCACCCGTTCCCGCGCCCGCTGCCGCCCGCCCCAGCCGTTCCCCCAATTCACTCACGCACCGCACCAGTTCGTTCGGGGAGTGGACCGTGAACTCGTGGCCCAGCATGGCCAGCCGGACCGCCAGCCATTCCACGGGATCGCCGGTGACGGACCGCAGGCGGCAGCCTCCGGGGGCCCGCTCCGGGCGGTCGAACCAGGCCGGGAGCTGCGCGGCGACGGTCTCCGCCGAGGCCTGGAAGGTGACCTCGAACGCGTACGTCTCCTGGTGGCGCTGGATCGACCGGCGCAGGTACTCCGCCGCGTCGCCCTGCGGCACCTCGCGCGGGGCGAACCGGGTGCCGGTGGCGAAGGGCTCGTCCACCCGGTCGACGCGGAAGGTGCGCCAGTCGTCGCGTTCGAGGTCGTAGGCGACGAGGTACCAGCGGCGGCCCGTCGAGACCAGGCGGTACGGCTCGGTCAGGCGGCGCGACCCGGTGCCGTCCTTCGCGCGGTAGGCGAACCGCAGCCGCTCGTGTCCGGCCACCGCCGAGGCGATGACGGTCAGCGTCTCGGGCGCGATGCTGGCGCCGTCCCCGCTGGTCAGCGGGGTGGTCGCGGCCTGGAGGGTGGATACCTGGTGGCGCAGCCGGGCCGGCAGGACCTGCTCCAGTTTCGCCAGGGCCCGTACGGACGCCTCGTCCACGCCCTCCAGCGCGTGCCCGGCGCCCGCCCGCAGGCCGACCGCGATCGCCACCGCCTCCTCGTCGTCGAGGACGAGCGGGGGCATCGCCTTGCCCGCGACCAGCCGGTACCCGCCGTCGGAGCCCTTGGTGGCCTGGACGGGGTAGCCCAGTTCCCGCAGCCGGTCGATGTCCCGCCGGACCGTGCGACGGGACACCCGGAGCCGGTCGGCGAGTTCGCCGCCGGGCCATTCGCGGGGTGTCTGGAGCAGGGAGAGGAGTTGCAGCAGCCGAGCCGGGGTGTCCGTCGTCATGCGTCGAGGATGCCGCACCACTAGGACACGATCTGGCCTACTGGACTTCTAATGTCTTCGCATGACCTCCAACGAGACCGAGTTCTCCGCCGGTTCCGGCCCGACCGGGCACCCCGCAGGAGCCGACGGCCCGACCGGGCACCCCGCGGGCGCCGACGTCCGGGCAGCCGGGGACGTGGCCGACCGCCGCCGGTGGTTCGCTCTGGCGATCGTGATGACCGCGGCCTTCATGGACCTCGTCGACGTCACGATCGTCAACATCGCCCTCCCGTCCATGCAGCGCGACGCGGGCGCCTCCGACAGCCAGATCCAGTGGATCACCGCCGGTTACGCGCTCGCCTTCGCCGCCGGCCTCATCACCGGCGGCCGCCTGGGCGACATCCACGGCCGCAAGCGGGTGTTCCTCCTCGGCATCGGCGGCTTCACCCTCGCCTCCGCCCTCTGCGGCTTCGCCGTGAACCCGGAGATGCTCGTCGCCTCCCGGCTCCTCCAGGGCGGCATGGCGGCGCTGATGGTCCCCCAGGTGCTGTCGATCGTGCACGCCACCTTCCCCGCGCACGAACGCGGCAAGGTCTTCGGGCTCTTCGGCGCGATCGTCGGCCTGGGCGCGGTCTCCGGACCGCTGCTCGGCGCCCTGCTGACGGAGTGGAACCTGTTCGGGCTGGAATGGCGGCCGATCTTCCTCATCAACCTGCCGGTCGGCGTCGCGGCCCTGATCCTGGGCGGCCGCTTCATCACCGAGTCGCGGGCGCCGAAGGCGCTCAAGCTCGACCTGGTCGGCGTCACGCTGGTGACGCTCGGTCTGCTGATGCTGCTCTACCCGCTGACCCGCGGCCGCGAGCTGGGCTGGCCGCTGTGGGGGTACCTGTCGATGGCCGGCGCGTTCGTCGTCTTCGGCGCGCTGGTGGCGTACGAGCGGCACAAGGGCGCGCGGGACGGCTCGCCGCTGATCGAGCTGCCCCTCTTCCGGGTCAAGAGCTTCGCCGCCGGCATCGCCGTGCAGACGGTCTTCGGCGTCGGCCTCGGCATCTTCTTCCTGGTCTGGACGCTGTACCTCCAGATCGGCCTCGGCTGGAGCGAACTGCGCGCCGGTCTGACGGGCATCCCGTTCTCCCTCGCGGTGTCGACGGCCGCCGGTCTCTCCGTGCAGAAGCTGGTCCCGCGCTTCGGCCGCAAGGTGCTCCAGGCGGGCGCGCTGACCATGGGCGCGGGCGTGCTGCTCTACCTGTGGGAGTCCGGGCACTACGGCCTCGGCATCACCCCGTGGCAGATGATCCTCCCGCTCACGGTGATGGGCGCCGGCATGGGGCTGATCGTCGCCCCGCTGACCGACGCGGTGCTCTCCGAAGTGCCGCGCGAGCACGCCGGGTCGGCGTCCGGGCTGATCAACACCGTGCAGCAGATGGGCAACGCGCTCGGCCTCGGCCTGGTGTCCGTCGTCTTCTTCGGCCGGATCGGCGACCGGCTGACCCCCGCCGACATCGGCCCGGAGTTCGTGGCCGCCTTCCGGTACGCGCTGGGCTGGGTGGCCGTCGTGATGGGCGTCATCTTCGTGCTGATGTTCGCCCTGCCGAAGCGGCCCGCCCAGCACGTGGAGGGCGCGGGGGACACGGAGCCGCCCGTTGCCCGCAAGGAGCCGGAACTCGTGTCCTGAGGGCGGAGAAAGCCCGGAACGGCGGGACGAGGCCGGGGCGACGCCGGAACGGCCGGGAGGGAACCGGCCCGGCCGGGGAGGGCCCGAACCGGCGGGCAGGGGCCTGGCACCTGAGGGTGCCAGGCCCTTCTCTCCTGTCCGGGGCGAGGAGCGGAAGTCCGTTCATGCCCGAGTGACATCCGAATCTGTTTACTTTCCGGAATTACGGGCGTAGCCTCCCAGCGAAACCACACATTCGGGCATGGCCCGGAAACGGTCGGAGGCGAACGGACATGTACGCACCGGAGCGGCAGCAGGAGATCCTGCGGCTCGCCCGTGACGGCGGCCGGGTGGACGTCCTGTCGCTGGCCGAGGAGTTCCAGGTCACGGCGGAGACCATCCGACGCGATCTGAAGGCCCTCGACCGCGCCGGGCTCGTCCGCCGCGTGCACGGCGGTGCCATACCGGTCGGACGCCTCGACTTCGAGCCGGACCTCGCCGAACGCGAGTCCACCTCGACCGACGAGAAGGACCGCATCGCCAAGGCCGCCCTGACCGAACTCCCGGCCGAGGGCACGATGATCCTCGACGCCGGCACGACGGTCGCCCGCCTGGCCGCCGCCCTCCCGCTGGAGGCCTCCCTGACGGTGGTCACCCACTCCCTGCCGATCGCGGCCCGCCTCGCCGACCACCCCGGCATGCAGCTCCACCTGATCGGGGGGCGCGTACGGCACCGCACGCGCGCCGCCGTGGACGCCTGGGCGCTGCGCGCGTACGGCGAGATCCGCGCCGACGTCCTGTTCGTCGCCGCGAACGGGTTCTCCGCCGAGCACGGGCTCACCACCCCCGACCTCGCCGAGGCGGCGGTGAAGCGGGCGGCGATGGCCGCGGCCCGCCGGGTCGTGCTGCTCGCCGACTCCTCCAAGCACGGGCAGGAGCACTTCGCCCGCTTCGGCGGCCTGGCCGACGTGGACCTGTTGATCACCGACAGCGGGCTCAGCCCCGACGACGCGGCCGCCATCGAGCGCGGCGGCACGGAAGTAGTACGCGCATGATCCTCACCGTCACCCCGAACCCGTCCCTCGACCGCACCTACGAGGTCCCCTCCCTCGACCGCGGCGAGGTCGTCCGCGCCACCGGTGAGCGCATGGATCCCGGCGGCAAGGGCGTGAACGTCTCCCGTGCCGTCGCCGCCGCCGGCCGGCGCACGGTCGCCGTACTGCCCCTGGGCGGTGCGCCGGGCGCGCTCGTCGCCGACCTGCTCGACGCGCAGGGCATCGAGGTCGCGCCGGTCCCGGTCGCCGGTGCCACCCGCTCGAACATCGCGCTCGCCGAGTCCGACGGCGTGCTGACGAAGATCAACGCGCCGGGGCCGGAACTCTCCCGGGAGGAGCAGGAACTCCTCCTGGAGACCGTGCGCGCGCAGTCCCGCGACGCCGACTGGATCGCCTGCTGCGGCAGCCTGCCGCGTGGTCTCGCGCCCTCCTGGTACGCCGAGGTGGTCGCGCGGGCGCATGCCGGGGGTGCGCGGATCGCGCTGGACACCTCGGGGCGCGCCCTGCTGGAGGCGCTGCGCGAGCGGCCCGACGTGGTCAAGCCGAACGCCGAGGAACTCGCCGAGGCCGTCGGGCGCCCCCTGGCGACCGTGGGCGACGCGGTGAAGGCGGCGGAGGAACTGCGCGAGATGGGCGCACGCGCCGTGCTCGCCAGCCTGGGTGCCGACGGACAACTGCTCGTGGAGGACACGGGCACCTGGTTCGGCACCGCACGCGTCGACGCCGTCCGCAGCAACGTGGGAGCGGGGGACTCCTCCCTCGCGGGGTTCCTCGTCGCCGGCGGCAGCGGCCCGCGGGCGCTCGCCTCCGCCGTCGCCCACGGCGCGGCCGCCGTCCGGCTGCCCGGCAGCGTGATGCCGACCCCGGCCGACCTGGACCCGGCAGCGGTGACGGTCACCTCGGACGTGCCGGTGGACCGCGAACTGAAGGAGCCCGTGTCATGACCCCCGACCCGGCGCCCGGCACAGGCCTTCACCCGGGCCTCCACCTGGGCCTTCACCCAGTCCTTCACCCGGGGCTGTGCCCGGCGGCCACGCCACCGGTCCCGTCCGCACCGGCGGCCCGTGCGGAGACCCGCACGGAGACCACCCGTACGGAGATCCGTAGGGCGTCCCGTACGGAGACCAGCCGTACGGGAGGCAGGGCCGTGGCCCGGACCGAAACCCCGGTCCCGGCATCCGCAGTGGCCCGGACAGCGGTCGGGACGCGGCGGGGTTCCCCTCCACCCGCCGCCCGGCACGAGCGGCGGGGCACCCCGAGCCGCCCCGGCGGCCCGGGCGCGCAGGGCCCCGACCTGCCGGCCACCCCGCGGAGGCGGGGCTTCCCCGACCCCCTCCCCGCACGCCTCACCTCCCTCCACAGCACCCCCGTCACCCCCGTCACCCCCGACACCCCCGTCACCCTTTGCGCCCAGCACACCCCCCGGGCGATACGCGAGCGAAGGAGCCCGCGATGAGCGAGATGATCACCGCGGAACTGGTCGACCTCGACCTGTCCGCCGACACCAAGGAAGCAGCGGCGCGGTCCCTCGCCGAACGCATGGTGGCCCAGGGCCGGGTGACCGACCTGGAGGGCTTCCTCGCCGACGTGGCCGCCCGCGAGGCCCAGATGCCCACCGGCCTCGACGGCGGCATCGGCATCCCGCACTGCCGGAGCGCCCACGTCACCGAGCCGACGCTCGCCTTCGGGCGCAGCGCCGCCGGCGTCGACTTCGGCGCGCCGGACGGCCCGGCCGACCTGATCTTCCTGATCGCCGCTCCCGTGGGCGCCGACGACGCCCACCTGACGATCCTGTCGTCGCTGGCCCGTCAGCTGATGAACGCCGACTTCACCTCCGCGCTGCGGTCGGTGCGGGAGGCCGCGGCCGCGGCGGCGCTCATCCGCGGGGAGGAGCCGGACCGGGCACCCGCCGAGGGCGCGAGCGCCCGCAAGGACCCCGCTGTGGCGTCGGTGGCGGCCTCCGCCGACGCCACAGCGGCTGACACCGGAACGGCACCCACCGGCACCCCGTCCGCCCCCGCCGCGACCGCGCAGGCCCCGTCCGCCCCCGCCGCGACCGCACCGGAGACCGCCGCGTCCGCCCCCGTCCCGGACGCCGCCCCCTTCCGCATCGTCGCGGTCACCTCCTGCCCCACCGGCATCGCCCACACCTACATGGCGGCCGAGTCCCTGGAGAACGCCGGACGGGAGGCGGGCGTCGAGCTGGTCGTCGAGACGCAGGGCTCGGCCGGTTTCACCCGCCTCGACCCGGCCGTCATCGCCGCCGCGGACGGCGTGATCCTCGCCCACGACGTCCCCGTGCGGGACAAGGACCGCTTCGCGGGCAAGCCCACCGTGGACGTCGGCGTGAAGGCGGGCATCAACCGGCCCGCCGAGCTGATCACCGAGGTGCGCGGCAAGGCGCAGCGCGGCGAGGTCACCTCCGGGTCCGCCCCCGGCACGCCGGTCGAACGCGCCGGCGACTCCTCCGAGGGCTACGGCACCAGGCTCCGCAAGTGGCTGATGTCCGGCGTGAGCTACATGGTCCCGTTCGTCGCCGCCGGCGGTCTCCTGATCGCCCTCGGCTTCGCGATCGGCGGCTACGAGATCAACAAGGCGCCGTCGGTCATGGACCACTTCGTCTGGACCCAGGCGGACAGCTGGGGCGCCCTGCTCTTCCAGATCGGCGGCGTCGCCTTCGGCTTCCTCGTCCCGGTCCTGGCCGGTTACATCGCCTACGGCATGGCGGACCGGCCCGGTCTGGTGCCGGGCTTCGTCGGCGGCGCGATCTCGCTGACCGTCAACGCGGGTTTCCTCGGCGGTCTGGCGGCCGGCCTGATCGCCGGTGGCGTGGTGATGGCGATCCAGAAGGTCCGGATCCCGGCGGCGCTGCGCGGCATCATGCCGGTGGTGGTGATCCCGCTGATCTCCTCCGCGGTCGTCGGATTCCTGATGTTCGTGGTCATCGGCAAGCCCATCGCCGAGGCGCAGAAGGGCATGACCGACTGGCTGAACGGCCTCACCGGCACCAACGCCGTCCTCCTCGGCGCCCTGCTCGGCCTGATGATGTGCTTCGACCTCGGCGGTCCGGTCAACAAGGTCGCCTACGCCTTCGCCACCGCCGGTATCGCCGTCGCCGACCCGAGCGACTCCGCGATGAAGGTCATGGCCGCGGTCATGGCGGCCGGCATGGTCCCGCCGCTGGCGATGGCCCTGGCCACGACCGTCCGGGGCAAGCTGTTCACCCGGACGGAACGCGAGAACGGCAAGGCCGCCTGGGTCCTGGGCGCCTCCTTCATCTCCGAGGGCGCGATCCCGTTCGCCGCGGCCGACCCGCTGCGCGTCATCCCCTCCTCGATGGTGGGCGGCGCGATCACCGGCGCCCTGTCGATGGCGTTCGGCGCGACCCTGCGCGCCCCGCACGGCGGCATCTTCGTGGTCCCGCTGATCGGCAACCCGTTCCTCTACCTGGTCGCCATCGCGGCCGGCGTGTGCGTCACGGCGGCCCTGGTCGTCGTCCTCAAGGGCCTGCGCAAGCCGGTCACCGACGCCGCCCCCGGCGCGGACGGCGGCGCGACCGCCACGGCGGCGGGACGCAAGCAGCCGGTGGCGGCGTAACCTCCGCACCGCACGGGGCCTCGGGGCGACCTGCCCCACCTGCGAGATACGTCACGGTCCGGGACGAAAGTCCCGGACCGTGACGTATCTCGGTGTCTACTGGTCGGTATGCCCGAGCACCTCTCGATACCCCACCCGACGGGCGCGGCGGCCGTCGCCCTCGCCGTGGCGGGAGTCGCCTGGCTGGTCGCCATGATCGTCCTGCTGCGCCGCGGTCTTCCGGGCGCGGGCGCTCGGGGTTCCCGCGCCGGCGCCCGGCGCACACGCCGCCCGGCCCCGGGCGCGACGCGCCCCGATCCCGACGAGACACGCCCGGACGCGACAAGCCCGAGCCCGGACGCGACAAGCCGGGACAAGGGCGTACGCCGTCCGGGCCGCGCCCGTCGGCCACGCCCGCCGGCCGGGCGGGCCCTCCCCGCCGTCCCGCTCCAGGGACAGGACGGGCCGCACCGGGAGGCCGTCGAGCTCACCCCGGCGGAGCGGGCCGCCTTCGAAGGACTCGTACGCCGGCTCGGCGGCGACCGCTGAGGACGGACCCGTGTGCCCCGGGCGGGCGCCGCGGGCCGGTCGGCCCGGCCCGCTCCGGTCGGCCCGCCCCAGCTCTCAGGAGACCTGTGCCGCCCGCCGCTCCATCGCCTCGCGGGCCGCGTCCTCGGTGGGATACACCTCGCACATGTGCCGCCCGTCGGGTGTGGCCGTGTGCTCGACCTCCCAGAGGGAGATCTCCCGGCCGTCACGGAGCAGGAACGCGTGCTCGTACAGCGCGAAACCGAGGCCGATGCGCCCCGCGCGGCAGGGCCGGCCGAAGGCCTGGATGATCTGGTGCGCGAAGGCCGACCGCAGCAGCGCGGCCGTGTCCGCGCCCGGCCGGTCCGCGTTCTCCGCGCGGCGCAGCAGCCGGCGTGCGTGATCGGCCGAGTCGTCCGGAACGTACACGTGCCGGGGAGCGGGGACCGGCGCCAGCTGGACCAGCACCGGCAGTTCGAAGTCCGGCGCGTCCGCCGGGAGCGGCAGCCGGGCCGTGGCGGCCCGCAGCTCCTCCTCGTCGACGTACACCTCGTGCTGCGGCTCGCTGCCGGGGGTCGGGTTGTGGACCAGCTCCCACAGGGTGAGTGCGGAGCCGTCCGACAGCAGCCAGGTGTGCCGGTACGTCTCCCGGTGCAGACCCGCGCTGTGGTGCGCGGAGTGCAGCGAGCTGTCGTGCGCCAGGGCGCAGTCCAATCGTCTGACGCACTCGTCGGGCAGTTCGAACGAGTTCAGGGCGCGGCCGAGGAGCCGCGCGAGGTGCTCCTCCGGAGTCTCGGGCGACTCGGCCGCTTCGTGCGCTGCCGTCTCGTACGGAACGCTCAAGGTTTCTCCCGGCGTCGCTGCATGTCACCTTGTGGGTGCATACCGTAGCCCCTCGGTCGGACATCGTGTCCGGGAACCGAGAAAACGTACGCCGGGAAAACGCGGAAGCCGCGCGAGAAGTTCCCGCGCGGCCCGATGATCCGTCAGAAACCGCCGGTCGGGGACCCCTTCCGCCGCAACGGGGCCCCGTCCGTCAGGCCGTGCTTCCCGTGCTTCCCGTGCTTTCTGCGGGTCCCGCGATCCACTCGCTCCAGGGCAGGTTCCACCCGTTGAGGCCGTTGTCCGGGGCGACCGCCTTGTCGGGGGAGTTCTTCACGACCACGACGTCGCCGACCAGGGAGTTGTCGTAGAACCACTTGGCGGGGGTGTCGCCCTGCGCGCCCCGCACGTCCGCGAGCCCGACGCAGCCGTGGCTGGTGCCCTCCCGGCCGAAGGGCGGATTGCCCTGGTTGTACCAGTAGTTGCCGTGGATGAAGGTCCCGGACTGCGTCAGGCGCATCGCGTGCGGCACGTCCGCGATGTCGTACTCGCCGCCCAGGCCGACCGTCCGGCTGTTCATGCGCGTCTGCGTGAACTTCTCCGTGATCACCATCTGGCCGTTGTACGTCGTGTGCTGGGCGCTGCCCGAGGAGATCGGGACCGTCTTCAGCGTCGTCCCGTCCCGCACCACCGACATGGTCTGGGTGCCGACGTCGACCGTGGAGACCTGCGAGCGCCCGATGGCGAAGGTGACCGTCTTCTTCTGCACGCCGCGGACGCCGTCGGCGCCCCGCACACCGTCCAGGTCGATCTTCATCGTGACCTTGGAACCGGCCTTCCAGTACTCCTCCGGCCGGAAGTCGAGCCGCTGCGACCCGAACCAGTGCCCGACCACCTTCTGCCCGCTGCTCGACGAGACCGTGATGTGCGACTGCACGGCCTTCTTGTCGTCGATGGCCTTGTCGAAGGTGAAGGACACCGGCATCCCGACCCCGACCGTCGTGCCGTCGTCCGGCGTGTACGTCCCGATGAAGCTGTCGGCCGGGGACACCGTGGTGAAGACCGAGTCGGCCGCCACCGTCCGGCCGTTCGCGCCCTTCGCGGTCGCCGCTATCTCGTACTTCGTGCCGCGCTCCAGCTGCTCCTTCGGCTTCCAGCTGCCGCCGTCCGCCGCCAGCGAGCCCGCCACGACCTCCTGCGTCCCGGCCACCGTCATCCGCACGGTGGTCAGCCGGCCGTCACTCACCTTCACGCCTGTGTTGTTGATCGACGCCCCCGTCGACCCGTCCTCGGCCGAGATGGTGATCCTCGCGGTGGCCGTCCCGGAGGAGTCCTTGCCTCCCTTGCCCTTGTCGTCCTCGGCGTTGGCGCTGCCGCCGCAGGCGGTCAGGGTGAGGGCGCCGACCACCAGGGCGGCACAGGCCCCCAGTGTGCGCCGCGCTGTTTTGTTCGGCGTTGTCACGGGCTGCTCCAGCTTCGTGTGATGTGCGGGGTCTGCTCCAGTACGCCGGGGAAGAGGACCGCCACGGCCGCCGGGGTTCCCGCCGTCCGCTCCTGAGCCCGTCGCGTGACAGAACCGGGACAATGACCCACGCGGGCCCCACGTCGTGACGACCCGCGGGGCCCCTTCCGCCGGTCCTACCGTTCTCCGTGCGGCTCCCCGTACAGCTCCCCGTACGACGGCCACGTCCCGCCGGCGCCCGTCACCGGCTCCGCGGCGCGCACGGCCCGCACGATCGCCCGCGTCACCGTGTCCGCGCCCGCCGCGAGGACGTCGTTCAGGGCGAGCGGATGCGCGGTGCCGGCCGGGCCGGTGCCCAGCGGCCGGGTGCCGGTCGCCAGCGCGAAGACCGTGTCCCCGTCGTGCAGCAGGTGCACCGGCCGGACGGCGCGGGCGATGCCGTCGTGCGCCGTGCCCGCCAGCTTCTGCGCCTGTGCCTTCGTGAGGTCCGCGTCGGTCGCGACCACCGCGAGGGTCGTGTTCAGCGGCGGGGGCGCGCTCCTGGCGGCGCTCTCCGCCAGCCGCCGACGGGCGGCCTCGTGCACCCGCGTCCGCGGATACCGCACCCGCCCCTGGAACAACTCTCCGTACAGCACGCCCGTTTCGGGGTCCATGACCGAGCCCGCCGCGTTGGCGACCACCAGCGCGGCCACCGTGACGCCCGAGTCGAGCACCGTGGCGGCGGTGCCGACCCCGCCCTTCATCGGGCCGACCGCGGCGCCCGTCCCGGCACCCACACAGCCCTCCGGCACCCGGGCACCGGGCCCGCTCGCCGCGGCCGCCTCCACCGCGGCCCGGCCCAGCGCGGCGTCCGGCCGGGCCCGGAAGTCGCCGCCGCGCCCCAGGTCGAAGACACACGCGGCGGGCACCACCGGCACGACGTGCGCGGGGTCCGCGCCGACCGGCACCCCGCGGCCCCGCTCCTCCAGCCAGGCCATCACCCCGGACGCCGCGTCGAGTCCGTAGGCGCTGCCGCCGGTCAGCACGATCGCGTCCACACGCTGCACCACATTGCGCGGATCCAGGGCGTCGGTCTCCTTGGTGCCGGGACCGCCCCCGCGCACGTCCACGGCGGCCACCGCCCCGCCCTCCGGCGCGAGGACGACCGTGGTGCCGGTCAGCCAACCACCACCGGTACGACCGGCATGCCCCACGCGCATCCCCGCGACATCGGTCAGACCACCGACTGCCAGAGCGTCAACTGTCATACGCCCCAGTCTCGCGCGCCGCCACCCACCCGGCCGCGCCCCACTCCCGCGCCGGCTCCCCACTCCCGCTTCCGCTCCTGCTCCGCCGCGCCCCTACCCCGTCCCCGGCCCCGTCCCCGGCCCCGTCCCCGGCCCCGTTCCTGCGCCGTCCGGGCTTCCGTCCCGGTCCGTGCCAGGGGCCGTACCCTGGAGGCATGAGCACCCCCGCCGCCCCCGAGCCGCGCGAGCCCAAGGCCGCGCTCGTCTTCGACGACCCGCTGGACCGGCAGTCCTCGGACGACACGGACCAGGGGTGGGGCGAACGGCCGGGATCCGGCGTGGACGGTGCGGCCGACCTCAAGCGCTTCCTCGACGAGAAGCCGCCCCACCACATCTGAACCCGGTGGAGCGGGACCGCCGCCCCCGGCTTCCCGCACAGGACCGCTACGGCTGCCGCTCGCCGTGTCCGGAGCCGCGCTGGGCGACCAGGGCGTCGCGGATCTCCTTGAGCACCTCCAGCTCGGTGACCTCGATGATCTCGTGCGTGCTCTCCTTGGCCTTCCTGCGGGCCTCCATCCTCGCCAGGTACTTCGACATCGGCAGGACCATCAGGAAGTAGACGACGGCCGCCGTGATCACGAAGGTCAGGGTCGCGCCGAGCACGGAGCCCCAGAGGATCCGGACGCCCGTCGCGGTGTCGCCGGTGCCGGTGCAGGGGCCCTTGAGGCAGGAGCTGTAGCTGTCCAGGTTCTTGGTCCCGACGGCCCCGACCAGCGGGTTGATGACCCCCTTCACCACCGAGTTGACGATGTTCGTGAAGGCCGCGCCGATCACCACCGCGACTGCCAGGTCGACGACGTTCCCGCGCATCAGGAAGGCCTTGAAGCCCTGCAAGACGCTCGTCTTCTCGCTCACCTAGGTGACACTCCTCACATGTACAGGTTGTGGAACAAACAGCTCCGCAACCTACGTCACCCGGATGAGGGCGTGTCCAATTCGGTGACTCCGACGAGGGGCGGGGCGGCGGGTTCCTCCCCGGGCGGGCGGTGAGGCTCACCACAGGGTCACCGCCAGCCGGGCCGTGGTACTCGCGCCCGCGAGGCGGGCCGCTGTGGACCGGGGCACGGACAGCACGACCAGCGCGCCGTCGTCACCGCCCTTCCCCACGCCCCAGGCCGTGCCCAGGTCGGCGCTCCGTTCCGCGCCGTCGTCACCGGTGCCGCCCCGGTCGGCCGACGGCTCCGGCACCCTCGTCACGAGCGCGCCGCGCGCGACCACCCGGGCCTCGCCGTCCCGCGCGGCGGGCCGCTCGGCGGGGTCGACCGCGATGACGTCCACCCGGTCACCGGGACGCAGCAGCCGGACGGTCGCCGCGTCGGCGATCCGTACCGGCGCCCGCACGCGGCCGGCGGTGCGACGGCCGCCGGAGAGGGCGCGCGCCGACGACTGCGCGCGGACGTGGGCGCCCCCGCCCGCGGGGGAGCCTCCCCCGGGGTGTCCGCGAGCCGTGTCGCCGTCGCGCGGGCCCGCCGCCACGAGTGCGGCGGCCGTGACCGCGAGGCCGACCGCGAGAGCCCGCCTCCGGGTCCGTACCAGCAGGCGCATCCGGTGCAGCCCGCCCCGCACCCGCACCGGAGCGAACTGCGGCACCTCGCACGAGGGAGGCACGGGCAGGGACGGGGACGGAGGCGTCGCGACGAACGGAGGCGGAGGCGTTCCGAGGAAAGGAGGGGCGTGAAGAGAAGGAGGGGCAAGGGGAAAGGAAGGGGAAGGAACGCGAAAGGACAACGGGATCACCACCAGCGACGACGGGACGAGCCTGCCCGTCCACGATGGGCCCTGCCGCCGCCGCCCGCCCGAACCGGTGGATCACCGCCCGTCTGTGGACAACCGCCTCACCCGAACGACGAGTTCCGCCCCTCCCGCCGGAGCCCGGGGATCCCCTCCCGCCGGAGCCCGGGGATCCCCAGGTCTCAGGTCTCAGATCTCAGGTCCCAGGGATCCCCAGGTCCCCAGTGGCTCCGCCCGCTACGGCAGTTCGAATCCCGGATTCAGCCCACCCAGCGCGTTCACGCACAGACAGTTCCGCTCCTCGGTGGCGGGCAGCGCGGCCACCGCGTCGAACAGGACGCCCCGCAGCCGGTCCACGTTGGCCGCGAACACCTGCAGCACCTCCTCGTGGGAGACGCCCTCGCCCGTCTCGGCCCCCGCGTCCAGGTCCGTGACCAGCGTCAACGACGTGTAGCAGAGTTCCAGTTCACGGGCGAGAGCCGCCTCGGGGTGGCCCGTCATGCCCACCACCGACCAGCCCTGCGCCTGGTGCCACAACGATTCCGCGCGGGTGGAGAAGCGCGGTCCCTCGATCACGACGAGCGCTCCGCCGTCCACCGGCTCCCACTCCCGCCCGCGTGCCGCCTTCAGCGCGGCCGAGCGGCCGGTGGGGCAGTAGGGGTCGGCCAGGGACACGTGCACCACGTTGGGCACCGAGCCGTCGGGCAGCGGCAGCCCGTCGAAGTACGTGCCCGGCCTCGACTTCGTCCGGTCGACCAGCTGGTCCGGCACCAGCAGCGTCCCGGGGCCGTACTCGGCGCGCAGACCGCCCACCGCGCACGGGCCGAGGACCTGGCGCACGCCGACCGAGCGCAGCGCCCACAGGTTGGCCCGGTAGTTGATCCGGTGGGGCGGCAGATGGTGGCCGCGGCCGTGCCGGGGCAGGAAGGCGACCCGCCGGCCGGCGATGTCGCCGAGGAAGAGGGAGTCGCTGGGCGGCCCGTAGGGGGTGTCCACCTGGATCTCGGTCACGTCGTCCAGGAACGAGTAGAAGCCCGAGCCGCCGATTACGCCGATCTCTGCGTTCACCATGACCAGCACAGTAGCGGGCGTCACCGGCGCCCCGGATCCGCCTCCGGAATCCCCGCCGCTCTCCCCGCCACCGGCCGCTCTCGCCACCCACCGCTCGGCTCCCCCGCCACCGGCCGCTCTCGCCACCCACCGCTCGGCTCCCTGGGCGGGCGGCCGGTGGCGCGGACGCACCGAGGACCCCGCCGTCGTACGACGGCGGGGTCCCGGAAGGGGTCTTACGCGGCGGAGGTGCCCGCCGAGGTGCCGGAGCCGGCCGGCTTCGAGTCCGAGGAGGACGCCGAAGACGTGGTCGAGGACGCCGAGGACGCCGACGACTTGGACGTCGAGGACGCCGGCGAGCTGCTCGACGAGGAGCCGCGGCTGTCGTTCCGGTAGAAGCCGGAGCCCTTGAAGACGATGCCGACGGCGGAGAACACCTTCTTGAGGCGGCCACTGCAGTTGGGGCACTCGGTCAGGGCGTCGTCGGTGAACTTCTGCACCGCCTCGAGGCCCTCGCCACACTCGGTGCACTGGTACTGGTAGGTCGGCACTGTCTTCCTCCTGGCACTCTCACTCAATGAGTGCTAACGACGGTCCATACTGACGCATTCCCCGGGTTCAGTCCACTGTGACCGGCGAGCGGTGACCGACGCCACGTGCGACGGTGCGTCCCCGCGGGCGCGCCACCAGCCGCGAACGCAGCGCCAGCAGGGTCCCCAGGGCCAGGGCCGTACCGGCCAGCGGCACCAGGAAACCCGCGCCGCCCCAGAAGCGGTCCTCCAGCTGACCGGCGGCGGTGACGGCCGCCGCCTGGCCGAGCGCCACCGCGCCGGTGAGCCAGGTGAACGCCTCGGTGCGCGCGCCCGCCGGGACCAGGCTCTCGACCAGCGTGTAGCCGGTGACCAGCGCGGGCGCGATGCACATGCCGACCAGGAGGCCGAGGCCGGCCAGCAGCGGCACGGAGTGCGCCGCCCACAGGCCGGACGCCGTCAGGGCCAGCGCCGCGTATCCGACGACCAGACGGTGCTGCGGGGACGCCTTCCAGGCGACGGCGCCGCAGACCAGACCGGAGATCATGTTGCCGGCGGCGAAGGTGCCGTACAGGACGCCGTTCAGGCCGGGCTCGCCGATCGACTCGGTGAACGCGGCCAGCGAGACCTGCATGCCGCCGAAGACCGAACCGATGCCGAGGAAGGCCGCGATCAGCACGCGCACCCCGGGGATCCGCAGGGCGGAGGCGTGTTCCACGCGCGCGTGCCCGTCGACGGCGACCGGCGGCTGGGTGCCCCGCTGCGCGGCGAACAGCAGACCGCCGAGCAGGGTCAGCGAGGCCTCCGCCACCAGTCCGGCGGCCGGGTTCACGGCGGTGCACAGGGCGGTCGCGAGGAGCGGGCCGACCACGAAGGTGAGCTCGTCCGTGACGGACTCGAAGGCGGCCGCCGTGGTCATCAGGGGCGAGCCCTTCAGCTTCACGCCCCAGCGGGCCCGCACCATCGGGCCGACCTGCGGCACCGAGGCGCCGGTGGGCACGGCCGCCGCGAACAGCGCCCACAGCGGGGCGTGGGCCAGCGCCAGCGCCGTCAGGGCCAGCCCGGAGGCCGCGTGCACCAGGACGCCGGGGACCAGGACGGCGCGTTGGCCGTGACGGTCGGCGAGGCGGCCGGTGAAGGGCGCGCACAGCGCCATGGAGACACCGGTGACGGCCGCCGCGGCGCCCGCCGCGCCGTAGGAGCCGGTGGTGTGCTGCACCAGCAGCACGATGGAGAGGGTGAGCATCGCGAACGGCTGCCGCGCGGCGAAACCGGGCAGCAGGAACGTCCAGGCACCGCGGGTGCGCAGCAACTGCCCGTACCCCGGGCGGGGCGAGTCCGACGAGTCCGGCGAGGCCGATGGGTCCTTCGACGGCTCGGAGGTGACCGTGGATGCCACGGCCCGTGCCTTTCCGCCGCCTGGTAGCGCGACCCCTCGTGTGTCCGGGTGGCGCCGAGAGCTGTCCTCTTGCGCGCACTGCGGTAGATACCGGCGCCCACCCGGGAGGTGTTCCGGCCGCCATACGGTCGCGCCAGCTCTGCGTCAGGCAGAGTTGGTTCGATCAAGGTGTGCCTTCATCGTACAGGGATCACCGTCCGCCGTACCTGTGAAAGTGAGCACCATGGGCGGCCACACCTCCGAATGAAGGAGGTGTGAACGGTGCGAAACCCGCACTTAACGTGCGCCGTTGCGCGCTCCCGCCGCCGGAGCACACCCTCGCCGCCGGAGCGCGCCCTCACCGGGCGTCCGCGCCGTCCGTTCCCAGCCAGTGGGCCAGTTTGCCGCCGTGGCTCACGGCGCGCAGCCGTCGCTCGGCCGCGTCCCGGACCGGGTCGGTGGCGACGACCAGGAGCTCGTCGCCGCGCCGCAGCACCGTCGTCGGCAGCGGCACGAAGGAGGTGCCCTCGCGCACGACGAGGGTGACGGCCGCCCCGGCGGGCAGCCGCAGCTCGTTGACCTCGACGCCGTGCATCCGGGAGCCCTCGGGGATCGCCACCGACAGCAGGTGCCCGCGCAGCCGCTCCAGCGGCGCCGACTCGATGCCGAGGTCGGCGGCCTCGGCCTCCTCGCCCAGGCGCAGCTTGCGGGCCAGCCAGGGCAGCGTCGGCCCCTGGATCAGGGTGTAGACGACGACCAGCACGAAGACGATGTTGAAGATCCGGCGACTGCCCTCGATGCCGCTCACCATGGGGATCGTCGCCAGGATGATGGGGACCGCGCCGCGCAGTCCGGCCCAGGACATGAGCGTCTGCTCCTGCCAGGGCACGCGGAACGGCGTCAGGCAGAGCACGACGCTCAGCGGGCGCGCCACCATGGTCAGCACCAGGCCGATGACGAGCGCCGGAACCACGTCGTCGCCCAGTTCGTGCGGGGTCACCAGCAGGCCGAGCAGGACGAACATGCCGATCTGGGCGATCCAGCCGAGTCCGTCGGCGAAGCCGCGGGTGGCGGGCCAGTGGGGGAGCTTCGCGTTGCCCATGACCATGGACGCCAGGTACACGCCGAGGAAGCCGCTGCCGTGCGCCATGGCGCCCGCCGCGTACGCCGTGACCGCGATCGCCAGGACGGCGATCGGGTAGAGGCCGGAGGCGGGCAGGGCCACGTGCCGCAGTCCCCACGAGCCCAGCCAGCCGACCGCGAGGCCGACGGCGGCGCCGATGGCCAGCTCCATCGCTATCTCGCCCAGCAGCACGTACCAGTGCTCGACGGGACCGGCGGTCGAGAAGGCGACGACCAGGATGACGACCGGGGCGTCGTTGAAGCCGGACTCGGCCTCCAGGGTGCCCGTCACGCGCGCGGGGAGCGGGATCCTGCGCAGCACGGAGAAGACGGCCGCCGCGTCCGTGGAGGACACCACCGCGCCGATGATGAGCGCCTGCCGCCACTCCAGCCCGACGAGGTGGTGGGCGGCCGTGGCGGTGACGCCGACGCTCACCGCCACCCCGACCAGCGCGAGCACGGAGGAGGACGGCAGGGCCGGCCTGATCTCCTTCCACTTCGTGCCGAGGCCGCCCTCGGCCAGGATCACGACCAGGGCCGCGTAGCCGATGACCTGGGTCATCTCGGCGTTGTCGAAGTGGATGTCGCCGATGCCGTCCTGGCCCATGAGGACGCCGATGCCGAGGTACACGAGCAGGCTGGGGAGCCCGCTGCGCGAGGAGACGCGGACCGCCGCGACGGCGACGAGCAGGACGAGCGAGCAGACGAGCAGGAGCTGGTTGAGGTGGTGGACAGTCAGCGGCGGTTCCCTTCGCTGGCCCGCGCGTCTCACGCGCGGGACGCATACGTACATCGGACACGAAGCGGTGGCATCACGGATCCGATTACTTCGTTACCTTACCTAATTCTTGACGATTTCTTGACGCTCGCCGTCGGGAGATCGAACGTCCTTGCGTGCCGGTTGCCGACTCCGCGTCAAGTGGCGCGGACCCCTGCGCCTATGGTTGCTCCAGCGCTCATTCACAGTCATGGCCCGACCTGCCGCTCGCGTTAGGACAGCAAGGACAGCGATGCCCCCCAACACCACCGCCACAACGGGTGACAAGCCCGCCGAGTCCGGCAGGAAGAAGGGGCGCAAAGCCCGACTTATCGTTCTCGTCCTGGTTCTGGCCCTCATAGGGGGCGTCGCGTACGGCGGTTACTGGTCCATCAGTACCGTCCGCGCCTCGTTCCCGCAGACCAAGGGCTCGATCACACTCGACGGCCTGTCCGGGCCGGTGGACGTGAAGCGGGACGGCTACGGCATCCCGCAGATCTACGCGTCCTCCGACGAGGACCTGTTCATGGCGCAGGGATTCGTCCAGGCGCAGGACCGGTTCTACGAGATGGACGTGCGCCGGCACATGACGTCCGGCCGCCTGTCGGAGATGTTCGGCAAGAGCCAGATCGACAACGACGAGTTCCTGCGCACCCTCGGCTGGGACCGGATCGCCGAGCAGGAGTACGCCAAGGAGCTCTCGGCCGACACCAAGAAGTACCTTCAGGCGTACGCCAAGGGCGTCAACGCCTACCTCCGGGGCAAGGACGGCGAGGACATCTCGCTGGAGTACGCGGCGCTCGGGTTCACCAACGACTACAAGCCCGCCGAGTGGACGCCCGTCGACTCGGTCTCCTGGCTGAAGGCGATGGCCTGGGACCTGCGCGGCAACATGCAGGACGAGATCGACCGCGCCCTGCTGACCAGCCGCCTCGGCCCGCAGCAGATCGCCGACCTGTACCCGCGGTACCCGTACGACCGCAACAAGCCGATCGTCCAGGAGGGCCGGTACGACGAGCTGTCCGAGACGTTCGAGCAGAGCGGCTCCGGAAGCTCGGACGGCTCTGCCGGCTCCGGGGATACCGGCTCCTCGGCGGACGGCTCCTCGGCGGACGGCACGACCGGCGGCACCGGTTCCGGCTCTGGCACCGGCACCGGTTCCGGCACCTCCACCGGTACGTCCGGCTCGGCTCTGGAGAGCCAGCTCGCGGGCCTCTACGACGTCCTCGACGACCTGCCCACGGCGGTCGGCGTGAACGGCAACGGCATCGGTTCCAACTCCTGGGTCGTCGGCGGCGAGCACACCATCACCGGCAAGCCGCTGCTGGCCAACGACCCGCACCTGTCGGCCTCGCTGCCGTCCGTCTGGTACCAGATGGGCCTGCACTGCCGCAAGGTCTCCGCCACGTGCCGGTACGACGTCTCCGGCTACACCTTCGCGGGCATGCCCGGCGTGGTCATCGGCCACAACGCGGACATCGCCTGGGGCATGACCAACTCCGGCGTCGACGTCACCGACCTCTACCTGGAGAAGCTGTCCGGCGACGGCTACCTCTACGACGGCAAGGTCAAGCCCTTCCTCACCCGTGAGGAGACCATCAAGGTCGCCGGCGGCACCGCGAAGAAGATCGTCGTCCGGCAGACCGAGGACAAGATGCCCCTGCTGTCCGACCGCGACGACGAACTGGTCAAGGTCGGCAGGAAGGCCACCGTCGACGACGGCGCCCCCGACCGCGGCGACGGCTACGCGGTCGCCCTGAAGTGGACGGCGCTGGAGCCGGGCAACACCATGGACGCCGTGTTCGCCATGAACAGGGCGGCCGACTGGGACGACTTCCGCAAGGCGGCCGAGAAGTTCGACGTGCCCTCGCAGAACCTCGTCTACGCCGACACGAAGAACCACATCGGCTACCAGCTGCCCGGAAAGATCCCCACGCGCGCGAAGGGCCTCGACGGCCGGGTCCCGACCCTGGGCTGGGAGTCGAAGAACAAGTGGGGCGGCTACCTGGACTTCGACCAGCTGCCCTACGAGTACGACCCGGAGCGCGGCTACATCGTCACCGCCAACCAGGCCGTGGTCGACCCGGAGAAGTACCCCTACACGCTCACCACGGACTGGGGCTACGGCACCCGCAGCCAGCGGATCACCGACCTGATCAAGCAGAAGATCAAGGGCGGCGGCAAGGTCTCCACCGACGACATGCGCCAGATGCAGACGGACAACACCAGCGAGATCGCGAACATGCTGGTGCCGACGTTGCTGAAGATCAACCTGGACGACGCGGACGTCCGTGAGGCACAGGAACTGCTCCAGGGCTGGAACCGCACCCAGGACGCCGACTCGGCGGCGGCCGCGTACTTCAACGCGGTGTGGCGCAACATCCTCAAGCTGGCCTTCGGCCACAAGCTGCCCAGGGAACTGCGCGTCGAGGGCCAGTGCCTGTGGGTCGACCCGGTCGACACCACCGGTCCGGTCGACGACAAGGACAAGGTCCGCGAGTGCGGGCAGCGCGACGGCGACCAGGCGCAGCCGGACGGCGGCGACCGCTGGTTCGAGGTCGTGCGCAACCTCATGGAGAAGCCGGACAGCGACTGGTGGACGACGCCCGAGGCGGGCACCCGCCCCAGTGCCGAGAAGGACCGTGACGCGCTGTTCGAGCGCGCCATGATCGACGCCCGCTGGGAGCTGACCGCCAAGCTCGGCAAGGACATCGACTCCTGGAGCTGGGGCCGGCTGCACCGCCTGTTCCTGAAGAACCAGACCCTGGGCACCAGCGGCCCCGGCTTCCTCCAGTACGTCCTCAACCGCGGCCCGTGGAAGCTCGGCGGCGGCGAGGCGGCGGTCGACGCGACCGGCTGGAACGCCGCGGGCGGCTACGACGTCGTGTGGGTGCCGTCGATGCGGATGGTGGTCAACCTCGACAACCTCGACAAGTCGAAGTGGATCAACCTCACCGGTGCCTCCGGACACGTCTTCAGCGCCCACTACACCGACCAGACGGACAAGTGGGCCAAGGGCGAGCTGCTCGACTGGTCGTTCAAGTCCAAGGCGGTCGACGACAGCACGGTCGACACCCTCGTGCTGAAACCGTGAACCGGTGAGCCGGTGAACGGCTGAAGGGGCCCTCCACGCGCGCGTGGAGGGCCCCTTTCCGATGCGCGGCGTCCCCGTCCGCCCCGCTGGCCCCGTTCGCGTTCCGTCCGCCGTCAGCCGGTGAAGCGCCGCACCCCCGACGGCGTCACCACGGCGTCGACCGGCCGGTCGTGCGGCTCCTCGGGGAGGTGACCGACGACCTCGGCGTCGTACAGCAGCACCAGCAGGGAGGGATCCGCGCCCGCGCGTTCCAGCCGCGCCAGCACGCGGTCGTACGACCCGCCGCCGCGGCCGAGGCGCATGCCGCGCGCGTCGACGGCGAGACCCGGCAGCAGCACCACGTCGGCGTCCGTCACGGCGTCGGGTCCCAGCCGCTCGCCCGCGGGCTCGAAGAGGGTCATCCTCCCGCCGTGCCGGACCCGCGCGAGGGAGCCCTCGCCGGTGTAGGCGCCCCAGTCGAGGTCGTTGTCGGGCAGCAGCGCGGGGAGCAGGACCCGTACGCCCCGCGCGAGCAGCGCGTCCAGCAGCGCGAGCGTGCCCGGCTCGCTGCCCACGGAGACGTACGCCGCGACGGTCCGCGCGGCGGTCAACTCCGGCATCCCCAGCGCGTGCTCGGCGATCAGGGTGGCGGTCTCCCGCAGGTCGTCCGTCGTCAACCTGTTCCTCACCGTGAGGAACTCTCCCCGCAACGTACGTTTGTGAGACTCTGCTCCGCCTTCGGTGTGGCTCATGTGTTGCTCCCGCGCGATCCTCGTACGCTCATATGATCATGAATTAACCGGAGCTACAGATACCTCACATAGCCACCGGATAAGGTTCCCGGCATGACTCAGTCGCACCCCAGGATCAGCAAGGCTGTCATCCCCGCAGCCGGCCTCGGCACCCGGTTCCTGCCGGCGACCAAGGCCACTCCCAAGGAGATGCTGCCGGTCGTGGACAAGCCCGCGATCCAGTACGTGGTCGAGGAGGCCGTCGCCGCCGGCCTCGACGACGTCCTCATGATCACCGGACGCAACAAGCGCCCGCTCGAGGACCACTTCGACCGCAACTACGAACTGGAGTCGGCGCTTCAGAAGAAGGGCGACGCCGCCCGCCTCGCGAAGGTCCAGCAGTCCAGCGACCTGGCGACGATGCACTACGTGCGACAGGGCGACCCCAGGGGACTCGGACACGCGGTGCTCTGCGCGGCCCCGCACGTCGGGCAGGAGCCCTTCGCCGTCCTGCTGGGCGACGACCTGATCGACCCCCGCGACCCGCTGCTCCAGCAGATGATCGAGGTGCGGGAGCGGCACGGCGGCAGCGTCGTCGCCCTCATGGAGGTCGCCCCCGAGCAGATCCACCTCTACGGCTGCGCGGCCGTGGAGGACACCGCGGACGGCGGCGTCGTCAAGGTGACCGGCCTGGTGGAGAAGCCGGAACCGGCGGACGCCCCGTCGAACTACGCGATCATCGGACGCTACGTCCTCGACCCGGCCGTCTTCGACATACTCCGCCGGACCGAGCCCGGGCGCGGCGGCGAGATCCAGCTCACCGACGCCCTCCAGCAGCTCGCCCAGGACGAGAAGGCCGGCGGCCCGGTGCACGGCGTCGTCTTCACGGGCCGCCGCTATGACACGGGCGACCGCGGCGACTATCTGCGTGCCATTGTCAGACTCGCGTGCGAACGTGAGGATCTGGGACCGGACTTCCGTTCCTGGCTTCGCCGTTACGTCACCGAGGAGATGCAACAGCCTTGAGCACCGCCGCGCCCCGCACCGCCGGACAGGACCGTCTGTGGTCGGTGGACGAGCACCTGGAGGACATCCTCGCCGCCGTCCGCCCCCTGGAACCCATCGAGCTGCGACTGCCCGATGCCCAGGGCTGCGTCCTGGTCGAGGACGTCACGGTCCCCCTCTCGCTGCCGCCCTTCGACAACAGCTCGATGGACGGGTACGCGGTGCGGGTCGCGGACGTCGCGGGCGCGAGCGAGGAGTACCCGGCCGTCCTGGAGGTCGTCGGGGACGTCGCCGCCGGCCAGGCCGGCCTCCTGCACGTCGGGCCCGGACAGGCCGCCCGGATCATGACCGGGGCCCCGCTGCCGTCCGGCGCCGAGGCCGTCGTCCCGGTGGAGTGGACCGACGGCGGCCTCGGCGAGGGCCCCGTCGACGGGATGCGCGCCCGCAGCCTCGCCCCCGAGCAGGCCTCGGGGCAGGTCCGCGTGCACCGCTCCGCCGAGGCACGCGCGCACGTGCGCGCCAAGGGCAGCGACGTGCGGGCCGGTGACCGCGCCCTGGAGGCCGGCACCGTCCTCGGCCCGCCGCAGATCGCCCTGCTCGCCGCCGTCGGACGCGGCACGGCCCGGGTCCGCCCGCGCCCGCGCGTCGTCGTCCTGTCCACGGGCAGCGAACTCGTCCAGCCCGGCGAGGAACTGCGCGAAGGCCAGATCTACGACTCCAACAGCTTCGCCCTCACCGCCGCCGCCCGCGACGCCGGCGCCATCGCCTACCGGGTGGGCGCGGTCGCCGACGACGCCGAGACCCTGCGGTCCACCATCGAGGACCAGCTGGTCCGCGCCGACCTGGTGGTCACCACCGGCGGCGTGAGCGTCGGCGCGTACGACGTCGTCAAGGAGGCCCTGTCGCACGTCGGGGACGAGGACGAGGCGGGCAGCGGCATCGACTTCCGCAAGCTCGCCATGCAGCCCGGCAAACCCCAGGGCTTCGGCTCCATCGGTCCCGACCACACCCCGCTGCTGGCCCTGCCCGGCAACCCGGTGTCGTCGTACGTCTCCTTCGAGCTGTTCGTGCGGCCCGCGATCCGCACCCTCATGGGACTCACGGACGTCCACCGGCCCACCACCCGCGCGAAGCTCGTCGCGGACCGGGCGCTGTCCTCGCCGAAGGGGCGCCGGCAGTTCCTGCGCGCGACCTGCGCCGGGGGCACCGTGCGCCCGGTGGGCGGCGCCGGCTCGCACCTGGTCGCGGCCCTCGCGCACGCCGACTCGCTGATCGTCGTCCCCGAGGACGTGGAGTCCGTGGAGCCGGGGAGCGAGGTCGAGGTCGTGCTGCTCGGCTGAGGCACTCGCAGGGCGGGTCCGCGG
Source organism: Streptomyces sp. NPDC014882 (assembly GCF_043081325.1). NCBI lineage: Bacteria > Bacillati > Actinomycetota > Actinomycetes > Kitasatosporales > Streptomycetaceae > Streptomyces > Streptomyces sp. NPDC014882. The sequence continues at coordinate 333,139 of NZ_JBIBWL010000005.1, forward strand.
GCCGGTCCTGGTCCGCCGCGGGCCCCCGCATGGGGGTACCGTGTCGCGCACCACACGCCCGGACCGGGAGCACCACACCACCATGACTGTGCCTTCCCGGGGGAAGACCCCCGGACCCCCTGTGCAGGACCGACTGACGCACGTCGACGAGGCGGGCGCCGCCCGCATGGTCGACGTGTCCGGCAAGGACGTGACGGCGCGGACGGCGCGCGCCAGCGGGCGCGTCGTCGTCTCGCCCCGCGTGGTCGAGCTGCTGCGCGGCGAAGGGGTTCCCAAGGGGGACGCGCTGGCCACCGCCCGGATCGCGGGCATCATGGGCGCCAAGCGCACGCCCGACCTCATCCCCCTGTGTCACCCGCTGGCCGTCTCCGGTGTGAAACTGGACCTGTCGGTCGCGGACGACGCCGTCGAGATCACCGCCACGGTGCGGACCACGGACCGTACGGGCGTCGAGATGGAGGCCCTCACCGCGGTCTCCGTCGCCGCGCTCACCGTGATCGACATGGTGAAGGCGGTCGACAAGGGAGCGGTCATCACGGACGTGCGGGTCGAGGAGAAGACGGGCGGCAAGTCGGGCGACTGGAGCCGGTCGTGAGCGCCGCGCCGTACCGCGCGCTGGTCGTGACGGCCTCCAACCGCGCCTCGGCCGGTGTCTACGAGGACCGGGGCGGCCCACTGGTCGCCGACGGCCTCACGGGCTTCGGGTTCGCCGTCGACGGGCCGCGGGTCGTGCCCGACGGGGACCCGGTGGAAGCCGCCCTGCGCGCCGCCGTGGCGGCCGGCTACGACGTGGTCGTCACCACCGGGGGAACCGGCGTCTCGCCCACCGACCGCACCCCCGAGGCGACCCGCGCGGTCATCGACCACGAGGTGCCGGGCATCGCGGAGGCCATCAGGGCGTACGGCCGGGACAAGGTGCCCACCGCGGCGCTGTCGCGGGGCCTCGCCGGCGTGGCGCAGCGCACACTGATCGTCAATCTGCCGGGCTCCACCGGCGGGGTCAGGGACGGGCTGGCCGTCCTGGAGCCCCTGCTGGTGCACGCCGTGGACCAGCTCCGCGGCGGTGACCATCCCGGACCCGGCGCCGGCCCCGGGGGTGCGAGCTGAACAGCCCTTCCTGGCCCGTCGAACTGACGGAGGGCGACGTCGTCCTGCGGCCCATAAAGCTGCGCGACCAGCGGGCCTGGCGCGAGGTCAACCGGCGCAACCGGGACTGGCTGCGCCCCTGGGAGGCGACCATCCCGCCGCCCGCGCCGAGCGGGCCGGTCACGCACCGGCCGACCTACCGGCAGATGGTCCGCCATCTGCGGTCCGAGGCGAACGCGGGCCGGATGCTGCCGTTCGTCATCGAGTACCAGGGGCGGCTGGTCGGGCAGTTGACGGTCGCCGGGATCACCTGGGGGTCCATGTGCTCGGGGCACGTCGGCTACTGGGTGGACGAGTCGGTGGCCGGCCGCGGGGTGATGCCGACGGCCGTGGCGATGGCCGTGGACCACTGTTTCCGCAGCGTCGGGCTGCACCGCATCGAGGTCTGCATTCGCCCCGAGAACGGACCCAGCCGCCGGGTGGTGGAGAAACTCGGATTCCGCGAGGAGGGGCTGCGGCCGCGTTATCTCCACATCGACGGGGCCTGGCGCGACCACCTCGTGTTCGCGCTCACGGCCGAGGAGGCGCCCGAGGGGCTGCTGAACCGCTGGCGGCGCAATCGTCCACGCAGCGCGCCCCGTGACCCGCGGAACATCCACGGGAATCCCGCGAACCCCGGAAATTGAATAAATGTTCGAAAATGATCGTCCGGTGACCGTCCGGAGCGTGGAATTCACCGCTCCGGCGGTCCGCTGATCGGATCGGTCGCAAAAAAAGCTCGAAATATCAGCCAGATCGTGCGACACACCGGCGCAATTGGCGGATGGCCTCACGTAAACCCCTCTACCGTGTGAGGGGTGAGCAGCAGCGGCCTGATCTACGCAGTCATCGTCGGGGCCTGGGCCGCCTACTTGGTGCCGATGTGGCTCCGTAGGCAGGACGAGCTGAACGAGGCCCGTCCGACCGAGCGCTTCAGCACCGCCATCCGGCTTCTGTCCGGACGGGCGGGCATGGAGCGCCGGTACGCCAAGGACCTGCGGGCGCGCTCCGCCGACGAGGGGGAGTTCGACGCCGACGCACCGGACGTCCCCACCGAATCGGTGGACGTCCGGGCCTTCGCCGTGCCTCCGGACCGCCCCCGGGCGACGGCGACGGTCCAGGAGCACGAGTCGGCCCGCTCGGAGTCGGCCCGCTCGGAGTCGGTCCGCGAGCAGGCCGCCGGGCCCGCGCAGGAATCCGGCACCGCGCCGGCGCATCCGCGCGTGCCCGGGACACGGCGCGCGCCCTCCGCGCCGGCGGCCCCCGCCGCCGGATCCGCGCAGGCGCAGGCGGCCGCCGCGCGCGCCCAGCGCTCGAAGGTCCTCGCGCGCCGCAGGCGCACCACCGTCGTCCTCTTCCTCGCCTTCACCCTCGGCGCGATCGTCGCCGCCGTCGGCGGACTGACGTTCCTGTGGGCGCCCGGCGTGCCCGCCGTCCTGCTCAGCGGATACATCGCCCACCTGCGCTCCCAGGAGCGCCGCCGGTTCGCCTACCAGATGGACCGCAGGCAGGCCGAGGCCGCCGCCCAGCGGCTGCGTGAGCGGCAGCCGCGCCGACGGGCGTCCGCCCCGGCCGCGCACGCCTCCGCCGACCCCGGTCTCGACGCCGGCGCAGAGGAGCCGCACGCGGGTCCCGAGGCCGGGACCGACCCGGGCCTGGTGGCGCTCGCCGCGGACCGCAGGGCGCTCGTCGAGCAGACCGACCACGCCGAGTGGGTCGACCAGCAGCGCGAACGCCAGCGGCGGCCGGACCACGGAGACAGCTGGGACCCCGTACCGGTGCCGCTGCCGACGTACGTGACCGCGCCGGTCGCGCCGCGGGCCACCTCCGACGTGGACCTCGGGGCGCCGGACACCTGGAGCTCGGCCCGGTCCAGCGCCGTAGCGCCCGAGCACGAGGCGGCCGGCGAGACGCCCGACCGGGACGCCGCGGACGGCGCCGAGGACGTGCCGGACGGGGACGCGGGACCGGCGGAGGACGGCGAGCGCAGCGACGCGCGCCGCGCCGCGTCGGCCCGGCGCTCGCGCGAGCGGGGCCGCACGCCGCTGTTCGACCAGTACGAGGACGGCGAGCGGCCGCGGGCCGCCAACGAGTGAGCGGCGACGGGTGTCCGGCGACGCGCGGACGACGCCGGATACGCGGTGGTCGGAGGCCCGGGGAACGGATTTCCAAGCACCCCGACGGGGATGCTAGAGTTTCACTCGTTGCAAGGGCCTGTGGCGCAGTCCGGTAGCGCACCTCGTTCGCATCGAGGGGGTCTGGGGTTCAAATCCCCACAGGTCCACGCATCATGGAGGCCCGTTCCTGATATCAGGAACGGGCCTCCTGTCATGTGCCGGTGTGACACGAAGCCCCTGCCGCTGTCCCTGTCACCGCGTCGGCCGGGACCCGCACCCGGTGGATCCCCACCGACCCGGCGACCCGGCGGGACCTCGCCCGGATGCCGGTCGGCCCGGTGGTCGGGATCGTCCTGGCCCTGCTGCCGCTCACCCTGACCGCGTTCGGCGTCCTCGGCCTCCTGATGCCCGTGCCGTGGGGCGGCATCAGCGGCGACGGCGGCGACAGCCGGTGCCGGTTCGTCAAGGTGACTGACCGTCAGAGAGCGCTGCGAGCGCTCGGGTCGGGCATCCCGGGCCTGCCGGCGCTCGTCCTCTCCCCGTACGTCGAGCGGCTCTACGCGCGTGAGCCGCTCGCCGACGGCAGCGGCGGCATCGGCTGCCTCCTCAAGGACCGCGTCTTCGGCCCCGACCAGTTCGTGGAGTCCGTCCGCCGGGCCGCCGCCGACGGTACCGCCATGGACCCCGACGTCGTCGCCAAGCTGTTCGCCAAGGACGGCAACGGCCCCACCGGCTCCCTCGTCCGCCTCACCCCGCGCGAGCGGGAGGTGCTGGCGCTGATGGCCGAGGGCCGCTCCAACGCCTTGATCACCCAGTCCCTGGTGATCACCGAGCGGTCGGTCGTCAAACACACCTCGAACATCTTCGCCAAACTCGACCTGCCGGTCCCCGAAGACGCCAACCGGCGGGTCCTGGCGGTCCTGGCGTTCCTCGAACGACCCGCGGTCGAGGTGAGGAGTCGCCCCGCTCAACGGGCTTCCGAACAGACGAATCACATTCGTCTGAGTGTGTGCGCTCGCGAAACCTTTCTTCACGCAACGCGTCCGTGCGCGCACTTTCCGTGCGATACCGTCAGCGCGAATACGGCCCCCGCGACGGCTGCAACCGTCCGCGAGGGCCTGAACCACCAGTGGACAGGACCTCCACCGTGATTTACCGGCACCATATCGCGCCCCCGCGCGCCTTCACCCAGTTCTCCCACGACCTCATCCGGCACCCCCGGCTGTCGTCGGACGCCGTTCGACTCCTGACCTGGCAGCTCTCCCTCCCGGAGGGAGCACGCGACTCGCTCTCGCGCACCGCCGAACGCGCCCGTATCAGAGCAACCGCCTTCACCCGCGCCAAGCGCCAGCTGAAAGACGAAGGCTTCGTCCACGAGCGCCGCGTCCAGGGTCCAGGCGGTCACTGGGTCACCCAACAGCTCGTCTCCAACGTGCCGCTGAACTCGGCCGAGGCCGCCAAACTCCTCGCCCGCACGCCCGTGGGACCCGGTGGGGACATCATCGGCGAGCGCGTATCGCCGCAGGTCGCGCCGAGTCGCCGCCATCCGGCGGTCGGTGAGCCGACTGCCCCGCTCTCCGACGGTCATCCAGACGCGGACACCCGTAGGGACACCTCCCACCGACCCCCCGAACCCCCCGAGCGGACGGCTCCGGTGGCGGCCGAGCCCGCCCCACCGGCCCGACCGGTGGCCGGGACGGAGCGGTTCCTCGGAGAGGCCCACGCCCTCGCCTCCGGCTACCGTGACCTCGATCCGGCCCTGCGCGGCATCCCCCGCGCCATGGACGCCGAGCTGACGGACCTCACGGCCCGCTGGCTGGAGGCCGGCCACCCGCCCACCGCCATTCGCGCGTACATCCTCCGCGGCCTCCCCGACGACGACACCGCCGTCCGCCGCCCCGGCGGTCTGTTGCGCCACCTGCTCCGCGAGGTTCCCCCCGCGCCCGTCCCCACGCCCCCGGTGAGTACCGCGGACGCACTCCCGTCCGCACCACCCGCACCGCCCACCGGCCCCCGCCTCTCCGACCGCCTGACCGGCACCCGGGAGTGCGAGGGCCGTCACATCCAGACGCGGCTCTTCCGGCCGACCGACGAGGAGACCCTGTGCCCGGAATGCGCCACCCACCCCGCCCCGCCGGCGCTCCCGGTCTCCGACGGACCGACGGACCAGGCATCGGAGACCGGTGCCCCGGCCGATGTCCGTGCTTCCCGTCAGCGCTTCTTCCGGGTGACAGCTTCGGGAGAAGGGGACCGGCACGGTGGCAGGCTTCGCGTACCGTGACGGCTCAGGCGCTTTACGGCATCGCCGACGCGAGGAGGTGCGGCATGAGGATCGAGCTCGCGCTGAAGCTACGGGGACCACACGCGGGCATGGACGCCCAGGACTCCCTACGGACCCTGCAGACCATGCTGTCCCTCCTGCGCGAACTCGAGGTCACGGAGACGGCGCGGCCGGGCGGAGAAGGCACCCGCTGGGCCTTCCACGAGCTTCGGCTCGGCAGCGTCGCCTGTGTTCTCGAACCTCTGCGCATCGCCGAGCACTCCACCTACGACGTGGTGGAGCGTGTGGTCCGTACCGCGGTGTCGGGGCTGCACGAGGCCGAGTCCAGTGCGCGGATCCCCACCGGCTGGACCTTCCGTGCGGCGAACCTCGGGCGGCGCGTCGCCCGGTCCCTGGGAGCGTCCCCGGACGTGGGAATGTCCGTCGAGGTCAGAGCGGACGGCGTGGCGCTTCGTTCGGCAGAGGTCACGCAACGGGCCGCCCTGCACCTGGATGCCGCCACGAAGGCCCGCTTCCGTACGTTCGGCTCCCGGCGTGGACGGCTGAGTGGACTGGAGGAGGACAAGCAGCACCATCGTCCCCGGGCCTTGCTGCGTACCGAAGTCGGCGGAGAGGTGATCCCGGTGTACTTCGGTGACGACCTCGACCCCGAGCTCCGGAGGGCCTGGCGGCGTGACCGCGTGGAGGTGACGGGCGAGATCACGGAGAACGCGCAGGGGCAGAGCGTCCGGATGCGGGCGGCCGAGATCGAGCTTCTGCCCACGGAGCCGCTGCTGTCGGACGAGGACCTGCGAGCCGGCTTCTGGCCGGACATGACGGGTGGCCGGGACGCGGTGGACTACGTGGAGGCACTACGTGGGGAGAAGTGACCGCCCTGAGTCCGTGTACCTGGACAGCAACTGCTTCATCGACTGGGCCCAGGGGACGGGAAGCGCACGTGAGGCCGAAAGCATGCTGCGGGCTGCGAAGGCCGGGCACGTGCGGCTCCACACCTCGACGCTCACCTTCGCGGAGGCCCGCGGAACCAGTGTCAGCGACCACCGGCTCCGCATCCGTGCGTTGCTGCAGGAGCCCTACGTCATCCTCGTGGAAGTGACCCGGCGCGTCGGTCTGCTGGCGAACGACATCACCGCCGAGCGTCCGAAGATCAAAGGCGCTGACGCGATTCATCTGGCGTCGGCGTGTTTCGTCGGCGTCGATGTCCTCGTGACACGCAACTTCCGTGATTTCAAGCCGGATGACGTGTACAGGGGAGTGCTCATGCGCATGCCCTTCGAGTTCGGAGGCGAGGGGCTGTTCGCCGCGTCGGATGTCGGCCGACGGGGCGGAAGCGGGTGAGTCAGCCCTGCTCCGCAGTCCATCGGTCGGCGGACCTCGGTACCGTCACCTGGCGGAACCGGACCGGGCAGCCGCGAGGCGTGCACCGCGTCCTGCCCGGACGGGCCTGCTCCCGTGTCGTCGTAGCGCCGGGTCGCATGGCTCCGCCTCCTCGGCGGCGCGGCGGGCGGGCCGTTGCGCCTCGGGCGGCACGGTCGTCGACCCCGAGGTCGTACGGCAGTTGCTGCGCCGCCGCCGCGACCCGCTGGGCCGGCTCACCCCGCGCGAACGGGAGGTCCTGGCACTGGTCGCGGAGGGCAGGTCGAACGGTGCGATCGCGCGGGCCCTGGTGGTCTCCGAGGCCGCCGTGGGCAAGCACATCGGCGGCATCCTCACCAAGCTGGACCTGCCCCCGGCGGACGACACCCACCGCCGGGTGCTGGCGGTCCTGGCCTACCTCAGGAGCTGAGCGGCTTCGCGTAGCAGAGGCTGGCCTCGTGGAAGCGGTAGTAGCCGAACTTCGCGCACGGCTCGTAGCCGCTGGAGGTGTACAGCGCGATGGCCTCCGGCTGCTGGGTGCCGGTCTCCAGCACCATGCGCAGCCGGCCGGCCGCGCGGGCGTCCTCCTCCAGCTCGGCGAGGATCCGGCGGGCCAGCCCGAGCCCCCGCGCCTGCCTGACCACGAACATCCGCTTCAGCTCGGCGTCCCCGTCCCGGTTGCCCTCGCCGTTCTCGTCCTGGCTGCGCCAGCCGCCCGTGGCGACCGGACGGTCCAGCTCGTCGTAGGCGATGAGGTACACGCCGCGCGGCGGGTCGAAGTCGGCGGGTGCCAGGACCGTGGCGTCACCGCCGTCGCCGTAGCGCTCGTGGTACTCGGCCTGGACCTCGTCGTTGAGCTTGACGGCGTCCGGGTGGTCGAAAGCGACACGGCGTATATTCATGCTGCTCAAGGTACATCCATGCATCAGTAGTCGGTGGGCGGGGAAACGGACCTCGTCCAGTGTGCCGGTATCGTGCCGGGGTGCTGACCGTGACCTCCGTGAACGTGAATGGGCTGCGGGCCGCCGCGAAGAAGGGTTTCGTGGAGTGGCTCGCCGACACCCCCGCCGACGTGCTGTGCCTCCAGGAGGTGCGCGCCGAACCGCAGCAGCTGCCGGAGGCGGTCCGCGCCCCCGAGGGCTGGCACGTCACCCACGCGCCCGCCGCCGCCAAGGGCCGCGCGGGCGTCTCCCTCTGCACCCGCCGCGAACCGGACGCCGTCCGCGTCGGCTTCGGCTCCACCGAGTTCGACGCGTCGGGCCGCTACGTCGAGGCCGACCTGCCGGGTGTGACGGTCGCCTCCCTCTACCTCCCGTCCGGTGAGGTCGGCACCGACCGCCAGGACGAGAAGGTCCGCTTCCTGGACGAGTTCCTGCCCTACCTCAAGGACCTGCGCGAACGCGCCGCCGCCGACGGCCGCGAGGTCCTGGTCTGCGGCGACTGGAACATCGCCCACCGGCAGGCGGACCTGAAGAACTGGCGCGCCAACCAGAAGTCCTCCGGCTTCCTCCCGGAGGAGCGCGACTGGCTGACCCGCGTCCTCGACCCGGCGGACGGCGGCTACGTGGACGTGGTCCGCGCCCTGCACCCGGACGTGACGGGCCCGTACACCTGGTGGTCGTACCGGGGGCGGGCCTTCGACACCGACGCGGGATGGCGGATCGACCTTCAGGTGGCGACCCCCGGTCTCGCGGGAAGGGCCGTGAAGGGCCTGGTGGAGCGGGCGGCCACGCACGGCGAGCGCTGGTCGGACCACGCGCCGGTGACGGTGGTCTACGACCTCTGAGTGCGCGGACGGCGGCTCGCGTGAGCGTGCGGACGGCGGCTCACGGCCCGTCCGCCCGCCGCAGCCGCCGGTCCAGCGCCAGCGAGAGCTCCGCCTCGACCACGCTGCGCGCCAGCGGGCGCAGGCGGGGCAGGGACCGTTCGTCCGCGTGGCGGAGGATCAGGTCGGCGAAGAGTTCCGCGAGGGCGTCTGCGTGGACGCGGACGCGGGCGCCGGCGGCGAGGACCTCCGCGAGGGGGATGCCCTCGCGGACCAGGGCGGCGGAGACGTCCAGCAGCCGGCGGCTGATGTGGACGATCTCGTCGCCGTCGGTGCCCAGGTAGCCGAGGTCGAGGGCGGTGGCGAGGTTCTCCGGGGTGACCTGGCCCTCGAAACGGGCGGCGAGTTCCTCGGGGGTGAGGCGGACCGGTTCCTCCTCGCTGGGGCCGCCGACGCCGATCAGGTCGGCGACGTCGCGGCCGTGGTCGAGGGCGTCGGCGAGTTCGGCGATGCCGGTCAGGGTGTGGCCGCGTTCCAGCAGGGCCGCGATGGTGCGCAGGCGGGCCAGGTGGTGGTCGTCGTACCAGGCGATGCGGCCCTCGCGCCGGGGTGGCGGGAGCAGTTTGCGTTCGCGGTAGAAGCGCAGGGTGCGCACCGTGATGCCGGCCTCCCCGGCCAGCTCCTCCGTCCTGTACTCCCGCTTGTCCGTCACCCGGGAAGCCTATGTCGTACCGCCGGTAACTTGCCTCCTCCGACCCCTACCCATCGGTACGGAGCTGCTCTACGCTCCGATTGCGCCAGTGTTCACTGGCGGAGTCACGCAGTCGCAGAGTCGCAGAGTCGCAGAGCCACGGAGTCGCAGAGTGGCGGATGCACGGAGTTGTCGCAGTGTCGCGAGGCAGGGAGGCGTCGGGATGACCGAGCACGAACATGTGCGGGTGGCGGTGATCGGGTCCGGGTTCGGCGGACTGGGTGCCGCGGTGCGGCTGCGCAGGGAGGGGATCACCGACTTCGTCGTCCTGGAACGGGCGGGCAGTGTCGGCGGCACCTGGCGGGACAACAGCTACCCCGGGTGCGCCTGCGACGTGCCGTCCCACCTGTACTCCTTCTCCTTCGCGCCCAATCCCGACTGGCCGCGCACCTTCTCCGGCCAGGAACACATCCGCGCCTACCTGGAGCACGTCGCGGACGTCTTCCGGCTGCGCCCCCACATCCGCTTCGACGCCGAGGTCGAGCGGATGGCGTGGGACCCGGAGCGGCTGCGGTGGGACATCGAGACCGCCGGCGGGGGAAGGCTCTCGGCCGACGTCGTCGTCTCCGCGACCGGGCCGCTGTCCGACCCGAGGATCCCCGAGATCCCCGGCCTGGACTCCTTCCCCGGCAAGGTCTTCCACTCCGCCCGCTGGGACCACGACTACGACCTCACCGGCAAGCGCGTCGCCATGGTCGGCACGGGCGCCTCGGCCGTCCAGATCGTGCCCGCCATCCAGCCGAAGGTCGGCCGCCTCACCCTCTTCCAGCGCACCCCGCCGTGGGTGATGCCCCGCGTCGACCGGGCGATCAGCGGCATCGAACGCCGGCTGCACCGGCGGCTGCCGTTCACCACGCAGGCCCGCCGCGGGCTCCTGTGGGGCATCCGCGAACTCCAGGTGCAGGCCTTCACCAAGCACCCGGACCAGCTCGGCTTCGTCGAGCGGCTCGCCCGGCGGAACATGGCCCGCGCGGTCGAAGACCCGGCCCTGCGCGCCAAGCTCACCCCGGACTACCGCATCGGCTGCAAGCGGATCCTGCTGTCCAGCGAGTACTACCCGGCCCTCACCCGTCCCAACGTGGACGTGGTGGCGAGCGGGCTGCGCGAGATCCGCGGGAACACCCTCGTCGCCGCCGACGGCAGCGAGGCCGAGGTGGACGCGATCGTCTTCGGCACCGGTTTCCGCGTCACGGACATGCCGATCGCCGAGCGGGTCGTCGGCGCCGACGGGCGGACCCTCGCGGAGAGCTGGAAGGGCGGCATGGAGGCCCTGCGCGGCGCCAGCGCGGCCGGGTTCCCCAACTGGATGACGATCATCGGCCCCAACACCGGCCTCGGGAACTCCTCCATGATCCTCATGATCGAGTCCCAGCTGAACTACCTGGCGGACTACCTCCGCCAGCTCGACGTCCTGGGCGGCCGGGTCGCCCTCGACGCCCGCCCGAGCGCCGTGCACGCCTGGAACCGGCGGGTGCAGGACCGCATGACGCGCACGGTGTGGAACACCGGCGGCTGCACGAGCTGGTACCTCGACGCCAACGGCCGCAACACCACCATCTGGCCGGGCACCACGGGCGAGTTCCGCCGCGCGACCCGCCGGGTGGACCTCGCCGAGTACGAGATCCTGCGCGCCCCGGCCGCCCCGGAGGCGGCGGCCGCCCCGGCCGGCGGGGACGCGGACCGCGGCGAGCGCCCGGAGGTGACCGCGTGACGGCCCCCGCAGCCCCCGCAGCCTCCACGGCCCTCGGCCCCTACGCCCCGCCCGCCCCGGCCCGGGTCCTGGCCGCGCGCTCCGCCGACGGCACGGAACTGCACGTCGAGGTGCACGGCCCGGACTCCGCCCCGGCGGTCGTCCTCGCGCACGGCTGGACCTGCTCGACCGCGTTCTGGGCGGCGCAGATCCGCGCCCTGTCCGCCGACCACCGGGTGATCGCCTACGACCAGCGCGGTCACGGCCGTTCCCCGGCGAGCCCGGTGTGCAGCGTGGACATGCTCGCCGACGACCTCGAGGCCGTGCTCGGCGCGACCCTCGCCCCGGGAGAGAAGGCCGTGGTCGCCGGGCACTCCATGGGCGGCATGACCATCATGGCCGCCTCCGGCCGGCCCGCGTTCCGCGAGCACGCGGCGGCCGTCCTGCTGTGCAGCACGGGCAGTTCGCGGCTGGTCGCCGAGTCCACCGTCGTACCGCTGCGGCCCGGCCGGCTGCGGACCTGGCTGACCGGGCACGTCCTCGGCTCGCGCGCCCCGCTCGGCCCGGTCACGCCGCTCGCCCGCCGGATCCTCAAGTACGCCACGATGGGCCCCGGTTCGGCCCCGCACATGGTGGAGGCCTGCGCGCGGATCGTGCACGCCTGCCCGCGCCGGGTCCGGCACGCCTGGTCGAACGTCCTCGACCTGCTCGACCTCGACCACGCCGTACGGGAGTTGCGGGTACCGGCGGCGGTGATCGTCGGGTCGGCGGACCGGATGACCCCGCCGGTGCACGCCCGCCGGCTCGCCGAGGCGCTGCCGGTCTGCGCCGGCCTGACGGTGCTTCCCGGCCTCGGCCACATGACACCGGTGGAGGCGCCGGAGCTGGTCACCGGCGCGATCCGGGACCTCGTCACCACCCACACGGCCACGAAGGAGGGCGCATGAGCAAGATGAGCCTCGAAGGACAGGTCGCGGTCGTCACCGGCGCCGCACGGGGCGTCGGCGAGCTGCTCGCGCGCAAGCTCTCCGCGCGCGGGGCGAGCGTCGCGCTCGTCGGTCTGGAGCCCGACGAACTCAAGGCGGTCGCGCAGCGGCTGCACGGCGACGCCGACCACTGGCACGCCGACGTCACCGACCACGTGGCGATGGCCCGGGTCGCCCGGGAGGTGAAGGAGCGCTTCGGCAAGGTGGACATCGTGGTCGCCAACGCGGGCGTGGCCACCGGCGGGCCGTTCGCCGACTCCGACCCGGAGGCCTGGCGCCGGGTCATCGAGGTCAACCTCATCGGCTCGGCGGTCACCGCCCGCGCCTTCCTGCCGGTGCTGACGGAGAGCCGCGGCTACCTCCTGCAGATCGCCTCCCTCGCGGCGATCACCCCTGCCCCGATGATGACGGCGTACTGCGCCTCCAAGTCGGGCGTGGAGGCGTACGCGCACAGCCTGCGCGCCGAGGTCGGCCACAAGGGCGTGCGGGTGGGCGTCGGTTACCTGTCCTGGACCGACACCGACATGGTGCGCGGCGCCGACCAGGAGGACGTGATGAGGGAGTTGAGGCAGCGGCTGCCCTGGCCGTCGAACAAGACGTACCCGCTCGGACCGGCCGTGGACCGGATCGTCGCCGGGATCGAGCGGCGGTCCTCCCACGTCTACGGGCAGTGGTGGCTGCGCGGGATGCAGGGGATCCGCGGATATCTGCCGGGGATCATCGGGACGGTCGGGCAGCGGGAGATGCGGCGGTTCGAGCCCCGGCTGCGGGGCATGCGGACGGGCCTGGTCGGAGCGGGCGGCGCGGCCGACGAACAGGCCCGTGCTACGCAGCGTAGTTGATCGAAATGCGCGGAATGTCCCGCCGTGTGAATCTGGTCGAGGCCCCACCGAGGGCCATCCCCCTCACCCTCATCCGGGAGTGAACCCACATGGGTATGAAGGACAAGTTCCAGGACCAGGCCGAGCAGTGGCAGGACAAGGCCAAGCAGAAGATGGACGAGACGAAGGAACGGGCCACGGAGCGCGGCCGGCAGCGTGGTGAGCGCGAGCACGGGCGTGAGCACGGGCGCGGGCAGGACCCGCAGCGCACGGTCCGGGACGAGGAGGACCGCTACGACGCGGACTTCGACCCCGAGGCGATGCGGTAACGCTGCCGCTGGGCTCGAGCGCACAGGGGTGCCCTCCGTCAAGGGGGGCACCCCGCGTTTGCCGTCCACCGGGGGCGCGTCGTCGGGTGCGGGCCGGTGGGGGCCGGTCGCGCAGTTCCCCGCGCCCCCGAGCGAGCTGCAGTGCAGCCCACTTGAGGGGCGCGGGGCTGTACCGGCATGCGGCTCCGGCACCCGGCCGCGCCCGACGACGCACCCTCAACGCCCCCGCGGAGGCAGCCGGGGGCGGGACCGGTCGGGGACGTCGGCGAGGCTCGGCGGGGACGCCGGCGGGTTCGTCTCCAGCAGGGTCAGCGCCAGCGACACCGCGTCGTCGAGCTGTGCGTACCGCCCCTCCGCCCAGTCCAGCGGGGTCCGCAGCGCCTCCAGGTCGGGGGCGACCCCGCGGTTCTCCACGGACCACCCGTACGCGTCGAACCAGGCCGCGTTCATCGGCACGGTGATGACCGACCCGTCGCCGAGCCGGTGCCGCCCCGTCATGCCGACGACCCCGCCCCACGTCCGCTGCCCCACCACCGGCCCGAGTCCCAGCAGCTTGAACGCGGCCGTGATCATGTCGCCGTCGGAGGAGGTCGCCTCGTCGGCGAGGGCGACCACGGGGCCGCGGGGCGCGTCGGTGGCGTACGACACGGGCTGGGCGTCGCGGGTGAGGTCCCAGCCGAGGATGGTGCGGGTCAGCTTCTCCACCACGAGTTCGCTGATGTGCCCGCCCGCGTTGCCGCGGACGTCCACGATCAGCGCGGGCCGGGACACCTCCCTCCGCAGGTCGCGGTTGAACTGGGCCCAGCCGGAGCCGCCCATGTCGGGGATGTGCAGATAGCCGCACCGTCCGCCGCTCAACTCCCGTACCACCTCGCGCCGTTTGGCGACCCAGTCCTGGTAGCGCAGCGGCCGCTCGTCGACGAGGGGGACGACGGCGACCCGCCGGGTCCGTCCCCCCTCGCCCTCGGCGGGGGTGAACGTCAGCTCCACCGTCGTACCGCCCGCTCCCGCCAGCAGCGGGAAGGGGCCGGCGACCGGGTCCACCGGCCGCCCGTCGACATGGGTGAGCACCGCGCCCTCGCGGATGCCGGTCCCGGCCAGCGGCGAACGCGCCCTGGAGTCGGAGGAGTCACCGGGCAGGATCCGCTTGACCGTCCAACGCCCCTCCCGGCAGACGAGGTTGGCGCCGAGGAGCCCTTGCCGGCGCTGGTAGTGGGCGGGGCCCTCGTTGCGGCGGGCGGCGGTGACGTAGGCGTGGGAGGTGCCGAGTTCGCCGAGGACCTCCCGCAGCAGGTCGGCGAACTCGTCCGGGGAGGCGACCCGTTCGACCAGGGGCCGGTACTGGTCGAGGATCGCGTCCCAGTCGATGCCGCACATCCCCGGGTCCCAGAAGTAGGCGCGGATGAGGCGGCCCGCCTCCGCGTACGACTGCCGCCACTCGGCGCCCGGGTCGACCTCGTGGAGGATGCGGCGCAGGTCGATCCAGACCGTGGAGTCGAGGTCGCCGGACTCGGTGGCCGGCACCGCGCGCAGCTCGCCCTCGTCGACGACGACCAGCCGGCTGCCGTCGCCGCTGACCGCGAACCAGTCCAGGTGCTCGACGAGTTCGGACTTCTTCGCCTTGCCGAGGTGGAAGTGCTCCAGCGTCGGACGGCCGCTGGTGTCGTCGGGGTTGGCGAAGGTCTCGCCGAGCGCCCCGGAGATCGGCCAGCGCAGCCAGACCAGACCACCGCCCGCGACCGGGAACAGCGCCGAGTACTTGGAGGCGGGCACCGGGAACGGTGTCACCCGGCTCGCCAGCCCCTCGACCTCGACGCCCACCGTGCCGTCGCCGCCCTCGTCCTCGGCCGGGTCGAGCCCGCCGGCGGCCGGCCGCCCCTCCGGGGTGAGGGCGAAGGGGGACGGGGTCGCGGAGTTCAGCGGCACCAGGTAGGGGCGGCAGCCGAGCGGGAAGGACAGGTCGCCGGTGTGGACGTCGTACACCGGGTCGAAGCCGCGCCAGGAGAGGAAGGCGAGATAGCGGCCGTCGCGCGTGAAGACCGGGTTCTCGTCCTCGAAGCGTCCGTTCGTCACGTCGACGACCAGCGCGTCGCCGCGGCCGGGTGCCGGGAGCCGGGCCATCCTGATCTGCCGCAGCGACCGCCCGATCCCCGGGTGCGACCAGGTCAGCCAGGCCCCGTCGGGGGAGAACGCGAGGTCGCGCACGGGCCCGTTGACCGACCGGACCAACTCGACGACCTTGTCTTCGGGGCCGCCGGGGCCGCCGGGGCCGCCCGGCTCTTCGGAGCCGCCGGGGCCGGTCGATCCGCCGGAGCCGTCCGCCTTCCCGGCCTCCCCGGCCTCCCCGGCCCCCTCCGGTCCTCTGGTTTCTCCGGCCTCTTCCGTCTTCCAGACCTCCCCTCCCCCCGACGGACCCCCCGTCCCGCCCGCCGCCGGCGCCTCGTCGTCGGACGTCGTCACCAGCAGCAGGCGGCCGTCGTGCGAGGCGATCGCCAGCCGCTCGCCCGCCGGGTCGGCGACCATCTCCAGCACCCGGCCGAGGCCGCCGGAGGCCAGTCGCCGCGGCGCGCGGTCGCCGCTCGCGCGCGGCAGGTGGGCGATCTCGACGGCGTCCTCGCCCTCCGCGTCCGTCACGTAGGCGACCTGCCCGCCCGGGCCGAGCATCTCGGGGAGCCGGACCCGTGCGCCGGGCGGGTCGGTGATGGTCCGCGCGGGCCCGTCGCGGTGGGTCAGCCAGTACAGGCTGCCGCGCACGGCGACCGCGCTCGCCCGCCCGGTCTCGTCGACCGAGATCCCGTCCACGTGCTGTGCGGCCGGGATCGGGTAGCGCCGCCGTCCGGTCCGCGGCCCGCCGAGCCGGACGTCGATCCGGCGCGGCTCGGAGCCGGGGGACAGGTCGTCGACGATCCAGAGGTCCCCGGCGCACTGGTAGACCACGCGGGTGCCGTCGCAGGCGGCGTTGCGGGCGTAGAAGGCGTCGTGGTCGGTGTGCCGGCGCAGGTCGGAGCCGTCGTGGGCGCAGGAGTAGAGGTTGCCGACGCCCTCGTGGTCGGAGAGGAAGGCGACCCGGCCGCCGACGAGCATGGGGTCGGCGAGGTGGCCCCCCAGACCGGCGAGCAGCCGCCGCCCGTGCAGCCAGAGCCGGCCCGTGGCACCGCCCCGGTACCGCTTCCAGGAGGCCGGCTCGTGCGGCGGGGTGCCGGTGAGGAGCAGGGTGCGGCGTTCGCCGTCGAGGTCGGCGCTCTGGAGGTCGGAGACCGGGCCCCAGGGGAGTTTGCGGCCGGGGGAGCCGTCGGGGGAGACCTTGTAGGCCCAGGTGAAGTAGGAGAAGGGTTCGCCGTGGGAGCCGACGGCGAGGATCTCGCCGTCCGGCGTCCAGCCGCAGACGCGGGTGTCGGGGCTGCCCCAGTACGTCAGCCGCCGTCCGGGACCGCCGTCCACCGGGACCAGGTGGATCTCGGGCGCGAGGCTGCGCCAGCTCGTGTAGGCGACCTGGCCGCCGTCCGGCGAGAAGCGGGGGTGGCCGGCCTTGGTGCGGTCGGCGGTGAGCCGCCAGGCGCGGCCGGGTCCGTCGAGCGGGGCCAGCCAGAGGTCGTCCTCGGCCACGAAGCACAACTGGTCGCCGCTGAGGTGCGGCAGGCGCAAATAGGTCACGTTCCATGCTTTTCCGGCACCGGGGGCCGGGCAACTCATGGGTTCCCGGCAGGCGTGAGCCAGAACACGTACGAAACCGTTTCGTTTCGAAAAGGGGCAGGGTATCTTCTTGGTGTACGGGATGGGTCCGTGCCGGGATCGGAAGGTGAGGGGCATGACTGAGGTCGCAACGGCGCGTCGCAGTCGCATCACGCCCGAGCGCGAGGCCGAGCTGTACGCGGCCGTGCTCGACCTGCTCCGAGAGGTCGGCTACGACGCCCTGACCATGGACGCCGTCGCCGCCCGCACCCGGTCCAGCAAGGCCACGCTCTACCGCCAGTGGGGCGGCAAGGCCGACCTGGTCGTGAGGGCCATCAAGCACACCAAGCCGGACCACGGCGAGGGGATCGACACCGGCTCGCTCCGGGGCGATCTGCACGCGCTGATCCGGCTCGACGACGACTGCACCATCGAGCAGAACTCCGCGCTCATGCGGGGCGTCGCCATGGCGATGCACAACAACGCCGACCTGCGCCGGGCGTTCCGGGCGCAGCTCGTCGAACCCGAGCTGTCCGGGTTCCACCAAGTGATCCAGCGGGCCGTCGACCGCGGCGAGGTCCGTGCGGACTGTCCCGCGCTGGAGTTCCTGCTGCACATGATGGTCGGCGGCTTCGCCACCCGTGCCCTGCTCGACGACCAGCCGCCGACGCAGGCCTTCCTCACCTCGTACATCGACGCCGTGGTCCTCCCCGCCCTCGGCATCCCCGCCACCTCCTGACCGTTTCCGCGGTCCGCCCTTCCCGGCCGTTTCCGCGGTCGCCATCTCCCGACCGTCCTCGCGGTCGGCCCTTCCTGACGCCACCGCTCACGTCGTCGGGCCGATCACCCCTGCCTCCCCGCCGGGTCGGTCACCCCTGCCCCGGGGTCCGTACCGGATTCCGGCCCCTCCACCCCACGACCTGAAGAGAGGCCGGTGAGGGCCCCGTGAGGACGGGGAGCCCTCACCGGCCTTTTGTTCGCCCGACCCGTTGTGACCCACTTTCGGGTGATACCCGATGGCCGGAGGGGCCCGCGGGCCAGCTCCGGCAACGGTCCCGTGCCTTCAGGGCGTAGATGGACGGAGAAGGTTACTGTCACCGAAATATGGATGATTCGTAACGTGAGGCGTCAATCGTCCCCTTGCGGGACGTGTGGTGGTCAAGTGTGGGTTCTGCGGCCGATGTGGTCGCAACTCGCACAAAACTAGGAGACCTTGTGTCTGCTTCCGTTGTTTCCGCCCGCAGTCTCGCCGCCGCCGGCCTCGCGGCCGCCGCCGTGGTCGGTGCCGTGGCGCTGCCGGCGTCCGCCGCCGACCACAGGGACCGGCCGCGCGTGGAGATCAGCGCCGTCCAGTACGACGCGCCGGGCGGCCGTGACGACCGCTCCAACCGTTCCCTGAACAGGGAGTGGGTCGAGCTCACCAACACCACCCGCCACGCGGTCAACCTGGACGGATGGCGCCTGTCGAACCGGGACGGCCGCACCTACACCTTCGACCACTACCGCCTGGCCCCCCGCGCCACCGTCAGGATCCACACCGGCGAGGGCCGCGACACCCGCAGCGACCTGTTCCAGGACCGCCGCCGCGAGATGTGGGACAACCGCTCCGACACGGCCACCCTGCGCAACGACCGCAACCGCTTCGTCGACGCCGAGTCCTGGGGCGGCCGTCACGACCGCGACGACCGCTACCGCGGTGGCGACCGTCACCACGGCGGCGACCGCTACGACCGCCACCACGGCGGCGACCGTCACGACCGCGGCGACCGTCGCTGACACACCCTCACCGGCGGCGCGCCCGTCCCCTTCTTCCGGGGGCGGGCGCGCCGCCCTGACATGCGCCGGGTGCGGTGGTCGATGTGTTCGCCCGCCCGTTCCCCGCGCCGCTACCGTGCGGTGCATGACGACGACAGCCGCCACTGACGCCGACGAACCCGGAAACCCCACGGCCACCGGGACCGGTGGGGCCACCGGGACCGCCAGGTCCGTCGGCTTCTCCGCGGCCGGGGCCCCGCACACCGTGTTCCCCGCGGCACTCGTCGAGCACGCCGATGCCGATGCCGATGCCGATGCCGATCCCGACGCCGACGCCGACGCCGACGCCGACGCCATCGGCGCGGACGTGCGCGAGCGCACCGCGTGACGCCACTGGTCGCCTCGGCGGTCCTGCTCGCCGCGGTCACCCACGCCGGCTGGAACGCGATCGCCCACCGGATCCCCGACAAGCTCACCGGCTTCACCCTCATCTCGGGCGGCGGGCTGCTCATCGGCCTCGCGGCGGTGCCGTTCGCGGCGTTCCCCGCGGCGGCGGCGTGGCCGTACCTGCTGGTCTCGGCCGTGATCCACATCGCCTACTACGCGCTGTTGATGCGCTCGTTCCGGCTGGGGGACTTCGGGCAGGCGTACCCGATCGCGCGTGGTTCGGCGCCCCTCGTCGTGACCGTCCTGGCCGCCGTGTTCGCGCACGAGGTGCCCGACCGCTGGGCCGCCGCCGGGATCGCCGTGTCCTGCGCGGGCCTCACCGGTGTCGCCCTGTGGGGGCTGCGTGGACGGCGCCCCGAGTGGGCGGCGATCGGCGCGGCGCTGGCGACCGGCCTGACCATCGCCGCGTACACGGTCGTCGACGGCCTCGGCGTCCGCGCGTCCGGTTCCCCCCTCGGCTACATCGCCTGGCTGATGGCCGTCCAGGGCACGGCCCTGCCCCTGTACTCCGCCGTCCACCGACGCGGCGGAGCCCTGGCCCTCCTCCGCCCCCACGCCGTCCTCGGCCTCCTCGGCGCCGCTCTCTCCGTCGCCGCGTACGCCCTCGTCCTGTGGGCCCAGACACGCGCCGAACTGGCTCCGGTCTCCGCCCTGCGCGAGTCGTCGATCATCGTCGGAGCGGTGATCGGCGCCGTTTTCTTCAAAGAACGCTTCGGCGCCCCCCGCATCGCCGCCGCGGCCCTCCTGGTGGTGGGCATCGGCCTGATGCTGCACACGGGGTGAGGACGGCGGCGGACCCGTCATGCTCCCGGCCGGCAACCGGCAACCGGGAACAGGCAACCGGCAACCGGCAACCGGGAACAGGCGTCGTCGCGACGGCCGGGGATGCCGGGGATGCCGGGGACGCCACGGATGCGCGCGGGGACCGGCTCTCGGAGACTGGTGTCATCAGAGCCGACGGCACGGCCGATGAGGTGAACCACCATGACGACGCACGCGACCAGGACCCCCGTCCCGCCCGGCATCGAGTGTCCCGACGAACTGCGGACCCGGCTGGGGACGCTGAGGTTCTCCGACGGCTTCCCGGACGACGCGACGGTCCGGACGCTGTTCGACAACCTCGACTTCCAACGCGCCGTCGAGGCGTACCTGCTGGGGCTGGCCCCGGTGGACATGGCGGTGATGCGCACGGCGCTGGCGCGTTGGGGCCCGGCGAACTCCACGATGGCGATCTGGGAGGACCTGGTCCACCCGCGCTTCATCGGGCTCGTCTACAACACGAGCACCTCCTACTGCTACGCGTGGCTCGACCTCCGGGACGGGCCGCTGGTGGTCGAGGTCCCGCCCGGCGTGTACGGCGGGGTCGACGACCACTGGTGCCGGTGGGTCGTCGACGTCGGTCTGACCGGGCCCGACCGCGGCGAGGGGGCAGCTACCTGTTCCTGCCGCCCGGGTACGACGGCGACGTCCCCGACGGTCACGTGGTGGTGCGGCCGCCCACCTACGGCAACTTCCTGGGATACCGGGGTTTCCGCGACGAGCACGGCGACCCGCACCCCGCGGTCGAGGTGATCAAGGCGAACACCCGCATCTACGCGCTCTCGCAGGCCGACGACCGGCCGCCGATGCGGTTCGTGAACGCCTCGCCCGAACCGGCCGTCGCCGTCCCGCCCGCCGACCACCGGTTCTGGGAGCTGCTCGACCAGGTCGTGCAGTCGGAGCCGCCCGCGTCGGCCGACCCGCTCACCCTGGGGATCTTCGCCTCCCTCGGCATCCGGAACGGCAGGGCCTTCGCCCCGGACGACCGGATGCGGGCCGTCCTGACCGAGGCGGCGGCGGTGGGCGACGCCACCGCACGCGCCCTGACCTACCGGTTCCGCCAGCCCGAGGCCTACTACTGGCCCGGCAGCGCCTGGCGCACGGGCTTCCTCGGCGGCTACCGGTTCGAGGAGGACGGAGCGGCACTGCTCGACTCCGCCGCCCAGCTCTACTTCTGGGGCGGTTCGACGAGTCCGGCGTGGGAACAGAAGATGGTCGGCGCCGGCTCGCAGTACGCCTTCGCCTTCGTCGACGCCACCGGCTCGCCGTTCGACGGCGGAGGGGCCTACCGGCTCCACGTCCCGCCCGAGGTGCCGGCCGCCACCTTCTGGTCGGTGATCGTCTACGACACCCAGACCCGGTCCATGCTGCAGACCGGCCAGGAGTGGCCGTCGGTGACCAGCCAGGACCAGGCCCTCGTCACGAACGAGGACGGCTCCGTCGACGTCCGTTTCGGGCCCGGACCGCCCGACGGCGCCGGCAACTGGATCCAGACCCTGCCCGGCAAGGGCTGGTTCACGATGTTCCGGCTCTACGGCCCCCTGGAACCGTGGTTCGACAAGACGTGGCGCCTGCCGGACATCACCAGGGTCTCCTAGGGTCTGCCCGGCGGATCACGCCGGAGACGCGGGACCCGGCACGCCCTCCCCGGAGGGGTGCCCCCGGCGGCGGCGTCGTCGGCCGCGGACGCCCCACGCCCGACCGCGCCCGCGCGGGGGCGCCCCCATCGCGTCGACGCCCTCCTCCGCCCTGCGGCCGGACGCACCGGCCCCCGCCCACCCGGGCCCCGAGGCGCCGCCGCTCTCCTTCGGCCTGATCCGCCGGACGAGCCCCGGGGGAGACCGGGACCCGCGCGCACCCGGTCCGCCCTCGGGCCGACTGGGTGCGCCCCGGCGCTTCGTGGAGCACCCTGGAAGCAGGTGTTCCGGAGGTGATCGTCATGATGCACACCACAGTCGGATGGCACGTCGAGCTGGAGTTCGAGGAGGACGACCAGCACACGCGGGCGGTGGCACTGGTCAGGTTGCCCGACGGGTCCGAGGTGCGGGCCCACGGGCAGGCCAGCCGCCACCGGGTCGACCCCAACCAGCCGCGGGTCGGCGAGGAGATCGCCGGCGCCCGTGCGCTGAACGAGATCGCCATGCAACTGCTCACGAAGGCCCACGGGGAGATCGACGGAGCGTCGGGGAGGACCTCGCACCCCATCCACGTGTGAGCGCGTACGGGAGGGGTCCGGTCAGGCGGTGGCGGTGGCCGCCCGCACGGCCCGTACGAGTGCCTGCGCCCGCGGGTCCGCCGTCACGCTCGACCGGAAGCCGTTGGTGACGTAACCGAAGGCGATGCCCGACTCCGGGTCGGCGAAGCCGAGGGGGCCGCCGCGGCCGGGGTGGCCGAAGGAGGCGGGGGACAGCAGCGGCGACGCGGCGCCGTGCAGCATGTAGCCCAGGCCGAAGCGGGTGTGCACGACGAGCACTTGGTCCGCCCCGGCCGACCGCTCACCGCGCGCCGCGGCCGCCGTCTCCGGGGTGAGCAGGCGGCGGCCGCCCTCGGCCACGCCGATCAGCGACGCGTAGAAGCGGGCCAGGCCGTCCGCCGTGGCGATGCCGTTGGAGGCGGGCAGGGACGCCGCCCGGTAGGCGGGGTCGTTCTCGTCGGGCAGCGGGGTGATGGCGGCGAAGGCGCGGCGGGTGAGCGAGCCGGGGTCGGCATAGGCGTCGGCGACCGCGCGCTTGGGGCGCGTGCGCAGCGCACCCGCCTGCGCGGGCGCCTCGGTCTGCCCCACGCGTCCCACGCGCGCCCGCTCGCGCTCCGGCAGACCGAGCCACAGCTCGGCCCCGGCCGGTGCGGCGATCTCCTCGGCGATCCAGGCGCCGATCGTGCGCCCGGTGACCCGTCGCACCAGCTCGCCGGTCAGCCAGCTGTAGGTCTGCGCGTGGTAGCCGTGGTCCGTCCCCGGCTCCCACGCCGGTGCCTGCGCGGCGACCGCCGCGGCGCCGAGATCGGGGTCGAGGGCCTCGGCGGGCGTCAGCGGCCGGTCCAGCACGGGCACCCCGGCGCGGTGCGCGAGCACGTCCCGCACGAGGGTCCGGTCCTTGCCGGCCGCCTTGTACTCCGGCCAGTACGCGCCCACCGGCGCGTCCAGGTCCAGCTCCCCGCGCTGCCACAGCATCAGCAGGACGGCGGCGGCGACCCCCTTCGTCGCCGAGCGCACGATCTGCGCGGTGCCCCGCTCCCAGGGCGCCCCGCCGTCGACGTCGCGGCTGCCGCCCCACAGGTCCACGACCCGGCGCCCGTCCCGGTAGACGGCGACGGCCGCGCCCCGCTCCCCGAGCGTGTCGAAGTTGCGGGCGAACGCCTCCCGGACCGGCTCGAAGCCGGCGGTCACCGTGCCGTGCACATCCACGTCCGTACGTCCTCTCGGCTCACTGACGACCGAGGGGACAACGCCCTCGCGCGGCCCGCGATTCCGGCGCCCGGTCAGCCCAGCAGAATCGTTACGTCGATGTTGCCGCGGGTCGCGTTCGAGTACGGGCACACCTGGTGCGCCGCGTCCACCAGCTCGGCGGCGAGGCCCGCGTCGAGCACGGGCAGCGAGACGCTGAGGGCGACCGCGAGGCCGTAGCCGAGGGTCCGGTTGGGGCCGATGCCGACCTTCGCGGCGACGGTGGAGCCGGTGAGGTCGTATCCCGCCCGGTTGCCGACCAGGATCAGCGCGTTGTGGAAGCAGGAGCTGTACCCGGCCGCGAAGAGCTGTTCGGGGTTGGTGCCGTTGCCGTCGCCGCCCAGTTCCGGCGGCATGGCCACCTTCAGGTCGATCCGGCCGTCCTGGCTGGTCACGTAGCCGTCCCGGCCACCGTGGGCGGTCGCCTCCGCGACGTACATGATCTTCGTCGGACGGGTGTCGACCGCGTCGGCGGTACGGACCGCGTCGACGGTGCCGACGGCGTCGACAGCGGTGCCTTCGATCACTGCGGGACCTCCCCGGAGCTGTGCCCAATTACATCGTGCACAAGGTACCTGCCGGTGGGGGAGGACTCGGCCGAGGGGGCGGTGACCGCGGGTAAGAGGCCTCGCCCCGGGAGCCCGGCGGCCTCCCGCCGGAACCACGGCGGTCTCACCGGTCTCGGTACGCGGCTCGGCGGGCTCGGCGAACGGGCTCGCCGGGCTCGGTGCGCGGTTCGGCGGGCTCGGCGGGCTCGGCGGTTCCAGCGCACGTGAACGGCTCGGCGGTCTCGCCGCGCGGGCTCAGCGGCCCCGCTCCGCCGCCCCGTGCGCCTTCTCCGCGAGCCCTCGCAGCTCCCCGCGCAACCGCACGGCCTCCGCCGCGTCGAGCCCGGTCGCCGCGAGCAGCGCGCCGGGCACCCGCTCCGCGCGCTCCCGCAGTTCCTCCCCGCGCCCGGTGCAGGCGACGAGCACCGAGCGCTCGTCGCGCGCCGAGCGCTCCCGGCGCACGAGCCCGGCCGCCTCCAGCCGCTTCAGCAGCGGCGACACCGTGCCGTAGTCGAGCCGCAGGGCCGCCGCCAGCTCCTTGACCGTGGTCTCGCCGCGCTCCCACAGCACCAGCAGCACCAGGTACTGCGGGTAGGTGAGGCCGAGGTCGTCGAGCAGCGGCCGGTAGGCGGCCGTCACCGCCCGCTGGGCCGCGTAGAGCGCGAAGCACAGCTGCTCGTCCAGCGACAGCGAGCCCTCGACGTCACGGTCCTGGCGGGTCACGCGCGCATTCGTCACGCCCCCATTGTCACGGAGCGCGGGTCGAACCCGAACGGCAGCTCCAGGCGGTGCGCCCGCATCAGCGCGTCGTCGGCGAGCAGTTCGCCCGTGCGCCCGTCCGCCGCGATCACGCCCTCGCTGAGGATCAGGGAGCGCGGGCACAGCTCCAGGGCGTACGGCAGGTCGTGCGTGACCATCAGGACCGTGACGTCGAGGGAGCGCAGGATGTCGGCGAGTTCGCGGCGGGAGGCGGGGTCGAGGTTGGAGGACGGCTCGTCCAGGACGAGGATCTCCGGCTCCATCGCCAGCACGGTCGCGACGGCGACCCGGCGGCGCTGCCCGAAGGACAGGTGGTGCGGCGGACGTTCCTCGAAGCCGGCCATGCCGACCCGCTCGAGCGCCCGGTCCACGCGCGCCTCCAGCTCCGCGCCCTTCAGCCCGGCCGCCGCGGGCCCGAACGCCACGTCCTCCCGCACGGTCGGCATGAACAGCTGGTCGTCGGGGTCCTGGAAGACGATGCCGACCTTGCGCCGGATCTCGGCCATGTGCCGCTTGCCGACGGGCAGTCCGGCGACCGTCACCGTGCCGGCGCCGCCGGTCAGGATGCCGTTGAGGTGCAGCACGAGGGTGGTCTTGCCGGCGCCGTTCGGCCCGAGCAGCGCCACCCGTTCCCCGCGCGCGATCGAGAAGTCCACGCCGAACAGGGCCTGGTGGCCGTCGGGGTAGGCGAAGGCGAGGCCCGAGACCTCGAGGGAAGCAGTCATACGGTCCATCCCAGCACGCAGACGACGAGGGCGGTCAGCGGCAGGGTCAGCGCGTACGACCACTGCCCGCGCGAGGCGGTCACCTCGTCGATCACCGGCATGGAGCCGGCGTACCCCCGGCTGACCATGGCCAGGTGCACGCGCTCCCCGCGTTCGTAGGAGCGGATGAACAGGGCGCCCGCGGACTTCGCGAGGACGCCCCAGTGCCGCACGCCGCTCGCCTCGAACCCGCGTGACTCCCGCGCGATCCGCATGCGGCGCATCTCGTCCGTGATGACGTCGCCGTAGCGGATCATGAAGGAGGCGATCTGCACGAGCAGCGGCGGCAGCCTCAGGCGCTGGAGGCCGAGGAGGAGTTCGCGCAGTTCGGTGGTGGAGGCCAGCAGGACCGAGGCGGCCACGCCGAGGGTGCCCTTGGCGAGCACGTTCCAGGCGCCCCACAGTCCGTCGACGCTGAGGGACAGCCCGAGGACGTCCACCCGCTCGCCCTCGGCCACGAACGGCATCAGCACGGCGAACGCGACGAACGGCACCTCGATCAGCAGCCGCTTCAGCAGGAAGCCGGCCGGGACGCGCGCCCGGAACGCGACGACGCCGAGCAGGACGGCGTACAGGCCGAACGCCCACATCGCCTCCCGGGGCGTCGACACCACGACCACGACGAACGCGAACACGGCGGCGAGCTTGGTGTGCGGCGGCAGGGCGTGCACCGGCGAGTGCCCGTGCCGGTAGAGCCGGTGGGCGTGCCCGGCGCCCATGTCAGACGTTCTCGACGGCGGTCGGGGAGGCGTCGGCGCCGCGTCGGCGGCGCACCGCCCAGAACACGGTGCTGCCCGCGACGACGGTCACGCCGACGCCGATGACGCCCGCGAGCCCGCCGGACAGCCGGGAGTCGTCGACGTCCTCGACGCCGTAGTCGGCGAGCGGGGAGTCCGCGGCGGCGTGCTCCTCCGTCTTGCGGTCGATGCCCTTGTCGGCGGCGACCTTCTCCAGGCCGTCCGGGTCCGCGGAGGCGTAGAAGCTGACGAAGCCGGCGAGGACGAGGGAGGTGACCAGGCCGGTCGCCCACAGCGTGCGGCGCGAGACGCGCGCCGCCACGGGCGCCGGGCGCGCCCCCTCGGCGGGCACGTCCACGAGCTCGCCGTGCACCCGCAGCCGGAGCCGCTGCCCCAGCCCGCGCGCCCCGTACACGAGATCCGGCCGTACGGCGATGACCGCGCCGACCGTCAGCGCGGTGATCGCGGCCTCGCCGACGCCGATCAGCACGTGCACGCCGACCATCGCGGTGACCACCTTGCCGATCGCGACCTCGGTGGTGCCGCCGACCGCGTACACCAGCGTGAAGGCGAGGGCCGCCGCCGGCACGGACAGCAGCGCGGCGGCGAAGGAGGCGACGGTGACGGAACGGCGGCCGCGCGGCAGGATCCTCAGCAGCCCGCGGAAGACGGCGTAGGCCACCACGGTCGTCACGAGCGCCATGTCGGTGATGTTCACGCCGAGGGCGGTCAGGCCGCCGTCGGCGAAGAGGATGCCCTGCATCAGCAGGACGACCGACACGCACAGGACTCCGGTGAAGGGGCCCACGAGTATCGCCGCGAGGGCGCCGCCGAGCAGATGGCCGCTTGTTCCGGCCGCGACGGGGAAGTTGAGCATCTGTACGGCGAAGATGAAGGCGGCCACCAGGCCGGCCAGCGGCGCCGTGCGCTCGTCGAGTTCGCGGCGCGCTCCTCGCAGGCTCACGGCGATGGCGCCCGCGGCGACGACTCCGGTCACGGCGGAGGTCGGGGCGTTGATGAATCCGTCGGGTACGTGCACCGTTCGATGATAGTGGCTTAATGCGAACGGGTTGCAAGAGCGAGGGAGTCCTGATGTGGGACGCGCGGTGAGGTCCGGGTGCCGGAGGTCTTCGTGCCGCACGGGTGGGACGTGTCCGTCCGGACGGGCGCGTCCCGGAAAACGTGCGACATTGGAGAAGGGGTGGACGCGCAGATTCCGCACAGGTCACGCTGAGTGAGAGGGCGGCTGATGTCTGTAGTCGAGCAGTATGCGCGAGCCCACATCGTCACGGACGCGGACCCGGGCGAGGAGGAGCGGAGCGCCGTCCCCGTCGTCCTGCGCTACGACCCCGAGGAGGATCCGCGCACCGTCCGCGTCGGGCTCCCCGGAAACCGTGAGCGCAGCATCGCCCGCACCCTTCTGGAACAGGGCCTGCGCACCCCGGCCGGCAGCGGGGAGGTCCGCGTCTGGCCCTGCGGACGGGTCCAGGCCATCGTCGAGTTCCACTCCCCGCAGGGCGTCTCGGTCGTGCAGTTCGAGTCCAAGGAACTGCTGCGCTTCCTGCGCCGCACCTACACGGCGACGAGCGCGTCGGGCCGGCAGCTGACCGGCTAGCCGTCGGGCCCGGCCCGGCTGGCTCGGCCCTGGCTGGTTCGCCCGGCCTGGTTGCCCCGCCTTGTTGCTCGGCGTGGCGCGCCCGGCGTGGTCGTCCCGGCCGGTTCGTCCGGCGTGGCCGCCCGGCCTGGCTCGTCCGGCCCGGTTCGTCCGGCCCGGTTCGTCCGGCCCGGTTCGTCCGGGGTGGTTGATCCGGCCCGCCGGTTCGCCAGGCCTGCCGGTTCGCCCGGCGTGGCCGCCCGGCCCGGTTGCCCCGGCCGGCCTAGGGCGTGTTTCGAAAGTCCCGTCTGCCCGGCGGCGTCTGGCACGCACGCTCGCCGCGTTGTCGGGATCGCCCCGATACAACCAGTATCGGGGCGACCCTCCGCCTTGCGATCGCACGCACCAGACGCCGCCGGGCCTGCCCTTCGGGCAGACGACGCTACTTTCGAAACACGCCCTAGCCCCCCGCCTTCAGCAGGGCCGCCACGATCGGGCCCGCCGACTCGCTGCCGTGACCGCCCTGCTGCACCACGCCCGCCGCCGCGAGGTCGCCGCGGTAGGCCGTGAACCAGCCGTTGGGCTCCTTCTGCCCGTCGACCTCGGCGGATCCCGTCTTGGCCCCGTAGTCCGGGCCGAGCCCGGCCATCGGCTCGGCCGCCGTGCCGTGCGCGGCCGTGTAGTTCATCAGCTCCCGCAGCTGCGACAGCGTGCCCGCGGACATCGTGCGCGGGGCCTTCGCCAGGGTGCGGCCGTCGACCGACGGGGCGACCAGGTACGGCTGGTGGAAGGTGCCCGACTTCACCGTGGCCGCCACCGACGCCATGTTCAGCGGGTTCATCCGCACCCCGCCCTGGCCGATCAGCTCCGCCGCCTTCTGGGCCGCCTTCTGGACCGGCACCGAACCGTCGAAGGTCGGCACGCCGACCGCCCAGTTGTTCGACGACAGGCCGAAGACCTGCTGGGCCTGCTCGGTCAGGCTGTCGTCGTCGAGCTTGCCCGCCTGGCTGATGAAGGCCGTGTTGCAGGAGCGCGCGAAGCTCGCCTTGAAGGAGCCGCCCTTGATCTCGAACTTGTCGTCGTTCTGGAACTTCCAGCCGCCGTAACTGAAGTACTTCGGGCACGGGTGCGCCTTGTCCGCCGACGCCAGGCCCTTCTCGATGAGCAGTGAGGAGGTGACCACCTTCATGGTGGAGCCGGGCGCCAGCGAGCCCTGGAACGCCGTGTTGAAGTTCGGGTTGCTGTTGGCGACGGCCAGGATCTCGCCGGTGGAGGCGCGGGTCACCACGACCGAGGCCCGCTCGGCGCCCGCGACCTGCTTCTCCGCGGCGGCCTGGAGCGACGGGCTCAGCGTCGTGCGCACGGTACCGGGGGTGCCCTCGCTCAGCTCCACCAGCGTCTTGTCGGAGGCCTTCTTCGCCTTCGACGCCTTGCCGCGGACCACCCGCAGCTCGACCCCGGCGGTGCCGCCGGCCTTCTCGCCGTACTTCTCGCGCAGCCCGTCCAGGACGGTGCCCAGGGACGGGTACTCCTTCGCGGTCAGCTCACCGCCGTCGCGGTCGAGCGCCTTGACCGGCGGATCGCCCGCCTCGCCGGTCACCAGGGTGTCCCCGTCGGCCAGGTCGGGGTGGACCACGGACGCGTGCCAGTCGACGAGCGGCTCGCCGTCCTCCGCCCGCCGCACCACGGTCAGCGCGCTGTCGTACGCCACCGGCTTGCTGGTCTTGCCGAAGGTGACCGTGCCCTTCACGGCGAAGGGCACCTTGTCGCCCGCGCGCGGTCCGGCCGTGAGGGTGGCGCCGGTGATGCGGGCGTCCTTGGTCCAGCCGGTGAGCAGGGCGCCGGCGGCGGCCGGATCGTCGGTGACCGCGGCGGCCTCGGCGACCTTGCCCTGCTGCCAGGCCGTCAGGAACGCCCGCGCGGCGGTGGTGACCTCGGCCGCCGCCAGCGGACCGGTCCGGACCTGCGGCTTCTTCGCCGCCGCCGGACCGTCCTCGGCCGCCGCTCCACCGCCGTACAGCGCGTAGCCGCCGAGGCCCGCGCCTCCGACGACGACGGCGATCATGCCGCCGACCACGGCCGGCCGCGTGCTCCGCCGTTCGGTGACGCGCCTTCTCTTGCCCACTGTCCGCGATCCTCCGTGCCCTACGGGGCCGCCTCGCCCCCCTGTCCCGCTCGGCGGGTCGTCCCACCGGCGGTGCGAGTCCCGTCCACCGGCGGTGCGAACCGTCCCCACCGGCACCCACGACGGCGCCCAGCCTAGAGTCCCCGCCCGCGGGGTGCCGTCACGTGTGACCTCACCCACGCCTTACGGGTGGCCTCAGGCGCCCGACCGCAGTACGGCCGCGACGATCGGGCCGGCCGCGTCGGTGCCGTGACCGCCGTCCTGGACCATCGCCGCGGCGGCGACGTCGCCCCGGTAGCCGGTGAACCAGCTGTCGGAGCTCGCCCTCCCGTCGACCTCCGCCGAACCCGTCTTCGCGCCGATCCGGCCGCTCAGGCCGGACATCACCTGCGCCGCCGTGCCGCTGGTCGCGGTGCGGTTCATCATGGCGCGCAGCTGCTGCACGGTGCCGGCCGGCAGCCCGCGCGCGTGGGCGAGCTCGCGGCCGTCGAGGCTGCGCGGCACGATCACCGGCTGCCGGAAGGCGCCCGTCGCCGCGGTCGCCGTCACCGACGCCATGGTCAGCGGGTTCATCTGGACCTGGCCCTGGCCGATCATCGCGGCCGCGGTGTCCGGGCCGCCGGAGGCCGGGACGGAGCCGTCGAAGGAGGGGATGCCGGTCTTCCAGTCGAGGCCGATCCCGAAACGGTTCCTGGCCTCGTCGGTCAGGGAGTCCACCTTCACCTCGTCCGCGTACTTCACGAACGCGGTGTTGCAGGAGCGCGCGAAGCTCTCGGAGAGGGTCGCCTCCTCGTTCGGGGGCATGTTCTCGATGTTGTGGAAGGTCTGGCTCTGCCAGGTCGCCTCGGACGGGCAGGGCGCCGGGCCGGTCGCGGTGGTGATGCCGTTGTCGATGAGGGCGGCCGCGCTGACGATCTTCATGGTGGAGCCGGGCGCCACCTGCCCCAGGAAGGCGGCGTTCCAGCCGTCGTCGCGGTTGTTGGCGACCGCCAGCACCTCGCCGCTGCTCGGCTGGACGGCCACCACCGACGACTCGGGGTACTTCAGGACCGCCTTCTCGGCGGCCGCCTGCGCGCTCGCCCTGAGCGTGGTGGGCAGCCGGCCCGCCCTGCCCTCGGCCAGGGTCAGCAGCGGCGTGTCCGCGGAGTCCGGGGCGGCGTGGCGGACCGCCAGTTCGACACCGGCCGTGCCGCCCGCCTTGTCGCCGTACTTGGCGCGCAGCTCGTTCAGCATCGGCCCGAGCGAGGGGTACTCCTCCTTCGTCAGCACCTTGCCGTCGCGGTCCACGGCCTCGATCGGCGGCGCCGCCGACTCGCCCGTGACCAGCGTGTCGTCCATGTCCCTGAGCTGGGGGTGCACGACCGACGGCTGCCAGTCCACCAGCGCCCTGCCGGTGGTCACCCCGCGCACGACGGTCAGCCGGCTGCCGTAGGAGAGCGGCTTGGACTTCCCCCCGTACGACACCGTGGCCCTCACCGTGAACGGCACGCTGCGCCCGGCCGGCGCACCCGGCGTGATCGTGACGCCGGTGATGTGCGCGCTCCGGCCGTACGAGGTGAGCAGCGGCCCCGCCTTCCCGGCGTTGTTCGTGAGCGCCGCCGCGCTCGCCGCCTGCCCCTTCTCCCAGGCCGCGAAGAACGCGGCGCTGGTCTCCTTCACCTCGGCGGCGCTCGGCGGCCCGGTCCGCACGGGCGCCGGCCCGTCCGCCGCCGGTGCGCCGCCGCCCCCGTCCAGCGCGTTCACGATGTTGAAGGCGCCGTACCCGGCCCCGCCCACCATGACCGCGAACACCGACCCGACGATCGCCGCCTTGGCCCCCTTGCGCATGACCGTCCTCCCCGTTGACCCGTCAATCCTTTCTGAACGCGTTCAGAAAGATCCCCCGACCTTCACAGTAAGCGGAAGAGGGGCCTGCGGGGCGGGAGTTGTCGCAATCGTTAGACCCAGGTGTCCAGCCACATACGTGAACACCAGTCGTCGATCGGGATGGTGGTGCCGGTGTACAGGGGTCAGAAGTACCGGTGTACAAGGGCCGGAAGCAGATGAAGACGACCTCATGTACGCAGCGGGCACGGGTCTCATCGGATCACTGGGGGTCCGGCGTCGGCGGACCGCACGGCCCCAGGCCAAGGTCGCCGGATACGTGGCCGAGTACGCCACCGAGAACGCCCTCGATGCCCCCGGCGCGTGGCGAGGAGCATCAACCCCGTTTCCGTGAAATCGAGTTGGTCATGTCACGGGACCGTGACGGCGTCGTCCTGGATCGAGGACCGAGGCAACCGCTCGGGTCCTGGTCGTCTCATACTGATCAAGAACGTGCCGGGGAACGCCCGCACCTCAGCCCGACCGATCGACCAGCAGGGGGAATCGACCCATGATCCGCAACCGCCGCAAGGCCTTTCTCGTCTCGGCCGCACTCCTGGGCGGCACCCTGCTGATGACGGCGTGCAACCAGAGCGACGACGCCGCCGACAGCTCCTCCGGCAAGGCCGACGCGGCTGCGGCGGCGAGCAAGGCCGGTGCCGCAGGTGCCGGCGGTGCCTCCGCCTCCCCCTCCGGTTCCGAGGACACGTCCGGCGGCACGTCCGGTTCCGGGAAGACGTCCGGCAGTGGCAGTACGTCCGGTTCCGGGAGCACGTCCGGCGGCGGCACGTCCGGTTCGGGGAGCACGTCCGACTCCGGCGAGACCGTCGTGGAGGGCCTCGACAAGGGCAAGGGCGTCAGCGGCACCTGGTACGGCATCGTGCGGTACGTGGCGCCCGGCAAGTACCTGGTCGACGGTCCTGCGGCCCAGGGCTCCGGCGGTGAGCAGCAGGCCTTCTTCCTCGCCGAGGACACCGTGATCCTGGGCGGGGGCCAGATCTGCGGCACCGCCGGCTCGAAGGTGGACGCCCCCTGCGAGGAGGCCGACCTGGAGAAGGCCGCCAAGAAGGGTGTGGAAGCCGAGGTCGTGGTCAAGAACGGCATGGCCACTCAGATCACCGACGGCGCGCTTCTCTGATCCGGCAGCTCGCAACGGGCGGAGGCGGTCTGCCGGAAGGCAGCCCGGCCGATCTCGCCGTCGTCGCACTCGACCGGCTCGAGGCCCTCGTCCGCAACCGACTCGAACGCCTTCAGTACCGGCCCGAAACCCTCGACGGCTGCATGGCCGGCACCGGCCTCGCCCTCGACGAAGTCGCCTCACCTTGAAGCGCCGAAGTCGGTGACGGCCGGCAACGACCACGGGGGTGCGGCCGTCGGCCGCACCCCCGTGGCGTGTCTGCCCAGCTAGACCCAGGTGTCCAGCCACATCCGCGACCGCCAGTCGTCGATCGGGACGGCGGTGCCGGTGTACAGCGGCCAGAAGTAGATGAAGTTCCACGCGATCAGCAGCACCAGGACGCCCGCGCCCGTCGCGCCCACCACCCGACGGGTGTCGCTCGACCCCGGCCGGCCGACGAGCGCGCCGGCCATCATCGCCACCGCCAGGCACAGGAACGGCAGGAAGACGACGGCGTAGAAGAGGAAGATCGTGCGCTCCTGGTACAGGAACCACGGCAGGTACCCGGCCGCGATGCCGCACGCGATCGCGCCCGCCCGCCAGTCGCGGCGGAAGAACCAGCGCCACAGCACGAACAGCACCGCGAAACAGGCCGCCCACCACAGCATCGGCGTGCCGATCGCCAGCACCTCGCGCGCGCACTTGCCGCCCGCGTCCACCGGACAGCCGTCCGTGCCGGGCGCCGGGGACTCGTAGAAGTACGACACCGGACGGCCCAGGACCAGCCAGCTCCACGGGTTCGACTGGTAGGTGTGCGGCGAGGTGAGGTGGGTGTGGAACTCGTAGACCTCGTGCTCGTAGTGCCACAGGCTGCGCAGCCAGTCCGGGAACAGCCAGGTCCAGCTGCCGCCCTTGCCGTCGGTCGCCGCCCAGTTGCGGTAGTAGCCGCCCGAGCCGCTGTCCGAGGAGAGGATCCAGCCCGTCCACGACACCAGGTAGGTGACCAGCGCCACCGGCACGGTCGCCAGGAACGCCAGGCCCGTGTCCCGCCTCAGCACCACCCGGTAGGGGCGCCGGGCACCGGCCACCCGGCGCGCGGCGACGTCCCACAACACCGTCATCAGGCAGAACGCGACCATGATGTACAGGCCGTTCCACTTCGTGCCGATCGCCAGCCCCAGCATCACGCCCGCCGCCCAGCGCCACGGGCGCAGGCCCAGACGGGTGGTCTCGGCGGCGTGCGCGTCGGGGCGGCGGCGGCCGTCCGCGTCCGCCGGCAGCGCGGCGGCCAGCCGCGCGCGCGCCCGGTCCCGGTCGACGACCAGGCAGCCGAACGTGGCCAGCACGAAGAACATCAGCACCCCGTCGAGCAGCGCGGTGCGGCTCATCACGAAGTGCAGCCCGTCCACCGCCATCAGCGCGCCCGCCAGGCAGCCCAGGAACGTGGAGCGGAAGAGGCGGCGCCCGATCCGGCACAGCAGCAGGACCGACAGGGTCCCCAGCAGCGCCGTCATGAACCGCCAGCCGAACGGGTCGAACCCGAAGAGCAGTTCGCCCAGCCCGATGACGTACTTGCCGACCGGCGGATGCACGACGTACGCCGCGTCCGTCGGGATCGTGACGTGGCCGCCGCTGTTCAGGATGACGTCGTTGGCGTTCTTGTCCCAGTTGACCTCGAAGCCGCGGTGGACGAGCGCCCACGCGTCCTTGGCGTAGTACGTCTCGTCGAATATCACCTTCCTCGGCGTGCCCAGGTTCCAGAACCGCAGCACGCCCGCCACCAGCGTGACCAGCAGCGGACCCAGCCAGCCCGACCAGCGGGTGATCCGGTCGGCGAGCCCGGCCGGCACCCCGAGCGCCTGCCAGAGCCGCGGGCTCGGTTCGGCGAACGGCGGCACCAGCCGCTCCCGGACGTCGCCGTCCGGTGCCGCCGCGTAGCCGAACCGGCGCAGCCGCGACTGCCACCCCGGCCGCCGGTCCTGCGGTGCCTGGTCCTGCCGGTAGTCCGTGGAGTCCGTGGAGGACGCGGTACTGGTCACCGCGCCATCGTAGGGAACGGGGCTGTGGGAGTCCCGTGCATGGGCCTGTTCGACCGGTCATGCCCGGCTCCGGGCGATCCGGCCCGGCCGGTCGGACGGGGCCCGGCGCCCCCTGCGAGGATGGAAACGTGACAGTCGCACCCGGAACCCTGGTCCTTGCCGGCACGCCCATCGGGGACATCGCGGACGCCCCGCCCCGGCTCGCGGAGGAGTTGGCCGGCGCCGACGTCATCGCCGCCGAGGACACCCGCCGGCTGCGCCGGCTCACGCAGGCGCTGGGCGTGACGCCCAAGGGGAGGGTCGTCTCCTACTTCGAGGGCAACGAGTCCGCCCGCACCCCCGAGCTGGTCGACCACCTCCTCGGCGGCGCCCGTGTCCTCCTCGTCACCGACGCCGGCATGCCCTCCGTCTCCGACCCCGGCTACCGGCTGGTCGCCGCGGCCGTCGAGAAGGACGTCCGGGTCACCGCCGTGCCCGGCCCGTCCGCCGTCCTCACCGCGCTCGCGCTGTCCGGCCTGCCCGTCGACCGCTTCTGCTTCGAGGGCTTCCTGCCGCGCAAGGCGGGGGAGCGGCTGTCCCGGCTGCGCGAGGTCGCCGAGGAGCGCCGCACCCTCGTGTACTTCGAGGCCCCGCACCGGCTCGACGACACCCTCGCCGCGATGGCCGAGGTGTTCGGCGCCGACCGGCGCGCCGCCGTCTGCCGCGAACTGACCAAGACGTACGAGGAGGTCCGGCGCGGCCCGCTCGGCGAGCTGGCGGAGTGGGCGGCGGAGGGGGTGCGCGGCGAGATCACCGTCGTCGTGACCGGGGCGCCCGAGCGCGGCCCCGGCGAACTCGACGCGGCGGAACTGGTCCGGCGGGTGCGGGTGCGCGAGGAGGCCGGCGAGCGGCGCAAGGAGGCGATCGCGGCGGTGGCGGCGGAGGCCGGGGTGCCCAAGCGGCAGGTCTTCGACGCGGTCGTCGCGGCCAAGAACGCCGCCGGCTGAGAAGCTCCCGTCACCGCCGGGCGGGAGGTATTCCCACCGGGCGGCAAAGAAGTGCCGTCGACGGCAAAGCCCAGAAGTCGACCCCCGTCCCGCTTCGGCAAGGAACGCCCAAATCGGGCCCAACACTCGACAGGTCGGCTGCGTCCGCCCCGGCGGAGCGCTCCACTGGACGACAGGGACGCACCCGTCCCCGCGTCCAGCGGACAGAGGAGCCTGCATGAGCGAGACGAGCGGGATGAGCGGGACCGGCGGGACGGCCGGGTGGAGCGGCAGGACGGCCGGGTGGAGCGGCGGCCCGCGCACGGCGGTCCCCGTCGTGCACGAGTCGTACTCCTTCGCCTGCATGCGCTGCGGGCACGGCTGGGAGCAGGCGTACGAGATCGAGCACCACACGGACGCGGAGGGCCACGAGTTCGTCCAGTACGTGGCGGACGGACGCCTCGTGCCGTCCCCGCTGAGCCGCCCCGCCTGCCACCACTGCGACGGCCGGCTGCTGCGCATCATGCGGGCCGGCCAGGTCTCCTCCGTGCTGGGCGCCGCCCACCCCCGCACGGCGCCCCCGGCCGGCCCCGTGGAGGTACCGGCGACCGCGGCGCCCGGGGAATCCGGCCGGCAGCACCACTGGCACCTGTCCGACCTCCTCCACCCCTTCCAGCGCCGGGCCAGCTGAGGCCGGGCGGTCCGGGCGGTCCGTGCCGGTCGTGCCCGTCGGCCGCCCAAGCCGTCCAAGCCGTCCGTGCCGTTCGGGCCGGTCGTGCCGGCCGGGCCGCCCAAGCCGTCCGTGCCGTTCGGGTCGGTCGTGCCGTCCAGGCTGTCCGGGCCGGTCGGCCCGGTCGTGCCGTCGTGCCGGGGCGGGCCCGCGGCCGACGGCCGGACGCGCCCCTTCCGTAGGATCGGGGCATGCCTTCGAACGCCGACAAGAACGCGGCGCCGCCGCTCCCGGCCCCCCTGCGGGTTCCGGTCGCCGACTCCCACACCCACCTCGACATGCAGTCCGGCACGGTCGAGGAGGGCCTCGCGAAAGCCGCGTCGGTCGGCGTGACGACGGTCGTCCAGGTCGGCTGCGACGTCGCCGGCTCCCGCTGGGCGGCCGAGACGGCGGCGGCGCACGACAGTGTCCACGCGGCGGTCGCCCTGCACCCCAACGAGGCGCCCCGCATCGTCCACGGGGACCCCGACGGCTGGTCGCGGCAGGGGGCGCGCGCGGCCGGCGGTGCCGGGGCGCTCGACGAGGCGCTCGCCGAGATCGACCGCCTCGCCGCGCTCCCCGAGGTCAAGGGCGTCGGCGAGACCGGACTGGACTACTTCCGCACCGGACCCGAGGGCAAGGACGCGCAGGAGCGCTCCTTCCGCGCCCACATCGAGATCGCCAAACGGCACGGCAAGGCTCTCGTCATCCACGACCGCGACGCCCACGCGGACGTGCTGCGCGTGCTGAAGGAGGAGGGCGCCCCCGAGCGCACCGTCTTCCACTGCTACTCCGGCGACGCCGCGATGGCGGAGACCTGCGCCCGCGCCGGCTACTTCATGTCCTTCGCCGGCAACGTCACCTTCAAGAACGCCCAGCACCTGCGCGACGCCCTCGCCGTCGCCCCGCTGGAGCTGGTCCTCGTCGAGACCGACGCGCCCTTCCTCACCCCGGCGCCCTACCGCGGCCGGCCCAACGCCCCCTACCTGGTGCCGGTCACGGTCCGCGCCATGGCGGCCGTCCGCGGCATCGACGAGGACGTCCTCGCGGGCGCCCTGGCCGCCAACACGGCCCGCGCCTTCGGATACTGACCCCGGGGCGCCGCACCGGCCACCACCGTGGGTAGTCGCGCCGCTTTGGAGAGTGACGCCCGCTCCGCTAGGTTCTGGGGGCCCGATCCGGACCTTCCCGGCCCCTTCCGGATCCCAGGACCCCTGGAGCGTGTCGGCGTGAGCAACGTGCACCACCCGCGCAACACGTACGGCGCCGACGGCACGTACGTCGACGTCCACAACGCCGAGACCCTCCCCCACGGGGTGCCGCAGGCCCCCGCGGGCGCCCACCGGGCCGCTCGCGCGGCGACGATGCCCGCGGTGCCGCCGGAGCCCCCCGGGCCGGCGCTGCCGCGCCGGGCGGACGGGCCGCCGTACGCCACCGTCACTGCCGCTGCCACCACCGTCGCCGTCGCCGTCACCACCACTGCCACCGGCACCGCCACCGGGCGCGCCGCGCGCCGGCGCAGGACGCGCGACGCCGAGCGCGCGGACTCCCCGCTGCGCCGACTGCTGCCCCTGCTCCCCCTGGTGCCGCAGGCGCTGGTCGTCGCCTTCCTCGCGGGCGGCACCACCGCCTTCGTCGCGAAGGACAAAGCGGTCGAGCTGACCGTCGACGGCAAGCCGCGCACCCTGCACACCTTCGCCGACGACGTGGGCGAACTGCTGGCGGAGGAGGGCGTGCGGGTCGGGCCGCACGACATGGTGGCGCCCTCCCCGGGCACGGCCCTCGCCAGCGGCGACGAGATCGCCGTGCGCCACGGCCGCCCCCTCCGGCTCACGCTCGACGGCCGGCGGCACGAGGTGTGGACGACGGCCCGCACCGTGGAGGAGGCGCTCGGACAGCTCGGCGTGCGGGCGGACGGCGCCCACCTCTCCGTCTCCCGCTCCCGGCGCATCGGACACGGGGGACTCGCGCTGGACGTCCGTACCGAACGCGCCGTGACGGTCATGGCCGACGGCCGGGCCCGCACCGTGCGCACCAACGCGGCGACCGTGGGCGAGGCCGTCGAGGAGGCCGGCATCACCCTGCGCGGCCAGGACACCACGTCCGTCCCGTCCGGCAGCTTCCCGCGCGACGGCCAGACGATCACCGTCCTGCGGATCACTGACGGGAGGGAGGTGCGGGAGGAGGCGGTCCCGTTCCCGGTACGGCGCACCGACGACCCCGCGCTGTTCCGGGGCACCGAGGTCGTGGAGCGGGCCGGCCGGCCGGGGCTGCTGCGGATCACCTACGCCCTGCGCACCGTCAACGGGGTCCGGCAGCGGCCGCGACGCGTGCGCACCGAGACCGTGCGCGAGCCGCGCGCGCAGGTGGTCAGGGTCGGCACGAAACCGCGGCCGGCCTCCGTGCGGGGCGCCGACCACCTCGACTGGCAGGCGCTCGCGGCCTGCGAGTCGGGCGGCCGCGCCGACGCCGTGGACCCGTCCGGCACCTACGGCGGCCTCTACCAGTTCGACACCCGCACCTGGCACAGCCTCGGCGGCACCGGCCGCCCCCAGGACGCCCCCGCCTCCGAACAGACCTTCCGCGCCAAGAAGCTCTACATCCGCCGGGGCGCCACCCCCTGGCCCCACTGCGGCGCCCGCCTCCAGAACTGACGCCGGGGCGAGCAGCGCCCCCGCACCCCGCCCCCACGCCCCCGCCGGGGACCTGCGGGTCCCGCTCCCCGCACCCGAGCCCTCCGCACCCGCCCCCGCGCCCCGCCCCCACACCCCGCCCCCGCGCCCCCGCCGGGGACCTGCGGGTCCCGCTCCCCGCACCCGAGCCCTCCGCACCCGCCCCCGCGCCCCGCCCCCACACCCCGCCCCTGCGCCCCCGCCGGGGACCTGCGGTCCCGCTTCCCGCGCCCCCGTACCCTTGTCCCGTGACGAGCCCCACCCCCGACGCCCTCCTGGGCCCCGCCGACATCCGCGAGCTCGCGGCAGCCCTCGGCGTACGGCCCACCAAGCAGCGCGGCCAGAACTTCGTGATCGACGCGAACACGGTCCGCCGTATCGTCCGCACCGCGCAGGTGCGCCCCGAGGACGTGGTCGTCGAGGTGGGCCCGGGCCTCGGCTCCCTCACCCTCGCCCTGCTGGAGGTCGCCGACCGCGTCACGGCCGTGGAGATCGACGACGTCCTGGCGGGCGCCCTGCCCGCGACGATCACCGCCCGCATGCCGCGGCGCGCGGACCGCTTCGCGCTGGTGCACTCCGACGCCATGCACGTGACCGGCCTGCCGGGCCCCGCCCCCACCGCCCTGGTGGCGAACCTGCCGTACAACGTCGCGGTCCCCGTGCTCCTGCACATGCTCGAGACGTTCCCGAGCATCGAGCGGACCCTCGTCATGGTCCAGTCGGAGGTCGCCGACCGCCTCGCCGCCGGCCCCGGCTCGAAGGTGTACGGCGTGCCCTCCGTGAAGGCCAACTGGTACGCCGACGTCAAGCGGGCCGGCGCCATCGGTCGCAACGTCTTCTGGCCGGCGCCGAACGTCGACAGCGGCCTGGTCTCGCTGGTGCGGCGAGCGGAGCCGATCGCCACCACGGCCTCCCGGCAGGAGGTCTTCGCCGTCGTCGACGCGGCCTTCGCCCAGCGCCGCAAGACCCTGCGGGCCGCGCTCGCCGGATGGGCCGGATCGGCGGCCGCCGCCGAGGCGGCCCTGGTCGCCGCCGGGGTGTCCCCGCAGGCGCGCGGCGAAGCCCTCACGGTCGAGGAGTTCGCCCGGATCGCCGAGAACAAGCAGGAGGACGCGGCGTGAGCGTCACCGTGCGGGTCCCCGCCAAGGTCAACGTCCAGCTCGCGGTGGGCGCCGCGCGCGCGGACGGCTTCCACGACCTGGCGAACGTGTTCCTCGCGGTCGGCCTGTACGACGAGGTCACCGTCACCCCGGCCGACGGCCTGCGCGTCACCTGCGCGGGCCCGGACGCCGCCCAGGTCCCGCTGGACCGCACCAACCTCGCCGCGCGCGCGGCGATCGCCCTCGCCGAGCGGTACGGCCGTACCCCGGACGTGCACCTGCACATCGCCAAGGACATCCCCGTCGCCGGCGGCATGGCGGGCGGCAGCGCGGACGGCGCGGGCGCCCTCCTGGCCTGCGACGCGCTCTGGGGCACCGGCGCCTCCCGCGACGAACTGCTGGAGATCTGCGCCGAACTGGGCAGCGACGTGCCGTTCAGCCTGGTGGGCGGGGCCGCCCTCGGCACCGGACGCGGCGAGAGGCTGGCCCCGCTGGAGACCGGCGGCACCTTCCACTGGGTGTTCGCGATGGCGGAGCGCGGGCTGTCGACCCCGGCCGTCTTCCGCGAGTTCGACCGCCTCGGCGAAGGCCGCGACATCCCCGCGCCCGTCGCCTCGCGCGACCTCCTCGACGCCCTCGCGAAGGGGGACGCGGACGCGCTCGCCGCCACCGTCTCCAACGACCTCCAGCCCGCGGCGCTGTCGCTGTTCCCGGAGCTGGCGGACACGCTCGCGGCGGGGCGTGCGGCGGGTGCGCGGGCCTCACTGGTGTCGGGCTCGGGGCCGACCACGGCGTTCCTGGCGCGGGACGCGGAAGCGGCGCAGGGGATCGCGGGCGCGCTGCGGGCCTCCGGCACCTGCCGTGACGTACGGACGGCCTCGGGCCCGGTGCCGGGGGCGACGGTGGTCCGAGGGATCAGGAACGGGTATCGACCCTGACCAGTTCGATGGCGATGGCGGCAGGCTTGTCGACCTTGATCTGGTCGCGCTGCATGCTCATGTGCACGTAGCACCGCGTCATCGGGTCGAGCTCGTACACGTGGACGAGGGGACGGCCGGTCGTTCCGTCCTGCTCGACACGCCAGTAGTGGGGGATTCCGGCGGAGGCGTACTTCTGCGGCTTGGTCGTGCGGTCCCGGGATTCCGAGTCGGGTGAGACGACCTCCACGGCGAGCAGGACGTCCTTGGCCTCGAAACTGGTCTGGTCCAGCCCGGTGACCGCGTCGGCCCGCACCACGCTGACATCGGGTTCGGGGCCGTTGCGCCGGTCCAGGACGACGGTCATCTCCCGCTCGACACTGAAGTCGGGGCCGAGGCAACTGCGCAGTCCGTCGACCAGGAGGTCGATCACCAGGAAGTGGAAGCGACGCTGCGGCCTCACGAAAACCAGGCTCCCGTCGATCAGTTCGGTGTGCGGCGGGAGATCGGGCAGCGTGAACAGGTCGTCCACGGTGTAGCCGTCCTGCGGCGGCACCGGCCACTGGACGCGGTGCTGTACGGACTCGGCGGTCATGGTTCCTCCCATGGACGGGATCCTGCTGCCCGCCCTCCACGGTAGCGGCCCTTTCCCGATCGCGTCATCACAAAGAGTGACCGCACCCTCGCGCCCCGTCCCGTGCCCGGCAGGCCCTAGGCTAGAAGGCTGACCGACCCCCATGCGCAGGAGAAAAATGGCCGTCAACCTGGTCAATGTCGAGAACGTCAGCAAGGTGTACGGCACCCGTGCGCTGCTCGACGGTGTCTCGCTCGGCGTCTCCGAAGGGGACCGGATCGGGGTCGTGGGCCGCAACGGCGACGGCAAGACCACCCTGATCCGCATGCTCGCCAAACTGGAGGAGGC
The DNA here is from genome assembly GCF_043081325.1 of Streptomyces sp. NPDC014882. Lineage (NCBI taxonomy): Bacteria > Bacillati > Actinomycetota > Actinomycetes > Kitasatosporales > Streptomycetaceae > Streptomyces > Streptomyces sp. NPDC014882. Next base: position 375,326 of record NZ_JBIBWL010000005.1, read on the forward strand.
CGACACCGGGCGAGTCACCCACTCCGGCGGGCTGCGCCTGGGCGTCCTCACCCAGCACGACTCGCTCGACCCGGCCGCGACCGTGCGGCACGAGGTCATCCGGGACATGGCCGACCACGAGTGGGCCGGCAACGCCAAGATCCGCGACGTCCTGACGGGCCTGTTCGGCGGGCTCGACCTGCCCGGCTTCCCGCAGGGCCTGGACACCGTCATCGGGCCGCTCTCCGGCGGCGAGCGGCGCCGCATCGCGCTCGCCAAGCTGCTGATCGACGAGCAGGACCTGATCGTCCTCGACGAGCCGACCAACCACCTCGACGTCGAGGGCATCGCCTGGCTCGCGAAGCACCTGCGCGAGCGCCGCTCCGCGCTCGTCTGCGTCACCCACGACCGCTGGTTCCTCGACCAGGTCTGCACCCGCATGTGGGACGTGCAGCGCGGCGCCGTCCACGAGTACGAAGGCGGCTACTCCGACTACGTGTTCGCGCGCGCCGAGCGCGAGCGGATCGCCGCGACCGAGGAGGCCAAGCGGCAGAACCTGGTCCGCAAGGAGCTGGCCTGGCTGCGGCGCGGCGCGCCCGCGCGGACGTCCAAGCCGCGCTTCCGGGTCGAGGCCGCCAACGAGCTGATCGCCGACGTGCCGCCGCCGCGGGACAGCAGCGAGCTGATGAAGTTCGCCTCCTCCCGGCTCGGTAAAACCGTCTTCGAGCTGGAGGACGTGACCGTCCAGGCGGGCCCCAAGGTGCTGCTCCAGCACGTCACCTGGCAGCTCGGCCCCGGCGACCGCATCGGCCTGGTCGGCGTCAACGGCGCCGGCAAGACGTCGCTGCTGCGCGCCCTGGCCGACGCCGCCCGCACCGGGGGCGAGGCCCAGCCGGCCGGCGGGAAGGTCGTCGTCGGCCGCACCGTCAAGCTCGCCTACCTCTCCCAGGAGGTCGGCGAACTCGACCCGGACCTGCGGGTCCTGGAGGCCGTCCAGCAGGTGCGCGAACGCGTCGACCTCGGCAAGGGCCGCGAGATGACCGCCGGGCAGCTGTGCGAGACGTTCGGCTTCGGCAAGGAGAAGCAGTGGACGCCGGTCGGGGACCTGTCCGGCGGTGAGCGCCGCCGCCTGCAGATCCTGCGGCTGCTGATGGACGAGCCCAACGTCCTCTTCCTCGACGAGCCCACCAACGACCTCGACATCGAGACCCTCACCCAGCTGGAGGACCTCCTCGACGGCTGGCCCGGCTCGATGATCGTCATCTCCCACGACCGCTTCTTCGTCGAGCGCACCACGGACCGCGTCTTCGCCCTCCTCGGCGACTCCGCCCTGCGCATGCTGCCCCGCGGCATCGACGAGTACCTGGAGCGCCGCCTGCGGATGGAGGAGGCCGCGGCCGCCGCGGCGCCCGCCGCGCAGCAGAAGGCGGCGCCCGAGAGGAGCGCCGCCGACCAGCGCGCCGCCAAGAAGGAACTCCAGAAGATCGAGCGCCAGTTGGACAAGGTCTCCGAGAAGGAGGCCAAGCTGCACGCGCGGATCGCCGACAACGCCACCGACTTCGCGAAGGTCGCCGAACTGGACGCCGAACTGCGCGGACTGGCCGGCGAGCGCGAGGAACTCGAGATGCGCTGGCTGGAGTTGGCCGAGGACGCGTGAACCGACCGGCGTGACCGAAACTCGCGCCCGCGGGGCCGGGGGACCCCGCGCGCACGCACCGGGCACGCTCCGGCACGCACGGGGTGCGCGGCCCGCGCGCGGCAACGGCGCGCGCGCCGCGTGAAGGGGGCGTGAAGGCGCATAACGGCGACATCACGGCCCGGTCCTCCCTTGGGAACAGGGGCGGACGCGGGCCCCTTCGCCGTCGGTGCCGGGTGATAGAAAGAGCCGTCCGGGACTTTCCGAGCACGAGTCCGGGCCCGTCACGAGCCTCAGGGCGTGGCTAAAAATCAGTGAGCGAGGGGGAGACGCTGATGACTCAGCCGCCCGACCAGCAGCCGCCGCAGGGCGGTTTCGGAGCACCGCAGGACCAGCCGGACCGGCCGCCGCAGGGCGGCTTCGGCGCGCCGCAGATGCCGCCCCCGCCGCCGCAGGGCCCGCCCGCCCAGCCGCCGCAGGCCCCGCAGCCCGGTTACGGCTACCCGCAGCAGCCCCCGCAGCCGGGGCCGTACGGACAGCCGGGCGGACCCTACGGCGCACCGGGCGCACCGGGCGCACCGGGCGCACCGGGACCGTACGGGCAGCCGGGGCCGTACGGGCAGCCGCCGCAGCCGGGGCCGTACGGACAGCCGGCCGGTCCCTACGGGCAGCAGCCCGGCCACGGCTACCCGGCGCCCCAGTTCCCCGGCGCCCCCGGCACCCCGCGGTCCGGCTCCCGCAACCCCTTCCGGGGCAAGCCCGCCCTGGCCGTCGGCGCCGCGGTGGCGGCGCTGCTGGTGATCGGCGGGACGGTGTTCGCGGTCACGAGCGGTGACGACGGCGGCGGCGAGAAGAAGCCGGTCGCCGGACCGAGCGACGACGGCAAGCCGTCCGTGAGCGCCGCCCCCGTCAACCCGGGGGACGGCAGCGGCGACGGCGGCGAGGACCCCGAGGACCTCAACGCCGGCCGCAAGTCCGGCGAGGCCAAGGTGCTCTGGTACAAGGAGGCGCCCGACGTGCCCGCCTCCGGCGGCGAGGCCCCCGGCATGTGGATCACGTCCAGGACCGCGGTGAAGGCCGCCTACAAGGACGTCGTCGGATACGGCGTCGGGGACGGCAGGCCCGCCTGGGACACCATCACCCTGCCGCAGAAGATCTGCGCGGTCACCCCGCAGAAGACGGCGGCCGGCAAGGTCGTCGTGGCCTACATGAACGGCACCAGCGACCGCGCCAAGTGCAACCAGCTCCAGCAGATCGACCTCGACACCGGCGCCAAGGGCTGGACGGGGACCGTCCCCGACGGCGCGCTGTTCGACAGCGCCATCACCGTCGAACTGTCCGTCGCGGGCAACACGCTGATGGTGGGCCGCTCGCAGTCGGGCACCGCGTACGACGTGAACACGGGCAAGAAGCTGTGGGAGAAGAAGAAGTACGGCGACGCCTGCTTCCCGACCGCGTTCGCGGGCGGCGCCAGGCTGATCTCCGTGGCCTCCTGCGACGCGACCAAGCCCGGCGAGCACGACGAGCTGCAGGAACTGGACCCGGCGACCGGCAAGGTCAAGTGGACCCAGAAGTTCGACAAGGGCTGGACGGTCGCACGCGCCTACTCCCTGGACCCGCTCGTCGTCTACAGCACCAACAAGGGCAAGAACGCCTGGAACATCTCGACGCTCAAGCCGGACGGCACGTTCCGTTCGCAGGTCGGCGTCGACGAGGACTTCGCCCCCGAGTGCGGCTGGGCGATCCTCCGGCGCGACCTGACCGGCTGCAAGGGCACGGCCGCCGACGCGAACACCCTCTACCTGCCGACCAAGGCGACCACCGGGGCCAACGAGATCGTCGCGATCGACCTCGCCACCGGCAAGGAGAAGTGGCGCGTGAAGTCCCCGACGGACGAGTCGATGCTGCCGGTGACCGTCGAGGGCGGCAACCTCGTCGCCTACGTCGAGCCGTCGTACGACGCCGGCGGGCGGGTCGTGTCGATCCCGACCGCCGGTGCCGCGCACACGCCGTCGACGCTGCTCCAGCTGCCGGAGAGCACGACCAAGCTCGAGAACAGCTTCTTCTCCCGCGACCTCGCGTGGGCGGACGGCCGCTTCTACCTCTCCACCACCCGGCTGGCGGGCAGCGACGACGCGAAGGAGAAGCTGATGCTCGCCTACGGCAAGTGAGGCGGGCGAACCCGGCCGGGGCGGCCCGCCACGGCCGGACGAGCGGGCCACCGCCGCGTCCCGCGCCCGCACGGCCCGCACGGCCCGCACGGCCCGCACGGCCCGTGCGCGGTCCGTCCCGCGGGCCGCTCCGGACGGCGCCGGCCGCCCGTGGCCCCGCCCGGCGGGCCGCGCGGGCCGCACCGTCCGGCCCCGGCCCCCTCGCCGCCCGTCCGCCCCGCCTCCGCGAGGTCCCGTACTCCCGTCCCCGTCTCTCCCCGCGCCATCCCGAGGTACCCACACCATGACCCAGCCGCCGCCTCCGAACCAGCCGCCCCAGGGCACCCCCGAGGACCGGTCCCCGCAGCAGCAGGACCCCTCCGGCACACCCCAGGACACCCCGCCGCAGGACACCCCGCCCCAGGACGCGGCTCCCGCGCAGGACGCTCCCGCGGCTTCCGGGGAGCCGCAGGACGCCCCGCCCCCGCCGCAGGACGGTTCCGCCGTGCCCGCCCCGCAGGCCCCGGCGGCACCCCAGCCTCCGGCCCCGGCGGCACCCCAGAGCCCGCCGCCCGCGGCGCCTCCGGCTCCGCCCGCGGGACCGCAGCTCACCAAGGACCCGGCGCCGCAGCCCGGTTACGGCTACCCCGGCCGGCCGGCCCCGCAGGCTCCCGCGGGCCCGCCCCAGCCCCCGGCCGGCCCCGGTTACGGCTATCCGCAGGCGGCCCCGCCCGTCCAGCCGCCCCAGCCCCCCGCGGGCCCCGGCTACGGCTACCCCGGCCAGCCTGGCCAGCCGAACCCGTACGCCCAGCAGCCCCCCGCCCCCGCGCCCTACGCCCCGCAGGCCCCGTACGCCCCGCAGGCCCCGTACGCCCCGCAGGCGCCGTACGGCCAGCAGCAGCCGGGCTACGGCTACCCGGGGCAGCCGGGGCAGCCCGGCCAGCCGGGGCCGTCGGCCATGCAGGCCTACCCGACCCAGCCGGCCTACCCGGGCTACCCGGGACAGCCCACCGTGCCGATGCAGGTGCCGCCCACCGGGGGCGGCCGCAAGGGCAACGCCCAGGTCGCGATCGTCGTCGCGGCCGTGGTCGCGATCGCGCTGATCATCGGCGGCGGCGTCTGGTACGCGAACTCCGGCGACAAGAAGGACGACACCGCGAGCACCGCCGGCCCGACCGGCGGGGGCGGCGGGGGCGGTGACGAGAAGGGCGGCGACGGCGGCACGACGTCGGCCGGCGGGACGGAGAAGGTGCCCGGCGACCCGGACTCCGAGCTCCTCTTCAAGATCCCGTCGCCCACGGTCGCCAAGGACGACAGCGTCGTCGTGAGCGGCTCCTGGCTGACGGAGAAGGCGTACGTGAAGTCGGGCGTCGCCGAGATCGTCGGCTACGACCCCGACAAGGGCACGAAGCTCTGGACGGTCAAGCTGCCCGGCCCGGTGTGCACCGCCAGCCGCAAGGCCACGGCGGACGGGAAGACCGCGGTGGTCTTCCAGCCGAAGATGCCCGCCAAGGACTCCCACGCCGGGTGCAGCGAGGTCGCCGCGATCGACCTGAACGCGGGCAAGCAGCTGTGGCGCAAGACCGTCGCGGTCGGCGACTACCCGGTCACCTTCGACAACGTCACCGTCGGCGGGAACACCGTCGCGCTGGGCGCCACCGAGGGCGGAAGCGCCTTCGACATCACCACCGGCAAGCTGCTGTGGTCCCCCAAGGCGGCCGACACCTGCTACGACGCCGGCTACGGTGGCGGCGCGAAGCTGGTCGCGGTGCGCAAGTGCGGCAAGTACGACGCGCGCGAGCTGCACATCCAGACCATCGACCCGGCCTCCGGGAAGGTGCTCTCCGAGTACAAGATGGCCACCGGCATCGAGTACGCGGCCGTCGTGTCCACCGACCCGCTGGTCGTGGCCGCCGACGTCGGCGACAGCGCCCAGGACGGCAGCGGCATCTCGGACTTCTTCTCCATCGACAACAAGACCGGCAAGCTGCTGACCCGGATCTCCGCGCCGGGCGAGCAGTTCGCGGCCCGCTGCGACGGCATCACCGAGATGGAGAAGTGCTCCGGCGTCGCGGTCGGCCCCAACCGGCTGTACCTGCCGACGGAGGAGCACGACGGCACCGGCGAGTACAGCCGGACCAACGAGATCGTCGCCTTCGACCTGACCACCGGCAAGCAGACCGGCCAGCGTGCCGACGCCGGCGACGGCCACGTGCTGACCCCGCTGCGCACGGACGGCGAGAACGTCATCGCGTACAAGCGGCCGCCCTACGACGAGGGCGGACAGGTCGTCAGCATCGACAGCGGCACGTTCAAGCAGACGACGCTGCTGCAGAACCCGTCGACGGAGGCGGTGCGGGAGGCGGAGAGCAGCCTGCTGCCCGAGTACTCCGAGATCATCTACTCCCAGGGTCACCTGTACATGTCCGCGCTGTACGCGGACAGTTCCGGCTCCGACGACGAGGAGTACCTGGCGCTGGCGTTCGGCGCGACCGGCTGACCGTCCCGCCACCGCCGTCGCGGCCCCGTCCCCGTTCGGGGGCGGGGCCGTACGCGTACCGCCCCGCGCCCCCGCACGCGGAGAACTTCGGCGATCAGGGGTCCTTCTCGCCGGTAGGGGGAGCGCGGCGTCGAACAAGCGTGTAGCTTCCGGGGGCATGAAGGACGGGGTGCCGGGGGGCGCCTTCTGTCCGTCCGCACATGTCCGCACGTGTGCCGGTGGTGGCTTTGCCTGTGTGCCCGGGTGGGCATCCATGGGGGTACTGGGGGTGGGGTTGTCCGATGGGAGTGCGGCTGATGGTGGTCGACGACCACCGACTGCTCGCCGAGGCGCTGGCCTCGGCGCTGAAACTGCGGGGGCACCGGGTGCTCGCCGCGACGGCGCCCGTCGCGGGCGCGGCGGAACTGGTGATCACCCGGGCGCCCGAGGTGTGCCTGCTGGGCACGGCGACCCCGGACGGGCCGGGCTTCTTCGACCCGGTCGTCCGCATCAAGCGGGAACGGCCCCAGGTGGCCGTCCTGGTCCTGGGACCGGTGCCGAACCCGCGCGGCATCGCGGCGGCCTTCGCCGCGGGCGCCTCCGGCTACGTACGCCATGACGAGCGCATCGAGGGAGTGGAGCGGGCGATGATGAAGGCCCGGTCGGGGGAGGCGGCGGTGGCCCCCCAGCTCCTGCAGAGCGCCTTCGGCGAACTGCTCAACCCCGCGGCCCGGCCCGACGACGAGGGCCGGCGCCTCCTCGGGCTCCTGACGCCCCGAGAGGTGGAGGTCCTGGTCCGCCTGGCCGACGGCGAGGACACCCGCATGATCGCCGCGGGCATGGGCATCGCCCCCTCCACGGCCCGCACCCACGTCCAGCGCGTCCTGATGAAACTGGACGTGAGCTCACGGCTGGAGGCGGCGGCCCTGGCGGCCCGCACGGGGCTGCTGGACCGCGCGGGATCCCTGACGCGGGGGTCCCGGGACGGTGAGGCGGGGCCGGGGGGCCCGTAGGAACGGTGAGGGGATGCTCTGGATGGACGTGCTGCTCAGGCCCGCACGGGCGGCGGAAGCCGGGATGCTGACCGACCTGGCACTGCGGTCCAAGGCGCACTGGGGCTATGACGCCGGGTTCCTGGAAGCGTGTCGCGACGAGCTCAGCGTCGCCGCGCACGAGGTCGTGCTCCGACGCGCCACGGTGGCTGACGGAGACGGCCGCATCCTGGGCTTCACGACGCTCGAGGGAGAACCGCCCACGGCAGTCCTGGGCATGATGTTCGTCGATCCGCAGGCCATCGGCCGGGGAATCGGCCGCCTGCTGTTCGAGCACACCGTCGCCGCCGGACGAGACCTGGGATTCACCCGGATCACGATCGACGCCGACCCGAACGCCGAGCCCTTCTACCGCGCGATGGGCGCGGTCCGCACGGGGAGCGTCCCCTCGGGATCCGTCGCCGGCAGGGTGCTGCCGCGGATGGTCGTCGTCCTACGGGCCTGAAGCAGCGCCGAGGACTTCGGCCGAGGCCGTGATCCTCCGCCCGGGCGACGAGCACGGGAAGTGGGCCGTCGCGGACGCCTACGACATCAGCACCGTGCCCGCGTTCATGGCCCGATGGTGGGGCGAGTACGCGATCGCCCGTGACGGGAGGCTCGATGCCCTGGTGACGGACCTCGAACACCGTGCGGCCGATTCCACCGACCTCGCCGAGGCCAAGAGACTCCTCGAAGAGGTCTCCCACCTCCGCTACGAGGCGCAGCGGCTGGAGCCCGGTCAGAGACCGGTGAGGGGTTCATGGGCCCGCCCTGGCAGACGGACTGGACCCTCAAGGCCCAGACGGCCCGCGATGTACTGCCGGAGCGCGTGCGGAAGATGATCGACGCGGTGCGCGCGGAGATGGTCACCGCGGCCGACCCCCTACTTCCGGTCGGATGCGACGACAGAGGCGTGCCGGCGGGGGACGGCCGTCATTCCAGCCACGTCCCGTCGCGCATGACGACCCTCCCGCGCAGTTCCGGCTCGCCGCGCCAGGCGCGCACCGTCCTCGGAACCACGCGCACGTACAGAAAAGAACCGTCCTCCACGCGTGGATCCCATCCGAACTTGTCGGCGAACGCCTCCGCCGCGTCCGCGGGCACCTCCTGGTCCGGGAAGCGCTCCGCCTCCCCCTGGAGGAGCACCACGTCGGAGGTGTCCGGCAGTGCCAGGCGCACGCGCGGCTCCGCGCGGACGTTCCGCGCGGTCACGGAAGCGGCACCGGTGCACATCCACACCGCTCGCCCGTCCCACAGGAACCACAGCGGCACCTGGTGCGGCCCGTGATCAGGGTGAGCCGTCGACACCCACACGTCCCGCTCGGTGACGAGCCGCTCCAGAACGTCGCGCACCCGCTCCGCCGTCCGGCGACGGACGATTCCCGTGGTCTCCATGAGGGCCGACCCTGGCCGGCAGGCGCGCAGCGCGCCTGAGGCGCAGGACCTGCTCCCAGCGACCGATGGACCCGCTGCGGACGGGCGGGTCCGTGCGAGCGGTCAGTCGACGAGGGCGGTGGCTTCGATCTCGACGAGGAAGCCGGGCTGGAAGAGGCAGTCGACGCCGATGAGCGACGACGGGGGGAGGGGCAGCGACAGCCCGATCTCGTCGGCGACGCTTTCGATGCCCGCCATGAAGGCGTCCATCTTCTCCGGCTCCCACTGGGTGACGTAGACCGTCAGCCGCACCACGTCGTCGAACGTCGCGCCGGCCCCGGCGAGACCGCGTGCGGTGTTCCGCAGTGCCTGCGCGACCTGCCCGGAGAGGTCTCCCGCGGCGACGGGCGTCCCGTCCGCGAGAACGGAGATCTGCCCACTGACGTGGACGTGCTTGCTTCCCGTGCCGACGGCGACGTGGTGGTAGGGGGTGGGCTGCAACAGGCCCTCGGGGGTGAAACGCTGGACGGGCATGAGGTCTCCTCGTGACGTGACGGATGTGGTACCTCTTTGATACCTAGGAGACGCAGGACACTTCAACGAGACCAGGTTTCATGAGCGATACCGCCGCTTCCCACGACGACGAGCTGAGCATCTCCGCGCCGCACCGCGAACTGCTCGACCAGGTGCTGGACAAGTGGTCGCTGAGCGTCCTCGGCGAGCTGTGCGAGGGGCCGCGCCGGTTCAACGACCTGCGCCGCGCGATCCCCGCGGTCACCCAGAAGTCGCTGACCGCCACCCTGCGCAGACTGGAGCGCAACGGCATCGTCGAGCGCGAGGTCGTGAACACCAGGCCGGTCGCGGTGGAGTACCGGATCACCCCGCTGGGCAAGACGATGCGCCCTCCCGTCGACGTCCTCCTGGAGTGGGCACGGGTGCACATGCCCCAGATCGAGAAGGCGCGCGAGGCCTACGACGCCGAGTGAGGGACGGAGGGGTCAGGGCACCGCGCCCGGCCGTGCGGCGTTCACAGGGCGCCGTCGCGTATGCCTTCCAGGAGGCGGGCGAGGGCGGCGGGGGTGGTGGTGAGGGCGGTGGCGGGGGTGTCGCTCTCGCGGAGGTGGATCGCTCCTCTAGAGGTGGCGAGCTCGACGCAGGCGTTGCCTTCGGCGCCTCCCGAGTACGTCGACTTCTGCCAGTGCAGTGCCTCAACCATGGGACGCCTCACAGTTCCTTCGACAGGCGGTGGACGAAGTCGCGGGACGCGCAGGGGTCGAGCGTCGCCCTCTCCACCTTACGGAAAAGCGTTCGAAGCATTTTCAGTTGGGGTTCCGCGTCGATGAACGCCGTGCCGGTCGCTCCCTCCCGTAGTCCGGTGTCGAGTTGGGGCACCGGCCCGTCCATGTACATCATCGAGGCACCGGCGCCACCGAAACCGTCCTGGTCGGTGGGGATGACGCGCACGGTGACGTGCTCCTGCTCGGACTGCTCCAGGATTCGCAGGAGTTGGGCACGGGACACCTGGCGGTCGGCGACGCGGATGCGCAGGGCGAACTCGTGGACGATCACCTCGTACGGAGTGGGCGTCTCGCCCCCGATGACACTGCGCCGCCTCATGCGGTGCTCCACGCGTGGCGTCAACTCGCCGTCGGGCAGTTCGGGGCGCATGTATCCGAAGACTGCTCGGGCGTACTCCGGCGTCTGGAGCAGTCCGGGAACGTACGTGATGACGACTTCACGCAGCAACGTTGCATGGTGCTCCGCCTCGGCCAGGTCCAGGTTCACCGGCGGCAGGACACCCCGGTACTCCTCCCACCAACCGCGCGTGCGGTCGGTCGCCATGGCCACCAGAGCCTCGATCAATCTCTCGTCCGTACAGGCGTAGTGGGCCGCCAGACGGCGAACACGCTCTGCGCTGACGCCCGCCACACCGGACTCGATCTGGCTCATCTGGACTGCGTCAGCACCCAGTAGCGCGGCAGCTTCTCGAGCCTTCATGCCCGTGGCTTCGCGGAGTTTGCGCAGCTCGGTGCCCAATCGCACCCTGCGGGCCGTGAGGTGTCTCTTCGGTGGCAACCGGCATCTCCTCGTCGCAACTGCTTTGTCTACGTACCTCGTTCGGGGGTCAGGATAGGACAGCGGCTTGCTTCTTCCTAATGTTAGGAAATACCGTCAGTCATGCGTTGAACACGCTGCGGAAGCGCACCGCCCCGTCCTGCCGTGACGGCCGCGGCACTGCCACCGCGCCCTCACCCACCCTCCCCTCACCCGGAGTTGACGCATGCCCGAAAGCACCCCCGACACCTGGGAGTACTCCCTCCACATCCCCAACGACGTCAGAGCCGTCCCCGTCTGCCGCCGCACCCTCCGCCTGATCCTGACCGTGCACGGCCTGATCGGCATGGTGGACACCGCGGAGCTGATCGCCTCGGAGCTGGTCTCCAACGCCGTACTCCACACCAAGGGCCCGGCGGCGCTGCGGATCCGCTGGGCGGACGGCGTACTGCGGGTGGGGGTGTGGGACGCCGACCCGGAGCCGCCCGACCCGCCGCGCGAGGTGGCCGACCCGGCGGACGCCGAGCGCGGGCGCGGCACCGTACTCGTCCGGGCCTGCGCGCAGGTGTGGGGCTGGCACCCGCTGTCCCGCTTCGGGCACCGCGGCAAATACGTCTGGTGTGACCTGCCGGTGGCATAGCTCGTTGATCTTGTCGCACAGAGAGGAGAGCCGATGGTCGGCTCGTCACACGAGGCCATGCACCGGATCTTCCAGAAGGATCCCGCGCTGCTGACACGTGCCCTGCAACAGGTGTTGGGCGTCCCGTTCCCCGAGCCGTACGACTTCGCGGGGATGAACGTCGACCTCACCGAGATCGAGCCCGTCGAGCGGCGGGTGGACACGCTGCTGCGGGCGGAGACGGACGAGGGCGCGTACCTGCTGGTCGTGGAGTCGCAGGGCAAGCCGGACGAGAGGAAGCGGGGCAGCTGGCCGTACTACCTGAGCTATCTGTACGAGAAGTACCGGTGCGAGCCGGTGCTGATCGTGGTCACGCAGAACAGTGCCACGGCCCGGTGGGCGGCCGAGCCGATCCACCTCGGGGTGCGGGGGTGCCCGTCGCTGACGGTGCGCCCGTTCGTGCTGGGCCCGGACAACGTGCCGGTGATCGCGGACGAGCGGGAGGCCGAGCGGGACGTACCCCTTGCGGTGCTGTCGGCCATGACGCACGGCCGGGGCCGGGAGGCTCCCGCCATACTGGAATCGCTGGCGGCCGCCCTGCGGACCATCGACCGCGACAGTGCCGCGGTCTTCGTGCAGTTCGTCGACTCGTGCCTGGCGGACAGCCGGGCCCGGCAGATGTGGAGGGACATGATGACGACGATCCAGTACTTCTGGCGGCACCCGCTCGCCGAGGAGGTACGCGAGGAAGGCCGCGAAGAAGGCCGCATCGAGGCACTCGCGGAGACGACCCTGAACATCCTGCGCTGGCGTGGCATCGACGTGCCCGACGACGTCCGCACGCGGGTGCAGGCCTGCACCGACCTCGACCGGCTCACCACCTGGTCCCAGCGCGCCGTCCACGCCGCCACCGCCGCCGACCTCTTCACCGGCGAGTAGGCCTGCCACCGTCCCTCACCACCAGCCGCACGCACGGCCGCACACGTACGGGGCCGGACCCCGCCACCCGCGCGGGCTCCGGCCCCGTACGCACGCCCGGAAGGACCCCTCAGTCCTTCGGCTCCAGCGCCTCCGTCGGCAGCCGGGCCGGCGGTGTCGTCGGGCGGAGCTTCAGCCAGACCAGGAAGAAGATCCCCAGGGCCAGCATGCCCAGGCCCGTCCACAGGTTGATGTTGATGCCCTGGGCCTTGTCGATCTCCGCGTCGCCGTCGGTGATGCCGACGATCGTGACGATGACGCCGTAGACGACGAACAGGCCGCCGATGATGCGGCGCAGGTCGAAGATGCGGGCCGCGGTCGCCGACTTCTGCTCCAGGTCGGAGACCTCGCGCTGGACGTCGGCCTCGGAGTAGCCGGCCTTGCGGAGCCGCTGCTCCGCCTCCGCCCGCTCGGACGGTTCGAATTGCTCTGACATGGTTCTTCCATCCTCCCGCGAACGGCGTCAGCGGGCTCGGGCGGGCTCAGAACGAGAACGGGATGTAGCAGGCGGCGGCGATGACGATCGCGCCCCATCCCAGCAGCGCGGGCTTGCGGTACCAGGCGTCGTCGCCCTCGGCCGGCGGCTCGGCCATGCCGGGCGAGACGGTGCCGTAGACCAGGCCCTGGAGTTCCTCGGCCGGCTTGGGGGCGGTGAACAGCGACACCGCGACCATCACGACCGCGCCCGCGACGAAGCCCGCGATCGCGGAGACGAAGTTGGCGCCCTGGTCGGTGGGGATGCCGATGACGTCCTGCTTGTAGAGGACGAAGTAGTTGACCATCGCGGCCGTGGTGCCCGCGAGCAGGCCCCAGAAGCCGGACTTCATCGAGGCGCGCTTCCAGAACATGCCGACGATGAAGACGACGAACATCGGCACGTTGAAGAAGGAGAACAGCGTCTGGAGGTAGCTCATGATGTTCGAGAACGACGAGGCCAGGAACGCCGTGCCGATCGACGCCAGCACGCCGATCGCCGTGATCAGGCGGCCGAAGCGGACGTAGTAGGAGTCCTCGCGGCCCTTCACCACGTACTTCGCCCAGATGTCGCTGGTGAACACCGTGTTGAAGGACGACACGTTCGCCGCCATGCCCGCCATGAACGCGGCCAGCAGACCGGTCACCGCGATGCCCAGCACGCCGTTGGGCAGCAGCTGTTCCATCAGGTAGGGGATCGCGTCGTTGTACTGCAGGTCGGAGTCGGCCGTGCCGATCTTCGGGACGAGGACCGCCGCCACCAGGCCCGGGATCATCACCAGGAAGACGATGAAGATCTTCGGGAACGCGGCGATCAGCGGGGTGCGCTGGGCCGCGGAGAGGTTCCGCGCGGACAGGGCGCGCTGCACCTCGGCGAAGTTCGTCGTCCAGTAGCCGAAGGAGAGCACGAAGCCGAGGCCGAGGACGATCGTCAGCCAGTTCGCGCCCAGCGGGTTGTCGCTGCCGATGCCCGTGCCGCCCCAGGCGGAGGTGAAGTTCTCGCCGTGCGCCTCGGTCAGCGAGTCCGTCAGGCCGCCCCAGCCGCCGGTCTTCTTCAGGCCCAGCACCGTCAGCGGGATCAGGGCCGCCAGGATCACGAAGAACTGGAGCACCTCGTTGTAGATCGCCGACGACAGGCCGCCCAGCGTGATGTACGCCAGGACGAAGAAGCCCGCGACCACGATCGCCACCCACTGCGGCCAGCCCAGCAGCGCCTCGACGACGATCGCGAGGGCGTACAGGTTCACGCCGGAGATCAGGATGGCGGCGAAGGCGAACAGGGCCGAGCTGAGCAGGTGCGCGCCCCGGTCGAAGCGCAGCAGCAGGAACTCGGGGACCGAGCGGACCTTGGAGCCGTAGTAGAACGGCATCATCACCAGGCCGAGGAAGACCATGGCCGGGATGGCGCCGATCCAGTACCAGTGGACGGTGTACGCGCCGTACTGCGCGCTGTTGGCGGCCATGCCGAGGATCTCCGTGGCCGCCAGGTTCGCCGAGACGAAGGCGAGACCGGTGATCCAGGCGGGCAGCGAGCGGCCCGAGAGGAAGAAGTCGAGGCTGGTCTTCACCGAGCGGCGCGCGGCGAAGCCGATGCCGAGGACGACCACGAAGTAGATCGCCATGATCGTGTAGTCGAGCCAGTTGGTCGGAAGGCGTAGCTCAGCCGCGAGATACGTGGGGGTTCGCATGCACTGCTCACTTCGCTTGGTGGTCTTTGTTTGGTTGTGGTGGTGACTCTCGTGGGGGATTGTGGTTTGATGTGTTTAGTTCTGTTGGAAGCTTGTTCTGCTCGGTACGCGCGTGTGGTGCCCGACGCAGGGATGGAGAGCCGCGGTGAAGAAGACCTCGACCCGCCTGGCCGACGGTCGTGAGCTCATCTACTACGACCTGCGGGACGACACGGTGCGCGACGCGGTGGACCGGCGCCCGCTGGACCCCACGGTCACCACTTCGGAGGTACGCCGCGACCCGCTCCTCGGGGACTCGGTCGCGATCGCCTCGCACCGGCAGGGCCGCACCTACCACCCGCCGGCCGACGAGTGCCCCCTGTGCCCCTCGCAGGGCGACCGGCTGAGCGAGATCCCGGACTCGGCCTACGACGCCGTCGTCTTCGAGAACCGCTTCCCCTCGCTGGCCGGCGACTCCGGACGCTGCGAGGTGGTCTGCTTCACCTCCGACCACCACGCGTCCTTCGCCGACCTCACCGAGGAGCAGGCGCGACTCGTCCTGGACGCGTGGACGGACCGGACGTCCGAGCTGTCGCATCTGCCCTCCGTGGAACAGGTGTTCTGCTTCGAGAACCGCGGTGCCGAGATCGGCGTGACGCTGGGTCACCCGCACGGGCAGATCTACGCCTACCCGTTCACCACGCCCCGCACCGCCCTGATGCTGCGCCAGGTGGCCGCCCACAAGGACGCCACCGGCGGCGAGAACCTCTTCGACGCCGTCCTGGAGCGCGAGCTCGCCGGCGAGCGGGTCGTCCTCGAGGGTGAACACTGGGTCGCCTTCGTGCCGTACGCCGCGCACTGGCCCTACGAGGTGCACCTGTACCCCAAGCGGCGGGTGCCCGACCTGCTCGGCCTCGACGAGGCCGCGCGCACCGAGTTCCCCCGGGTCTACCTGGAACTCCTGAGGCGCTTCGACCGGATCTTCGGGGAGGACCAGCCCCTCACGCCCTACATCTCGGGCTGGCACCAGGCGCCCTTCGGCGCGCTGGAGGAGTTCGAGGGCGTCAACCGCGACGACTTCGCGCTGCACCTCGAGCTTTTCACCATCCGCCGTACGTCCGGCAAGCTGAAGTTCCTCGCGGGTTCCGAGTCTGGCATGAACGTGTTCATCAACGACGTGCCGCCGGAGCACGCGGCGAAGCGACTGCGAGAGGTAGCGAGTTGATGAGCGGCAAGTACTTGGTCACGGGCGGCGCGGGATACGTCGGCAGCGTGGTCGCCCAGCACCTGCTGGAAGCCGGACACGAGGTCGTCGTCCTCGACAACCTGTCCACCGGCTTCCGCGAGGGCGTCCCCGCGGGCGCCGCGTTCGTCGAGGGCGACATCCGCGACGCCGGGAAGTGGCTCGACGCCTCCTTCGACGCCGTCCTCCACTTCGCCGCGTTCTCCCAGGTCGGCGAGTCCGTCGTGAAGCCCGAGAAGTACTGGGAGAACAACGTCGGCGGCACCATGGCCCTCCTGGGCGCCATGCGCGAGGCCGGCGTGCGCACGCTCGTCTTCTCCTCCACCGCCGCGACCTACGGCGAGCCCGTCAGCACCCCCATCACCGAGACCGACCCGACCGCGCCGACCTCCCCGTACGGCGCGTCCAAGCTCGCCGTCGACCACATGATCACCGGCGAGGCCGCCGCCCACGGGCTGGCCGCGGTGTCGCTGCGCTACTTCAACGTGGCCGGCGCCTACGGCGCGCAGGGCGAGCGGCACGACCCCGAGTCGCACCTCATCCCGCTCGTCCTCCAGGTCGCGCAGGGCCGCCGCGAGGCCATCTCCGTCTTCGGCGACGACTACCCGACCCCCGACGGCACCTGCATCCGCGACTACATCCACGTCGCCGACCTCGCCGAGGCCCACCTCCTCGCCGTCGAGGCCGCCACCCCCGGCGAGCACCTCATCTGCAACCTCGGCAACGGCAACGGCTTCTCCGTCCGCGAGGTCGTCGAGACCGTCCGCCAGGTCACCGGCCACCCGATCCCCGAGGTCGTGGCCCCGCGCCGGGGCGGCGACCCCGCCGTCCTGGTCGCCTCCGCCGCCACCGCCCGCGAGCGGCTCGGCTGGAACCCGTCCCGCGCGGACCTCGCGGGCATCGTCGCCGACGCGTGGGAGTTCACGCAGAAGATCGCAGAGGAGCGGTAAGTGGGGGCAGAGCAGCAGGTCAGCGCCGGCTTCGCCGAGCTGTACGGGACCGCGCCCGAGGGCGTGTGGGCGGCCCCCGGCCGCGTCAACCTCATCGGTGAGCACACCGACTACAACGACGGCTTCGTGATGCCCTTCGCGCTGCCGCACACCGCCGTCGCCGCGGTCTCCCGCCGCACGGACGGCCGTCTGCGCCTGCACTCGGCGGACGTCGAGGGCGGCGTCGCCGAACTCCGCCTCGACGACCTCGCACCCGAGTCGGACCGCTCCTGGACGGCGTACCCCGCCGGCGTGGTGTGGGCGCTGCGTGAGGCCGGGCACCCGGTCACCGGCGCCGACGTCCACCTCACCTCGACGGTCCCCTCGGGCGCGGGCCTGTCCTCCTCGGCGGCCCTGGAGGTCGTCGTCGCCCTCGCCCTGAACGACCTGTTCGAGCTGGGCCTGCCCCCCTGGCAGCTCGCCCGCCTGTGCCAGCGCGCCGAGAACGTCTACGTCGGCGCGCCCACCGGGATCATGGACCAGACCGCGTCCGCCTGCTGCGAGGACGGCCACGCCCTGTTCCTCGACACCCGCGACCTGTCGCAGAAGCAGATCCCCTTCGACCTCGCCGCCGAGGGCATGCGCCTGCTCGTCGTCGACACCCAGGTCAAGCACGCCCACAGCGGCGGCGAGTACGGCAAGCGCCGGGCCGGCTGCGAGAAGGGCGCCGCCCTGCTGGGCGTCGACGCCCTGCGCGACGTCCCCTACGCCGAACTGGACGCGGCGCTGGAGCGCCTCGGCGACGAGGAGGAGGTCCGCCGGCTGGTCCGGCACGTCGTGACCGAGGACCGGCGGGTGGAGCGGGTGGTGTCCCTGCTGGAGTCCGGCGAGACCCGCGCGATCGGCCCGCTCCTGGTCGAGGGCCACGCCTCGCTGCGCGACGACTTCCGCATCTCCTGCCCCGAACTCGACCTCGTCGTCGACACCGCCCTCGCCAGCGGCGCCCTCGGCGCCCGCATGACCGGCGGCGGCTTCGGCGGCTCCGCGATCGTCCTCGCGGAGGCGGCCGACGTCGACACGATCGGCAAGGCGGTCGAGGAGGCCTTCGCGGCAGCGGGCTTCACCGCCCCGAGGATCTTCGAGGCCGTCCCGTCGGCGGGCGCCGCCCGCCTGGTCTGACCGCCCTCCCGGCGGACCGCACCGGCCCCCCGCGCGTGTCGACCGCGCGGGGGGCCGGTGTGCTGTGCGGGGTGCTCGTCCGGCGCCCCCGCCATGCGGGGGACCGGTGACGGAGACCGCCGGGCCCGCTCACCCCAGCCGCTTCGTCAGCGTGTACTCCGTGATGCCCGGCGGGTAGTCCTCGATCACGCAGACCACCTCGTAGCCCTGCCTGCGGTAGAAGCGGGGGGCCTGGAAGTCCCAGGTCTCCACGCGGGAGCGCAGGCAGCCGCGGTCGTCGCGGGCCAGGCGTTCCGCCTCCCCGAGCAGGCGGGTGCCCAGGCCGGTGCCGCGGTGGCGCTCGTCGACCCAGAGGTAGGTGACGTGCAGCCAGGTCGTCCAGGTGTGGCCGACCAGGCCGCCGGCCAGCGCGCCGGTGTCGTCCGACGCCCACACGTGCAGCGGCGCCTCGCGTTCGGCGGGCGTGCCGCGCAGCGCGCGCAGGACGGGAGAGGCCGCCGTGTTGGCGTCGCGCAGCCGGGAGCGGAGCAGGTCGCGTCGGGATCTGTCGACTTCTGCCTCAAGACGGAACATGCGCCACACCATAAACGCGCGGGACGACCAGTTCTGCGATTCCCCTTCCCCTCTCCCCGCACGGCCCTACTCTGTTCGACAGCACCGGTGGGGGCCGGTGCTGATCAGGGGGCGGGACAGCCGGGTACGACGCCCGCGGTGGGGGTAGCACTCTCTGCACGGCGGCGGCCGTGCGGTCGGGCACCCCTCCCGGGCGCCGGGCCCGCGCCGGTCGTCGTTCTCCGGGCCTGGAGTATCCCCTGCTCCGTGGAGGAGCCTGGGGGAGGGGGGTTTCGTGGTTCGCATCCGCGTTCTGGTCGTCGACGACCACCGCATCTTCGCCGAGTCGCTCGCCGCCGCGCTGGCGGCCGAGCCCGACGTCGACGTCTTCGCCGCCGGCAGCTGCCCGGCGGCCCTGCGCAGCCTGGAGCGCGCCGCCGCCGAGGGGCGCCGCTACGACGTCCTGCTCGTCGACGCCGACCTGGGCGCCCGCCCGCCCGGCGCACAGCCGGCCGTGCGGGAGGCGGGGGAGGACGGGCCGGCCGACGGCCTCTCCCTCGTCGCCGGCGTCCGCGCCGCCCAGCCGTACGTCAGGATCGTCGTCCTCGCCGAGAAGGACGACCCGCGCCGGGCGGCCCTCGCCCTCCAGGCCGGCGCGTCCGGCTGGGTGGCGAAGGACTGCTCGCTGTCGCGGCTGCTGACCGTCGTGCGCGGGGTGCTGCGGGAGGAGACGCACCTGCCGCCCGCCCTGCTCACGGGCGTGCTCAAGGAGCTGACCGCCGCGCGCAGGCACCGCACCGAGAGCGAGCGGCTCGTGGAGTCCCTCACGCCGAGGGAGCGCGAGGTGCTGCGCTGCATGGTCGCCGGGCTGGGACGCAAGGCGGTCGCCGAGCGGCTGTTCCTGTCCCCGCACACCGTCCGCACCCACATGCAGAACGTCCTCGGCAAACTGGGCGTGCACTCCACGCTCGCCGCGGTCGCGCTCGCCCGGCGGGCCGGGGTCGGACCGGCGGAGCCGGGGCAGGCACGGGAGCCCGTCCGGCGGATCACGTCGGAGGAGACCGGCGGCGCCCTGCAGCCCAGCTGAGCGGAGCCCGCGCGTGCGGCTGCGCGGCGGAGGGGAGTAGGGGGGCGACGCGACGGGGATCCCCCGCGCGGGCGCAGCCGAGCACGGGGGAGCCGGCCGCCGACGGCGACACCGCCGGGACGCCCCCTCCCGGCGAGGTCGTGCCGGACCCCGCGTCCTGGACCCCGTGCCCCGCGTCCCGTGCCCCGCGTCCCGGACCCCGCGTGCCGGACCCCGCGTCCCAGACCCCGAGCGCCGGACCCCGTCTCTTCGGCCTGACCCGCCGGGCGGGCCCTAGCCGGGAATGTTGTCGAACGGGGCGGTCAGCTGGCGCAGCAGCGCGGCCAGCTCGGCGCGCTGGGCGTGGGAGAGTTCGGCGAGGATCGCCCGCTCCTGTTCGAGCAGGCCGGCCAGCGCCTGGTCGGCGCGGTCCTTGCCGCCGTCCGTGAGCCGCACCAGCACACCGCGCCGGTCGCTGGGATCGGGCAGCCGCTCGACCAGGCCCTTCTTCGCCAGCCGGTCGATGCGGTTCGTCATCGTGCCCGAGGTGACCAGGGTCTGGGTCAGCAACTGTCCCGGCGACAGCTGGTACGGCGGCCCGGCGCGCCGGAGCGCGGTCAGCACGTCGAACTCCCAGGGCTCCAGCTGGTGCTCGGAGAACGCCAGGCGGCGTGCGCGGTCCAGGTGCCGGGCCAGTCTGCTCACCCGGCTGAGTACTTCCAGCGGCTCCACGTCGAGGTCCGGGCGCTCCCGGCGCCACGCTGCGACCAGCCGATCGACCTCGTCCTCCATGACGATCAGTGTAGTGGTTGTGTCGACGTGAAGTCTCTTGATGTCAAACTTCTTGACGTCGAGATGAATCGGCGGGACGGTGGACCCGCCGAACGGCGAGGACCGCACGGCACGCCACCCCACCCGAGGAGCCGCCCATGACCTCCCCCGCCTGGGACCCCGCCCAGTACCTGCGCCACGCCGGCCACCGCGCCCGCCCCTTCGCCGACCTCCTCGCCCGCGTCCCCGGCCTGCCCGGCACCCCGCCCCGCATCGCCGACCTCGGCTGCGGCCCCGGCAACGCCACCCTCCTGCTCACCGACCGCTGGCCCACCGCCCGCGTCACCGGCTACGACAACTCCGCGCGGATGCTCGCCGAGGCCCGGGCGCACGCCGGCGCCCACCTCGACTTCGCCCACGCCGACCTCACGACCTGGGCGCCCACCGAGACGTACGACCTGATCGTCTCCAACGCCGCCCTGCACTGGGTCCCCGGCCACCTCGACGCCTTCCCCGCCTGGCTGGCCGGCCTCGCCCCCGGCGGCACCCTCGCCTTCCAGGTCCCCCACACCATCGACGCGCCCCTGCACGCCCTCCTGCGCGAACTCGCCGGCACCCCCCGCTGGAAGAGCCGCCTCCGCGGGGTGCTCCGCCCCCGGGACTCCGTCCACGCCCCCGGCGTCTACCTCGACCACCTCGCCCGCCTCGGCTGCGAGGCCGACGTCTGGACGACGACATACCAGCACGTCCTCACGGGCGAGGACCCCGTCCTCGACTGGGCCCGGGGCACCGGCCTGCGCCCCGTCCTCACCGCCCTCGCCGACGACCCCGAGGCCCGCGACGCCTTCGTCACCGACTACCGCGACCTGCTCCGCGAGGCCTACCCGGCCCGCCCCTACGGCACCGTCCTGCCGTTCCGCCGCCTGTTCGCGGTGGCGCGGAAGAGGGCCTGAGCTACGGGGTCCGGCCCAGGTGGGTGACCAGGATGCGGATCACGGCGTCGTCGATGACGTACAGGACCCGGTAGTCGCCGATGCGGAGGCGACGGAGGTCGGGGGACCCGTAGGGGGTCGAGCCCGCCGGCCGGGGATCGTGGGCCAGTTTGTCGATGCCGTCGAGGAGCAGGGCAAGGCCGCTCGGGTCCTCCTGCAGAAACCGGGTGGCCATGTCCAGGGCGTGCGGCTCGAACTCGATCTCGTAGGTCACTTCTGCTCGAGCCCCAGCCGCCTGCGTACCTCCGCCATGGGGATGCCGGGGGGCAGCGCGCCCTCGGCCTTGCGCCGTCGGTAGTCGGACACCGCCAAGGCGTCCTCGAGATCCTCTATCACCTGGGGCGAGACGAGAAGTGCCGCCACATGCCCGTGATCGGTGAGGGCGATGGTCTCGCGACTGTGGGCGGCGCGCCGGACCAGGTCGCCGAGCTGGGCACGGGCCGCGCTGATCGTGATCTCGTTCATGTGCACATGATGGCAGAACATTACTCTTCATGTATGTGGTTTGGGATGCCCGCAGCAGGTCACCCGGTGAAGCACGAGAGGCCAACCTGACTGGGAGTGAGACACCGTGGCAGGCGAGCAGAAGTCCAAGGCGAAGACGGAACAGGTCAAGGGCAAGGTCAAGGAAGCGGCCGGACGAGCCGTGGGCAACGAGCGGCTCGAGGCCGAGGGCCGCGCCGAGCAGGCCAAGGGCGACGCCCGCCAGACCAAGGAGAAGGCGAAGGACGTCTTCAAGCACTGACCCGGACACGCACGAAGGGGCCCCGTCGCACGGACGGGGCCCCTTCGGCGCGTGTACGCCTTCGACACGTGTACGTCAGCTCTTGCGGCGGCCTATCAGGTGCGGCTTGGCCTCCAGGCCGTCCAGACCGTGCCACGCCAGGTTCACCAGGTGCGCCGCCACCTCCGCCTTCTTCGGCCGCCGCACGTCCAGCCACCACTGACCGGTCAGCGCGACCATCCCCACCAGCGCCTGCGCGTACAGCGGCGCCAGCTTCGGATCGAAGCCCCGGAGCTTGAACTCCCGGCCCAGGATGTCCTCCACCTGGGTGGCGATGTCCGAGATCAGCGAGGCGAAGGAGCCCGTCGACTGGGGGATCGGCGAGTCCCGCACCAGGATGCGGAACCCGTCCGTGTACTCCTCGATGTAGTCCAGCAGGGCGAACGCCGCCTGCTCGCACAGCTCCCGCGGATGACCGGCCGTGAGCGAACCCGTCACCATGTCCAGCAGCCGCCGCATCTCCCGGTCGACCACCACCGCGTACAGCCCCTCCTTGCCGCCGAAGTGCTCGTACACCACCGGCTTGGACACCCCGGCCTTCGCCGCGATCTCCTCCACCGACGTGCCCTCGAACCCCTTCTCCGCGAAGAGGGTGCGACCGATCTCCAGCAGCTGCTGGCGACGCTCCGCACCGGTCATCCGGGTGCGACGCACTCGCCGCGGCTTCTCATTGCTCGGGGTACTGCTGGAGTCGGTCGCCACGCCGTCCATCATGCCGCTTCGACGGTCGCCTTCCGGCGCCGGGAGCCGTCCCCGCCCGTGTTCCGGCGCGAATCGATACGCGAGCGTGACGGCCAGCGCACGTCGTACGCCCAGCCCAGCATCTCGAACCAGCGGATGAACCGCGCCGAGGAGTCCACCTGGCCCCGCATCACCCCGTGCCGCGCCGACGTGGGATCGGCGTGGTGCAGGTTGTGCCACGACTCCCCGCACGACAGCACCGCCAGCCACCACACGTTCCCGGACCGGTCACGCGACTTGAACGGCCGCTTGCCCACCGCGTGACAGATCGAGTTGATCGACCAGGTGACGTGGTGCAGCAGCGCCACCCGTACGAGCGAACCCCAGAAGAACCCGGTGAACGCGCCCCACCAGGACATCGTCACCAGCCCGCCGATCACCGCCGGCAGCGCCAGCGACAGCACCGTCCACAGCACGAACTGCCGCGAGATCGCCCGCAGCGCCGGGTCCTTGATCAGATCCGGCGCGTACTTGTCCTGCGGCGTCTGCTCCTCGTCGAACATCCAGGCGATGTGCGCCCACCACAGGCCCTTCATCAGCGCCGGCAGCGTCTCCCCGAAACGCCACGGCGAATGCGGGTCGCCCTCCGCGTCCGAGAACTTGTGGTGCCTGCGGTGATCCGCCACCCAGCGCACCAGCGGCCCCTCGACCGCCATCGACCCCATGACCGCCAGCGCGATCCGCAGGGGCCGCTTCGCCTTGAACGAACCGTGCGTGAAGTACCGGTGGAAACCGATGGTGATGCCGTGGCACCCGAGGTAGTAGAAGAAGACCAGCAGGCCCAGGTCCAGCCAGCTCACCCCCCAGCCCCAGGCCAGCGGCACCGCCGCCACCAGGGCCAGGAACGGCACGACGATGAAGACGAGCAGCGCGATCTGCTCGATCGAACGCTTCTGCTCACCGCCCAGAGTGGCGGACGCCGCGGAGGAGGAGTGGAGGGAGGCACCGGAGCCGTCGGGCGCCGGTGAAGGGTCTTCGATCACGTCGGAGCTTGAGGTCATGCGCGTCCCCTGGGGGGTCGTGGTGTGCAGGGATGTGCCGGGCCCGGAGGACCGCACCGCACTTCCTACGGTTCCGTAACCTACGGCGTCGTAAGTATGGCAGTGCGTCACCCGGCGACAAGAGCCCGCCAGACCGCGCGTCCACCCGGACACCTATCCTTGGATCGGTCGGACAGCGCGGTCCGCTCTGTTTTCTTCCCGGACGACAGACCCGCAAGCGGCCCCGCCGCAGGGTCTGACGTCCGGGTTCCCTCCCGGACGAGCTTCAACACTGCAAGGAGCCGCACCTGTGAGCAGTGCCGACGACCAGACGACAACCAGCCCCGAGCTGCGCGCCGACATCCGCCGACTGGGTGACCTCCTCGGTGAGACCCTCGTCCGGCAGGAGGGCCCCGAGCTCCTCGACCTGGTCGAAAAGGTCCGCCGCCTCACCCGCGAGGACGGCGAGACAGCCGCCGAACTGCTGCGCGGCACCGAACTGGAGACCGCGGCCAAGCTGGTCCGCGCCTTCTCCACCTACTTCCACCTCGCCAACGTCACCGAGCAGGTCCACCGCGGCCGCGAACTGCGCGCCAGGCGCGCCGCCGAGGGCGGCCTCCTCGCCCGCACCGCCGACCGCCTCAAGGACGCCGACCCCGAACACGTCCGCGAGACGGTCCGCAACCTCAACGTCCGCCCCGTGTTCACGGCGCACCCCACCGAAGCCGCGCGCCGCTCGGTCCTCAACAAGCTCCGGCGCATCGCCGCGCTCCTGGAGACCCCCGTCATCGAGGCCGACCGCCGCCGCCACGACACCCGCCTCGCCGAGAACATCGACCTCGTCTGGCAGACCGACGAACTCCGCGTCGTCCGCCCCGAACCCGCCGACGAGGCCCGCAACGCCATCTACTACCTCGACGAACTCCACGCCGGAGCCGTCGGCGACGTCCTCGAGGACCTCACCGCCGAACTCGAACGCGTCGGCGTCACCGTCCCCGCCGGCACCCGCCCCCTCACCTTCGGCACCTGGATCGGCGGCGACCGCGACGGCAACCCCAACGTCACCCCCCAGGTCACCTGGGACGTCCTCATCCTCCAGCACGAACACGGCATCAACGACGCCCTGGAGATGATCGACGAACTCCGCGGCTTCCTCTCCAACTCCATCCGCTACACCGGAGCCACCGAGGAACTCCTCACCTCCCTCCAGGCCGACCTCGAACGCCTGCCCGAGATCAGCCCCCGCTACAAGCGCCTCAACGCCGAGGAGCCCTACCGGCTCAAGGCCACCTGCATCCGGCAGAAGCTGGAGAACACCAAGCAGCGCCTCGCCAAGGGCACCCCCCACGAGCCCGGCCGCGACTACCTCGGCACCAGCGAACTCATCGGCGACCTCACCCTCGTCCAGACCTCCCTGCGCGAGCACCGCGGCGGCCTCATCGCCGACGGCCGCATGAACCGCACCATCCGCACCCTGGCCGCCTTCGGCCTCCAGCTCGCCACCATGGACGTCCGCGAACACGCCGACGCCCACCACCACGCCCTCGGCCAGCTCTTCGACCGCCTCGGCGAGGAATCCTGGCGCTACTCCGACATGCCCCGCGAGTACCGCGCCAAGCTCCTCGCCAAGGAACTCCGCTCCCGACGGCCCCTCGCCCCCACCCCCGCCCCCGTCGACGCCGCCGGCGAGAAGACCCTCGGCGTCTTCCTCACCGTCAAGCGCGCCCTCGAGGTCTTCGGACCCGAGGTCATCGAGTCCTACATCATCTCCATGTGCCAGGGCGCCGACGACGTCTTCGCCGCCGCCGTCCTCGCCCGCGAGGCCGGCCTCGTCGACCTCCACGCCGGCTGGGCCAAGATCGGCATCGTGCCCCTCCTGGAGACCACCGACGAGCTCAAGGCCGCCGACACCATCCTCGAGGACATGCTCTCCGACCCGTCGTACCGCCGCCTGGTGGCACTGCGCGGAGACGTCCAGGAGGTCATGCTCGGCTACTCCGACTCCTCCAAGTTCGGCGGCATCACCACCAGCCAGTGGGAGATCCACCGCGCCCAGCGCCGCCTGCGCGACGTCGCCCACCGCTACGGCGTCCGCCTGCGCCTCTTCCACGGCCGCGGCGGCACCGTCGGCCGCGGCGGCGGCCCCTCCCACGACGCCATCCTCGCCCAGCCCTGGGGCACCCTCGAAGGCGAGATCAAGGTCACCGAACAGGGCGAGGTCATCTCCGACAAGTACCTCATCCCCTCGCTGGCCCGCGAGAACCTGGAACTCACCGTCGCCGCCACCCTCCAGGCCTCCGCCCTGCACACCGCCCCCCGCCAGTCCGACGAGGCACTCGCCCGCTGGGACGCCGCCATGGACGTCGTCAGCGACGCCGCCCACGCCGCCTACCGCGCCCTCGTCGAGGACCCCGACCTGCCGACGTACTTCCTCGCGTCGACCCCGGTGGACCAGCTCGCCGACCTGCACCTGGGCTCCCGCCCCTCCCGCCGCCCCGGCTCCGGCGTCTCGCTCGACGGCCTGCGCGCCATCCCCTGGGTCTTCGGCTGGACCCAGTCCCGCCAGATCGTCCCCGGCTGGTACGGCGTCGGCTCCGGCCTCAAGGCCCTGCGCGAAGCCGGCCTCGACACCGTCCTCGACGAGATGCACGGCCAGTGGCACTTCTTCCGCAACTTCATCTCCAACGTCGAGATGACCCTCGCCAAGACCGACCTGCGCATCGCCCAGCACTACGTCGACACCCTCGTCCCCGACGACCTCAAGCACGTCTTCGACACGATCAAGGCCGAACACGCGCTCACCGTCACCGAAGTCCTCAAGGTCACCGGCGAACGCGAACTGCTGGACGCCACCCCCGCCCTCAAGCAGACCTTCAGCATCCGCGACGCCTACCTCGACCCCATCTCCTACCTCCAGGTCACGCTCCTCAAGCGCCAGCGCGACGCGGCGGCCGCCGGCCAGGAACCCGACCCCCTCCTCGCCCGCGCCCTCCTCCTCACCGTCAACGGCGTCGCCGCCGGCCTGCGCAACACCGGCTGACCCCCACCCCCACCGCACACACGCGAAGGGCGCCCCCGGAGAACCCCGGGGGCGCCCTTCGCCCGTCCCACCACACCACCACACCCGCCCCCGGTGCCGTACCGGCGTGCCCGCCCGCGGCCACCACCCCGGCGCACCCGTCCGCAGCGCTACACCGCCACGAACGCCGCCGTCAGCAACGCCACCCCCGACCCCGCCAGCACCCACCCCAGCCGCGCCCGCCCCAGACCACCCGCGACCACCACCGACGCCAGCAACAACGCACCACCCATCGGCACCCACGCGTACAGCACCCCGGCAGGACCGGACCGCACCACGTCGTCACCACCGCCCGGCTTGACCACCACGGTGTACGTCCGCCCCCCGCGCACCGCCACCGTCTTCTCGATCACCACCCGCTCCCGCGCCAACGACCCCGGCGACAACGGCGTGTACGGCCCCGAACAGCTCTCCGCACCACAGCGCACCACCGTGATCGTCCCCTGCTCCCGGCCCTTCGTCAGCATCACGTGCTGCGCCGTCCCCCAGGACCCCCACACCCCCGCCAGCAGGATCAGCGACACCACCACCCACGCCGCCGCCAGCCGGCCGAACCGCCACACCACGGCCGAGGCCCGACGGGAAGCACCCCGGCCGACGGGACCCCGGCGAGCGGAACCCCGACGAGCAGGACCCCGGTGAGCGGAACGCCGGTGGGACGCGGCGGCGGTGGCAGGCATGGCCGGGATCATTGGCCATGCCTGAACCGCCCGTCAACCTCCACGGGTGACACGTCGCGACTTGTCCGCCCTTTCCCCACCCCCGCGCACCCGAGCCCCGCGCACCCCACCCCCCGCGAGCCCCGCGCTCAGGAGTTGTACGTCCCCTGCGCCCGCTCCAACCCCTCGATCACCAGACACTCCACCGCGTCCGCAGCCCGGTCCACGAAATAGTCCAGCTCCTTGCGCTCCGCCCCCGAGAAGTCCTTCAGCACGAAGTCCGCCACCTGCATCCGCCCCGGCGGCCGCCCGATCCCGAACCGCACCCGGTGGTAGTCCGCCCCGAACGCCTTCGTCATCGACTTCAGACCGTTGTGCCCGTTGTCCCCGCCCCCCAGCTTCAGCCGCAGCACCCCGTAGTCGATGTCCAGCTCGTCATGAACCGCCACCACCCGCCCCACCGGCACCTTGTAGAACTCCCGCAGCGCGTTCACCGGACCACCCGACAGGTTCATGTACGACATCGGCTTCGCCACCACCACCCGCCGGCTGCCCGGCCCCGGCGGACCGATCCGCCCCTCCACGACCTGCGCCTGCGCCCGCCCGGCCCGCTTGAACCTCCCCCCGACCCGCCCGGCCAGCAGATCGGCCACCATGAACCCCACGTTGTGCCGGTTCATCGCGTACTCCGGACCCGGATTCCCCAACCCCACGATCAGCCACGGGGCATCGGCGTCGCTCGTCACGTCCAACTCTCCTCGATACGCGCCAGCCGCTGCCCCCCGAGGGAACAGCGGCTGACGAACAAACGACGGCGGTACGGGGATCAGGCCTCCGCGGAAACCTCTCCGCCCTCACCCTCGCCCTCGGTGGGCTCCTCCGCCTGCGCGGCCAGCACCTGCAGCACCACGGTCTCACCGTCGACACCCAGCTTGGTGCCCGACGGCAGCGGGATGTCCTTGGCCAGGATCGAGTCACCGGCCGTCAGACCCTCGACCGACACCGTGACCGACTCGGGGATGTGCGTCGCCTCGGCCTCGACCGGCAGCGCGTTCAGGACGTGCTCCAGCAGGTTGCCGCCCGGAGCCAGCTCACCCTCGGTCTGCACGAAGATCTCGACGTTGACCTTCTCGCCACGCTGGACCAGCTGAAGGTCGACGTGCTCCAGGAAACCCTTGATCGGGTCACGCTGCACCGACTTCGGGATCGCCAGCTCGTTCGTCTTGCCGTCGATGTCCAGCGAGATCAGGACGTTCGGCGTACGCAGCGCGAGCAGCAGCTCGTGACCCGGCAGCGTCAGGTGGATCGGGTCCGAACCGTGGCCGTACAGCACACCGGGAACCTTGCTGTCACGACGGATACGGCGAGCCGCACCCTTACCGAACTCGGTACGCGACTCAGCGGCGATCTTTACCTCGGACATGACACTCACTCCTCGTAGAAAAAGCGACGACGGAAAGGTCACCCGGCCACGAACGGCCTGCTACGAAGAGCGCGTCGATAACGGACCGCCGTACACACGCGTCACACGCGTACGGCCTCCCTCGCCGAGCAACTCGCGCAGTCTACTCGGCGGGGGAGGCCGCAGAAAAATCGATCAACCCGGCAGAAGCGGGCGCACCGCCTACTGCTCGTCGAACAGGCTCGTCACCGAACCGTCCTCGAACACCTCACGCACCGCGTTCGCGATCGTCGGCGCGATCGACAGCACCGTGATCTTGTCCACCTCCAGCTCACCCGGCGTCGGCAACGTGTTCGTGAACACGAACTCACTCACCTTCGAGTTCTTCAACCGGTCCGCCGCCGGACCCGACAGCACACCGTGCGTCGCCGTCACGATGACGTCCTCCGCACCGTGCGCGAACAACGCGTCCGCCGCCGCACAGATCGTGCCACCCGTGTCGATCATGTCGTCGACCAGGACACACACCCGGCCCTTGACCTCACCGACCACCTCGTGGACCGTCACCTGGTTCGCCACGTCCTTGTCACGCCGCTTGTGCACGATCGCCAGCGGCGCACCCAGACGGTCACACCAACGGTCCGCGACCCGGACCCGACCCGCGTCCGGCGACACCACCGTCAACTTCGAACGATCCACCTTGCTGCCCACGTAGTCCGCCAGCAACGGCAACGCGAACAGGTGATCCACCGGACCGTCGAAGAAACCCTGGATCTGGTCCGTGTGCAGATCCACCGTCAGGATCCGGTCCGCACCCGCCGTCTTCATCAGATCCGCGATCAGCCGCGCCGAGATCGGCTCACGACCACGGTGCTTCTTGTCCTGCCGCGCATAACCGTAGAACGGCACGATCACCGTGATCGAACGCGCCGAAGCCCGCTTCAACGCATCGATCATGATCAACTGCTCCATGATCCACTTGTTGATCGGAGCCGTGTGGCTCTGGATCAGGAAGCAGTCCGCACCACGCGCCGACTCCTCGTAACGGACGTAGATCTCACCATTGGCGAAATCGAAGGCCTTCGTCGGGACGACCCCGACACCCAGCTGGTGGGCGACCTCCTCGGCAAGCTCGGGGTGGGCGCGGCCGGAGAAGAACATCATCTTCTTCTCGCCGGTCGTCTTGATCCCGGTCACAGCACTGTCTCCTCAGAGGTGTCTCAGCCGGCTGACCCAAAACCTCGCCGCCGGTCACGACGAAGCCGTCTCAGCTGGTGGGGGTGCGGGTGTGCACCTATCACGGTACGCCGTCCACGACGCACTCGTTTCCGGTCAGTTCTCGCCCTCGCCCTGCCGGGAAGCAGCCTCAGCAGCCTTCGCCGCCGCACTCCCCGGACGCTTACGCGCCACCCAACCCTCGATATTCCGCTGCTGACCACGGGCCACGGCCAGCGAACCGGGCGGCACGTCCTTCGTGATCACGGACCCGGCAGCGGTGTACGCACCGTCCCCGACCGTGACAGGAGCCACAAACATGTTGTCCGAACCCGTCTTGCAGTGCGACCCGACAACGGTGTGATGCTTGTCCTGTCCGTCATAATTCACAAACACACTCGCCGCACCGATGTTCGTGTACTCCCCGATCGTCGCGTCCCCCACGTACGACAGATGCGGCACCTTCGTACCCTCACCGATCACCGCGTTCTTCGTCTCCACGTACGTACCGACCTTCGCCCTCACCCCCAGCCGCGTACCCGGCCGCAGATACGCGTACGGCCCCACCAGCGCCTCCGGACCCACCTCGGCCCCGTCCGCCACCGTGTTGTCCACCCGCGCCCCCGCACCCACCACCGTGTCCTTCAGCCGGCAGTTCGGACCCACCTCCGCACCCTCACCCACACGCGTCGCACCCAGCAACTGCGTCCCCGGCAACACCACCGCGTCCCGCCCGAACGACACCGTCACGTCCACCCACGTCGTCGCGGGGTCGACCACCGTCACCCCCGCCAGCATCGCGTCCGTCAGCAACCGGTCGTTCAGAATCCGACGCGCCTCCGCCAACTGCACCCGGTTGTTGATCCCCGCGATCTCACGGTGATCACCCGCCACCGACGCACCCACACGGTGACCGTCCGCACGCAGGATCCCCAGCACGTCCGTCAGGTACTCCTCACCCTGACTGTTGTCCGTACGCACCTGCTTCAACGCCTGAGCCAGCAACCGCCCGTCGAACGCGAACACACCCGAATTGATCTCCCGGACCGCCCGCTGCGCCTCCGACGCGTCCTTGTGCTCCACGATCCCCGTGACCGCACCCGACACCTCGTCCCGCACGATCCGCCCGTACCCCGTCGCGTCCGGCACCTCCGCCGTCAACACGGTCACCGCGTTCCCGTCCGCGTGATGCGTCGCGGCCAACCGCGCCAGCGTCGCACCCGTCAGCAGCGGAGTGTCACCGCACACCACCACCACGGTCCCGTCCACCGCACCGCCGAGCTGCTCCAGACCCATCCGCACGGCGTGCCCCGTGCCGTTCTGCTCCTCCTGCACCGCGGTCCGCACGGCCGGGTCGATCGCGGCGAGGTGCGCGGTGACCTTCTCGCGCGCGTGCCCGACGACGACGACCAGGTTCTCGGGGTCCAACTCGCGGGAGGCGGCCAGGACGTGCCCCACGAGACTGCGGCCGCAGATCTCGTGCAGGACCTTCGGTAGGGCCGACTTCATACGGGTGCCCTCACCCGCTGCGAGAACGACGACGGCTGCCGGGCGGATGGCGCTCACGGAGTTGCCCTTCGGCTGTGGAGAGGGGGGACATCCGAAGGATACCGGGGCGTTTCTTGGCGGACATGAGAGTGGGCCCTGACAGTGCTGTCAGGGCCCATGGGGGCTCCCGGGGAAGGAATCGAACCCTCATTCAAGAGACCAAAACTCTTTGTCCTACCATTAGACGACCCGGGATGGTTTGCTCGCTATGTCCGATTTTTTGGATCGGTGGCGAGTGCAGCCCCTACTATGCCGTACCACCAGCCCTCCACGCGACGATGCAGGTCGGCACTTTTGAGGACGGCGACCCGTAGGCAACCGTGGTAGGTGTCGCCGGTGTTGGTTCGGTTCGTCTTGGGGTTGTGCTTCTTGAGGCTCGTCTTCAGGAGGTCGCCGACGTCGATTCCGAGCCGCTGCGCCCAGTAAGCCTCGGCTCCCGGGACGTCCGCCGACTCGTGAATGGCGACGGAGAATCGTCGGCGCTCCGGCTCCACGCCGAGCAAGTCGAGCCAGGACAGGAAAACCTCGATCATGCTGGGGTCGCTGTTCACGAAGATGACCCGACGGTTTGTGCCGGGCTTGGCCTTCGCCCCCTCGGACCAGTAGAGCCCGACACCTAGAAGGAAGAGTTCGCGGGGTGTCATCGGGCCGATCTCGGCGGAAGCCTGAGCTCTCAGCTCTTCCCGTGCCACGGTGCGGTTCTCGACCGCACGCTGCAGTCCGCGTTGTGCCGCAGAGGTGTCGGTGGGGCGCGGGCGTTCCGGTGAGGGCAGGTCCCGCACCCACAGCGAAACCGAGCTCTTGGAGCAGCCCAGCTCCGCCTGGATCTGGTTGTACGTCCAGCCTCGCTGCCGCAGCTCGCGCGCCTTCTCGCGCAGGTCGTCCTTCGCCCGAGGGCGTTTCGTCCACTCCGGGGGCGGCTCCCCTTCGACCAGTCGCTGGAGGGTGTCCTTGTTGTGGACCTGAAGTTCGTCCCGGATCTGCCGAAGGCTGTAGCCCGCCCGCCGCAGGGCGACCGCCCGTTCCCGTAGTCCCTCGAAGTCCGCGTACTTGCCGAGTGAATGTGTCATAGGCATACGGTCCGGTCGGAATGTGAGGTTCCGGGCTCGAACGGGAGTCATTCAGCAGTTCGAGGGATACCGGGGGGTTTCGATGCTGTTCGGTTGTGGGGTGTGGTGGGGAGGAGTCGGTGAAAGTCGCCGGAAAAGGCGGGGTGGGCGCCCGTAGGGTGGAGGTATGACCACGACGGGGGAAGAGCACGCCTCGGCTCGGGGAGGGCCGTGGTGGTGGGGCAGGCGCCGCAGTGCGGTGTTCGACTGGAGTCTCGCGGTGGTGTCCGCCGCGGAGTGTGCGGCGGAGGGGTATCCGTTCGCGCGGGACGCGGGTGTGCCGGTGGCGGCCGGGGTGGTGTTCGGGCTGCTCGCGGGGTCGGTGCTGCTGGTGCGGCGGAAGTGGCCGATCGCGGTGGTGCTGGTGGCGATCGCCGTCACGCCGGCGCAGATGGGTTTCCTGATGGGGATCGTCGGGCTGTACACCCTGGCCGCGTCC
Organism: Streptomyces sp. NPDC014882; assembly: GCF_043081325.1. Classification (NCBI taxonomy): domain Bacteria; kingdom Bacillati; phylum Actinomycetota; class Actinomycetes; order Kitasatosporales; family Streptomycetaceae; genus Streptomyces; species Streptomyces sp. NPDC014882. The sequence continues at coordinate 408,456 of NZ_JBIBWL010000005.1, forward strand.
GAGCTGCCGCGGCGGATCATCGCCTCGTTGGCGGGGATGCAGCTGGTGGGGACGTTGATCGTGACGTTCGTGCGGGTGGGGCAGAGCATGGACCAGGGGCGGCTGACGATCGGGGACTGGTTCATTCCGTTCGCGGCGATCACGACCTCGCTGGGGCTGACGGCTCCGCCGTTGCTGCTGGGGCTGTACGTGGGGGCGCGGCGGCGGTTGATGGAGAGTCTGCGGGAGCGGGCGGACAGTCTGGAGCGGGAGTTGCAGCTGCTGGCCGAGCGGGCCGAGGAGCGGGCGGAGTGGGCGCGGGGTGAGGAGCGGACGCGGATCGCGCGGGAGATGCACGACGTGGTGGCGCACCGGGTGAGTCTGATGGTGGTGCACGCGGCGGCGTTGCAGGCGGTGGCGCGGAAGGATCCGGAGAAGGCGGTGCGCAACGCGGCGCTGGTGGGGGACATGGGGCGGCAGGCGTTGACCGAGTTGCGGGAGATGCTCGGGGTGTTGCGCAGTGGGGACGGGCGGGGGCGGGGTGCGGAGCCGTCGGTGTCGTCGGCCGCTGTGGCGGCGGTTTCGCGGGTGGCGGAGGAGGGGGAGGGGCCGTGTCTGTCGGAGTTGGACGAGTTGGTGGGGCAGTCGGCGGCGGCGGGGATGGTGGTGGATCTGTCGGTGGAGGGTGTGGTGCGGGGTTATGCGCGGGAGGTGGAGCAGACGGCGTACCGGGTGGTGCAGGAGGCGTTGACGAACGTGCACAAGCATGCGGCGGGTGCGAAGACGTATGTGCGGTTGGCGCACCGGGTGGCGGAGATCGCGATGCAGGTGGAGAACGAGCCGCCGCCGGAGGTGGGGGCGGCGTCGTCGGCGCGGTTGCCGTCGGGGGGCAATGGTCTGGTGGGGATGCGGGAGCGGGTGGTGGCGTTGGGCGGGGTGTTCGTGTCGGGGCCGACGGAGGCGGGGGGTTTCCGGGTGTCGGCGGTGATTCCGGCGGTGTAGGGGGTGGGGGGCCGGTCCGGTGGGTCTTGGGTGGCGTGGGGGTTCTGGCGGGGCTTCGGTGGTGCGGGTGCGGGTGCGGGTGCGGGTGCGGGTGCGGGTCCGGGGCCGGTGCGGGTCCGGTGTGGGTGGGCCGGGGTCCGGTGGGTCCCGGTGGGTGGGGGTCCGGTGGTGTCAGCCGGCGGTGAGGCGGACGGGCTGTATGCCGGTGACGAGGGTGCCGAGGGCCTGGTCGATGTCGGGGCCGAGGTACCAGTCGCCGGTGTGGTCGAGGGCGTAGACGCGGCCTTCGGCGTCGATGGCGAGGAGGGAGTGGCTGTCGGTCTCGGCGCCGAGGGGGCTGACGTCGGTCTCGAGGGCGCGGCCGAGGTCGGCGAGGGTGCGGGCGAGGTGGAGGCCGTGGAGGGGGTCGAGGTGGAGGGTCGCGGGGGCGATCTGGCGGCCGGGTCCGGTGGGGGTGATGTGGAGGCCGCCGAATTCGGCCCAGGCCTCGACGGCGGCGGGGAAGACGGCGTGGCGGTGGCCGGCGGGTGAGGTGTGTTCGCGCAGGGTGTCGGCCCAGATCTCGGCCTGTTTGATGTCCCAGCGTCCGGGTTGCCAGCCGGCGGTGCGCAGGGCGGCGTCGACGGGGACGGGGAAGCGTGTGGTGGTGCGGTCGGGGTGCATCTGCCCTTCGTCCGTCGGGGTCGTGGGTCGGTGTGGGGCCGTCGTGCGGGTGTGGGGGGTGGTGCGTGGTGGCGGCATGGGTGTGGCGTGTGAGGTGTGCGGGCGGGGGTCAGCTGTCGTCGGTCGTGGGGTCGACGATGCGGACGCCGAAGTGGGCGCTGAGGGCGGTGCAGGCGCGGCAGGGGGTGGCGAAGCTGCCGTGGAGGGGGTCGCCGTCCTCGCGGATGCGCCGGGCGGTGAGTTTGGCTTGTTTGAGTGCTTTGCGGGCTTCGCCGTTGGTCATGGGTCTGCGGGCGGCGCGTTTGCTGCGGGTGGTGTCGACGGTGGTGATGTGGCGGGAGATGAGGAGTGCTTCGGCGCAGCGTCCGGTGTAGCGGTCGCGCCGGTCGCTGGGGAGGGTGTCGAGGAACTCCTGCACGAGGGGGTGCAGGGCGGGGGGCTGGTCGCCGCGGGCGGCGGTGCTGGTGAGGGTGGCGCCGCGGACGGAGAGGGCGGCGGCGACGGTGGGGAGTATGCCGTCGCGGCGGTGGCGGAGGACGGGCGCGTGGGGGGTCTCGGCGCTGCTCCAGCCGATGCGGGGGTCGCCGGAGCGGCTGGTGTGCGGTCCCGTTTGCGTGGCGTTCATGATCGTTTCTGCCCTCCCGTGCATCCCCCCGGAGGTCTCAGAGTGCCAAACGGCGTGGCCTGTGTGGAAGCTGGGGCGCTGCGACACGCCCGGGCCGGGGCCGGCTGTCACGGCGGGGTGACGGCTGGTCACGGAAGTGGAGGGCCGGTGACCGGTGCCGTCGTACCGCTTAGGCTGTCGGCACCGCCTGGCGCGTGGTTGACGCGCGTGGGAGACCGTTGGAGACAGTCGGATACGGGGCGTGGTGGTCGGTCCGCAGGCGGATCGGGCCGCCGGGGTCCGTCCAGAGCGCCGCAGGGGGCAACCGCCATGACGACAGGTCGGCTCGGGCAGCGAGCCGCGCCGCCGAACGCGGCCTATGCCGGGCAGGTCGTGCATTTCCCGGATCCGGTCCGGGCTGCACGTCACCCGAGAGGGGTACGGGTCGACGAGCACGGTCACCCGGATTTCTCGCCCTACGCGCGGGCGGCCGCGGAGATCGCGGAGCCGCCGGAGGGTTTCGGCGTCGACGAGCTGCGGCTGACGGACTACGTGTCGGCGAACGCGGCGTTGTCGGCGTCGGGGCACGAGTTGTGGGACACGGTGGACAGTGTGGCGACGCCGCACGGCTGGACGTGGCACCACGTGGCGGGTTCGCGGCGGCTGGAGCTGGTTCCGGTCGAGGTGAAGGCGTTGCTGCGGCACCACGGTGGGATCGCGACGGCGGTGGTCGACCAGGCGAAGCGCGGGACGCGGCCGTTGCAGGAGACGCGTCCGGCGCACTTCGGGCTGCCGAAGTCGGGTGTGGCGGTGACGGAGCAGCAGGTGCAGGGGGTCGAGGAGGACCTGGGGTACCGGCTGCCGGGCGCGTACCGGACGTTCCTGAAGGCCGCGGGCGGTTGTGCTCCGGTGGGGGCGGCGCTGGACGCGGAGTTGGGGTTGCTGGTGGACCAGCCGTTCTTCACGGTGCGGGACGAGGCGGCCGTCAACGACCTGGTGTACGTGAACAAGTGCCTGCGTGACCATCTGACCAAGGACTATCTGGGGGTCGGGTTCGTGCAGGGCGGTCTGCTGGCCGTGAAGGTGAAGGGTGACCGGATCGGTTCGGTGTGGTTCTGCGCGTACGACGACGTGCGGGACGTGGATCCGGCGTGGTCGCCGGCGGAGCGGGTGGAGCGGTTGCTGCTGCCGTGCGGTGAGGACTTCGACGTCTTCCTGTCGCGGCTCGCGGGGCGGCCGCCGGAGTTGGAGACGGTGGCGAATCTGATGGTGGACGGTGGTTTCGCGCGGGTTGTTCCGGTCGCTTCCGGTTCTTCCGTTCCGTCCGTGGGTGTGGGGGAGTGATCCGGCGATGGTGACGTTCGCGCAGGCGCAGGAGCGCGGTGAAGAGTGGGTCAACGGGGACGTTCCGGCGTATCAGCACCGTGAGGTGCGGGTGCGGGAGTTCGGGCTCGGGTTCGTGGTGTGGGCCGAGGACCGTGCGGAGGGGCCGCGTTCGGACGGGGGCGGGCAGCGGTTGGTGCTGGCCCGCGACAGCGGTGAGGCCACGTTGTGGCCGGCGCTGCCGGTGGGTGAGGTGATCCGCCGGTACGAGGAGGAGTACGGCCGTCCGGAGGGCGAGCCGGCGCCGGTGCCGCCGGCCGCGGCGCGGGTGGATCTGAACCAGACGTCGTTCCTGCTGTCGCCGCCGGAGTGGTTGCAGGAGGCGGCGGACCGGCTGGGGATCGGGGAGGCGGCGGATTCCGCGCCGTCGTCCTCGACTCCTGCCTCGACCCCGACTCCGGCCTCGGCCCCGACTCCGGCCTCGGCCCCGACTCCGGTCTCGGCCTCTTCGTCCGGGGCTGCTTCCGCTTCCCCTCCGTCTTCCTCTTCCTCTTCCTCTTCGTCGGTTTCTCCGGCTGCTCCCGTCCCGCCGGCGCCTGCCGCTGCGGCGGGTCCGGCCGGGGACTTCGGTGATCCGGCGCTGCCCCGGACGCAGGCGGGGGTGCCGACGCCGGTTCCCACGCCCGCCGGGGCCACGCCCTGGGCGGGTACGGACACCAACGGCGATGCCGGTGACGACCGTTCCGTGCCGCTGCCGGCGACGGTGTTCGCGCCGCCGCTGAGCGGTGTCGACGACGAGGTGCCGCCGCCGCCCTCCGCCGCGTCGGACGCCAAGACGGCGCTGATCTCGGGCGGCAGCCGGATTCCGCCCACGGCGGTCGCGCCGGCGATCCCCGACGTGGACGGGCCGGGAGCGCCGGGCGGTGCTCCCGCGCCGTCGTCCGCCCCCACCCCGCCTCCGCCGCCGGGGCCGTCGTCCTACGGCGGTGCGCAGGCGCCCGGTGCGCAGGCGCCCGGTGCGCCGCAGCCGCCGGCCGGTCCGGGGGCCACGGGTGCTCCGGCGCGGCCGCTCGCGCCGAACGCCGGGGACATCGCCGATGCGGCGACCAGCAAGGCGGCCCCGCCGCCGCGCCGGCGTACCGGTGGGGCACCGCCGCCGCCTCCGCCGAGCGCGCCGGGCATGCCCGGCGCGCGGCCGGGTGCCACGCCCGCGCCGTCCGCCGGTCCGGGTGGGCCGGGCGCGTCGGCGGGCGGTTACGTGCCCACGCAGCTGGTGTCGTCGCTGGGTCCCGAGGGACCGGCGGGACCGGGGACGCCGGGCGCTCCCGCCGGCCCCGGTGCTCCGGGTGCTCCGGGCGCCCCCGGTGGGCCGCGCCCGCCCGCCCCGCCGAACCCGCCCGGCGGTACGCCCCCGGGCGGGGTGCACCACGCCGCGACGATGCTCGCGGACCCGAGCCGGATGGGCCCGGGCGCGCCGCAGCCGCCGGGCGCCCCCCAGCCTCCCGGCGCTCCCCACCCTCCGGGCGCTCCCGGCGCTCCGGGGATGCCTCCTGCCCCGGCCGCGCCCGGGGGGTCCGCCGGTGGGGCCCAGGGTGCCGCGCACCGGGCCGCCACGATGCTTTCCGGGCCCCCGCCGGGCGGCCCCGGCGCGCCCCCGCCCCCGCCGCCCGCTCCCGGCGCTCCGGGGATGGCTCCGGGCGCCCCGCGACCGCCGATGCCGCCGCCCGGCGCGATGCCGCCCCCCGGCGCCGTGCCGCCGCCGGGCGTGCCCGGTCCCGGGCAGCCGCAGGCGTACGGGTATCCCCAGCAGGGGCAGCCGACCGTCGGGCCGGGCTACCAGGCCGTGCTGCGCTACCGGGCGCACGACGGGTCGGAGCAGCAGGTGATCCGGCGTTCGGCGCCGGGCATGCCGCACCCGGAGTGGCAGATCTTCCACGAGCTGCGGGCGATGAACGTGCCGCAGGACCAGGTGCTGGAGCTGCACACCGAGCTGGAGTCGTGTGAGCTGCCGGGGGCGTACTGCGCGCGGATGATCCGTGAGCAGTGGCCGCAGGCGCGGATCACGAGCATCGCGCCGTACGGCACGGACCATGCGAGCCGGCAGCAGGGGATGCAGCAACTCCTGGCTCATCAGGGCGAGTTGCATCAGGTCGCCGACGGTCCGGCGCGTCCCGCCCCGGTGCGCGCGCCGTTGCCGCCGGTGCAGCCGTTGCCGCCGGTCCCGCCGGAGGCGATCGCGCAGGAGATGGGTGCGGCGTTCGGGCCGGGGGTGTTCCGGTTCGAGCAGGCCGCGGTGTCCCGGCAGGGTGTGCCGCCGATCGTGGCGCACACGCTGGTCGTCGCGGGTCTGCCGGTGGACATGGGGCCGTTCTTCTGGGCGCAGGCCCAGCCGGGGCGGCCGGTGCCGACGCTGGCCGAGCTGGCGGCGGAGCGGGGGGTGCGTCCGGCGGCGGACGCGGGCTCGTACCTCGTCATGGGCAGCGACTTCGGCAAGGCGCTCTGCGTGCAGTACGGCACGGCGCACATCGTGGCCGTGCCCGTGGAGGCGGGGCCGGGCGGGGCGCCCGTGGCGCCGCAGTTCGTGAACAGCGGGCTGCCGGAGTTCGCGCGCTGCCTCGCGCTGCTGGGGCGGATGTGGCGGCTGCGGTTCGGGCTGAACCAGGAGCAGGCGGGCCGCTGGACCGTCGACTTCCAGGCGCAGCTGGCCGCGCTGGACCCGGTGGCGCTCGGTTCGCCGGAGAGCTGGTGGTCGGTGCTGCTGGAGGAGATGTGGGACGGGCTGCTGTGAGGCGTCCGCCCCGCTGACGCGCGGGTGCGCGGGAGGGCCGGGCCCGGTCGAGTGACCGGGCCCGGCCCTTTCGCATGGGCGGACGGCCTCGACCCGCGCGCGGAGTGTCGCGTGACGGGCGTTTACATCTGATACCTCATGATATGCGGGAAATCATTTCTTCCGCGGCCGTCCGGTGGAGAGGGGTTCCAGGTGATCGGCGTCTCGAAGGCACCACCCGGGTTCAGGACCGTTCGCGGACGCGGTTACCGGCCCGGACAGGTCGACGCGTACCTCGCCGCGCTCTCGGCCGACCGGGACGCCGCCTGGGAGCGGGCCGCCCGGCTGACCGTGCTGGCCAAGGACATGGAGGCCGAGGCCGTACGGCTGCGGGAGGCCGTGAGCGGGCTGGCGCCGCAGACGTACGACGCCCTCGGGGAGCGCGCCCGGCGCATCTTCCAGCTCGGGCAGGAGGAGGCGGCGGCCGTGCGGGAACGCGCCCGGAGCGCGGCGCGGGAACAGGTCGCGCGGGCCGCGGCGGACGCCCGGGCGGTGCGCGCGACGGCGCGGGAACGGGCCGACGAGGTCCGCGCACGGGCGCAGGAGCGCGCCCGGCAGCACCTGCTCGCGGCGCGCGCCGAGGCCGACGGGATCCGCGTCGGCGCCCGGCGCGAGGTGCGGGAGCACCGGGGCGAGGCCCTCGCGGCCCTGCGCGAGACGCGCCGGCGCACCGCCGCCCTGCTCGCCGGCCGGGAGCGGGACGAGGCCGGGCGGTGGGCCGCGGCCGAGCGCGCGGAGGCCGACCGGGCCGCCGCGCTCGACGCGCACCACGCGCGGCTGGTGGCGCGCGCCGAGGCGGCGCTGTCCGCGGCACGGCAGGACCTCGCCGACGCCGGGGAAGCCGCCCGCCTGCGCCAGGAGGAGGCACACGCGCGTGCCGCCGAAGTCGTCGCCGAGGCCCGCGCGCGTGCGGAACGGATCGCCCGCGAGACGGAACGGGTGCTGCGCGAGCACGGCGAGCGGTGGGACGAGGTGCGGGCGCAGATCGACTCCGTGCGCAGCAGCCTGAGCACCCTGACGGGGCGCGGCGCGCAGTGAGCCCCCGCCGGGCCCCGCCCCGATCCCCTTACGGGGCGTACGGGGGTCAGGGGCCGGTGCGGTGGGAGGGCCGTGGGGCGTGGGGCGTACGAGGATCAGGGCCCGGCGCGGCGAGAGGGCGTACGGGGTGTCGCGGGGCCAGGCGGGACGGTGACGACAGGGCCCGGGGCGAAGCAGGGCGCGACGGCGACCGGACCGGTCGACCGGCGGAGGACCGCCGCCGCAGCACGGCGCCGGGCCGGGCCGGGGCAGGCCGGGCCGGACCGGGGCGGGGCGTCACCCGCCCGGACGGGGCGGGCGGCCCCCCGCCGCCGGCGCCGGATCAGTCGCCCGGCTCGGCCAGCACCGGGAAGTGACGCGGGGCCAGGCACAGCAGCAGCAGGAAGGCGAGCGCGGCGGCGCCCGCCGCGCCCAGGTACACCGCGTGCACGGCCTCCGCGACCGCGTGCCGGGTCGCCCCGGCGGCGGCGCCCGCGTCCAGGTCGCGCACGACGGAGTCCAGGTCGCCCGCGCCGCCCAGCCGGGCCGCCAGCACACCGTTGGCGACCGCCCCGAAGACGGCCGCGCCGATCGTCTGCCCGCTCTGGCGGCAGAAGAGGACGGACGCGGTGGCGGTGCCGCGCTCCGACCAGCCGACCGTCGACTGCACGCCGACGATCAGCGGCAGCTGGAACAGGCCCAGGGCCGCGCCGAGCAGCAGCATCAGCAGCATCGGCTGCCAGGCCGCCCCCGGATACGGCAGCAGGGGGAACGCGAGCAGGACCAGCGTCGCCGCGCCGATGCCGAGCAGGGCGGTGTCGCGGAAGCCGATGCGCCGGTACACGTGCTGGCTCAGGGCCGCCGACAGCGGCCAGCTCAGCGTCCACACCGACAGCACGAACCCGGCCGTCACCGGGTCCAGGCCCAGCACCGCCTGCGCGTACGTCGGCAGGAACACCGCGGGCGCCACCATCAGCAGGCCCAGCGCGCCCAGCGCGAGGTTGACCGCGGCGATCGTACGGCGGCGCCACACCCAGCCCGGGATGATCGGCTCGGCGGCTCGGCGCTCGATCGCCACGACGAGGCCGGCCAGGACGAGCCCCGCGGCGAACAGGGCGAACGACGGCGCCGACCGCCACGGCCAGGCCACCCCGCCCTGCACCAGCGCGGTCAGCAGCACCCCGCCGGTCGCGAAGACCGCCAGCGCGCCCGCCCAGTCGACCCGGCCGCGTGGCCCCGACGTCCGCTCCGGCTCGTGCAGGTGACGCACGATCAGCCACAACGCCACCGCCCCGACGGGCAGGTTGACCAGGAAGATCCACCGCCAGTCGGCGTACGCCGCCAGCAGCCCGCCCAGCCCCGGCCCCGCGACCGCGGACACCGCCCACACGGTGGACAGCCTGGCCTGGATCCTCGGGCGCTCCTTCAGCGGGTAGAGGTCGGCGGCGAGGGTCTGCACGGTGCCCTGCAGCGCGCCGCCGCCCAGGCCCTGCACGACGCGGAACGCGATCAGCGCGCCCATGTCCCAGGCGAGCGCGCACAGCAGCGAACCGAGCAGGAAGAGGACCGCGCCGGCCACCAGCACGGGTTTGCGGCCGAAGGTGTCGGAGAGCTTGCCGTAGACGGGCAGGGTGACGGTGACGGCGAGGAGATAGCCGGAGAACAGCCAGGAGAAGACGGAGAACCCGCCGAGGTCGCCGACGATCTGCGGCACGGCGGTGGACACGACGGTGGCGTCGAGCGCGGCCAGCGCCATGGAGAGCATCAGCGCGGCGGCCACCGCCCCCCGCTTCGCGGTGGCCGCGCCCCGCCCCCGCCCCTGCCCCGCGGCCTCCCGTGCCGCGGGTCTGGTGTCGCCCATCCGGTGCTCCTCCCCGCCTGTCCCGTGCCCCTTGCACCTATCGGCCCCGGACAGCCTCCCACCCGACCCCGGCCCGACGGGAGGGTGGAGCCTGACCGGGCCCCAGGGTGGACACGACCCCGAGGAACACTCCACCTCTCGGTGGACAGCCCCTAGGGGTATCTCCGTACTACGGCTCGGGGAGGGTTCGTACCGACGGAGGACGAGAGAGGCCCGGGCTGCTCCTTAACCTGGCTTTACGCCGCTGGGGCGGACAACCCCACCGGCCGGAGGTGGGGTTAACCCCCCACGAAGACGGGCCCGAGCCCCAGCGCGCCGGACCCGGTCGCACCGACAGACTCTTCGACGTAGCACCCGGCACGCGCAGTACCCAGCACGGCAGCGCCGCACCAAGCGCAGCACCACGCGAGCACCGCACCAAGCGAGCACCGCACCACGCACCGACGCGGCAGGCACCACGCGCGCGTCCCGCTCGCTTCCTCACTTTCGACCTTTGGAGATTCACGTGACTTCGGCTGTGACCATTCCCAGGCACGGGGGCACTGGAGGGCGTACGGCCGTTGCCGCTCGGGCGCGGCAGGTCGTCAAGGCGTACGGGTCCGGGGAGACCCGCGTCGTCGCCCTCGACCACGTCGACGTGGACATCGCCCGTGGCCGCTTCACCGCGATCATGGGCCCCTCGGGGTCCGGCAAGTCCACCCTGATGCACTGCCTCGCCGGCCTGGACACCGTCACGTCCGGGCAGATCTATCTGGACGAGACCGAGATCACCGGGCTCAAGGACAAGAAGCTGACGCAGCTGCGCCGGGACCGGATCGGGTTCATCTTCCAGGCGTTCAACCTGCTGCCCACGCTCAACGCGATCGAGAACATCACGCTGCCCATGGACATCGCCGGCCGCAAGCCCGACCGGGCCTGGCTGCAGCAGGTCGTCGAGACGGTCGGGCTGTCCGACCGGCTCAGGCACCGGCCCACCCAGCTCTCCGGCGGCCAGCAGCAGCGCGTCGCCGTGGCCCGCGCCCTCGCCGCCCGCCCCGAGATCATCTTCGGCGACGAGCCGACCGGGAACCTCGACTCGCGGGCCGGCGCCGAGGTCCTGGGCTTCCTGCGCCGCTCCGTGGACGAACTCGGCCAGACCATCGTGATGGTCACCCACGACCCGGTCGCCGCCTCCTACGCCGACCGCGTCCTGTACCTCGCCGACGGCCGCATCGTCGACGAGATGCACCAGCCGACCGCCGAGCAGGTCCTGGACCGCATGAAGGACTTCGACGCCCGGGGGCGTACGTCATGACCGTGCTGAGAACCTCGATGCGCAACTTCTTCGCGCACAAGGGACGCATGGCCCTGTCGGCCGTGGCCGTCCTGCTGTCGGTGGCCTTCGTCTGCGGGACGCTGGTGTTCACCGACACCATGAACACCACCTTCGACAAGCTGTTCGCGGCCACCTCCTCCGACGTGACGGTGAGCGCGAAGGGCGCCTCCGACACCGGGGAGACCACCGCCAAGAACGGCAAGCCGCCGGTCATGCCGGCCGACGTGGTCGGCAGGGTCCGCGGGGCGGCCGGCGTGAAGTCGGCCGAGGGAACCGTCTTCTCCAGCGCCGTGACCGTCGTCGACGCCGACAAGGACAGCCTGTCGCCGTCCAGCGGCGCCCCCACCATCGTCGGCAGCTGGAACGCCAACGAGGCCCGCACCATGGAGATCACCGAGGGTGCCGCCCCCGCGGACTCCGGCCAGATCATGGTCGACGCCGACACCGCCGACAAGCACCACCTGAAGCTCGGCGACGAGATCGCCGTCATCACCGCGGTCGGCACCCACACCGCGAAGGTCTCGGCCATCGCGTCCTTCACCGTCACCAACCCCGGCGCGGCGATCTTCTACCTGGACACCAGGACCGCGCAGGAGACCCTCGTCGGCGAGACCGGCGTCTTCACCAACGTCAACGTCACGGCCGCGGCCGGGGTGAGCGACGCGCAGTTGAAGAAGAACGTGGTGGCCGCGCTCGGCGGCGACTACAAGGTGCAGACCGCCAAGGAGACCGCGGACGCCAACCAGGAGCAGGTCGGCGAGTTCCTGAACGTGATGAAGTACGCGATGCTCGGCTTCGCCGGGATCGCCTTCCTCGTCGGCATCTTCCTGATCATCAACACCTTCTCCATGCTGGTCGCCCAGCGCACCCGTGAGATCGGCCTGATGCGGGCCATCGGCTCCAGCCGCAAGCAGGTCAACCGCTCGGTCCTGGCCGAGGCGCTGCTGCTCGGCGTCGTCGGCTCCGTCCTCGGCGTCGGCGCGGGCGTCGGCATCGCCGTCGGCCTGATGAAGCTCATGAGCATGACCGGCATGAACCTGTCCACCGACGACCTCACGGTGGCCTGGACGACCCCGGTCGTCGGCCTGGTCCTCGGCGTCGTCGTCACCGTCCTCGCCGCCTACCTGCCCGCCCGCCGGGCCGGCAAGGTCTCCCCGATGGCCGCGCTGCGCGACGCCGGCGCCCCCGCCGACGCCAGGGCCGGTGTCGTACGGGCCGTGCTCGGACTGCTGCTCACCGGCGGCGGCGTGGCCGGCCTCTACCTCGCCTCCGCCGCCGACAAGGCGAGCGAGGGCTCCCTGTGGCTCGGCCTGGGCGTCGTCCTGAGCCTGATCGGGTTCGTGGTGATCGGCCCGCTCCTCGCGGGCGGCCTGGTCCGGGTGCTCGGCGCGGTCGTGCTGCGGGCCTTCGGCCCCGTCGGCCGGATGGCCGAGCGCAACGCCCTGCGCAACCCGCGCCGCACCGGCGCCACCGGCGCCGCCCTCATGATCGGGCTCGCCCTGGTCGCCTGCCTGTCGGTGGTCGGCTCCTCCATGGTCGCCTCCGCCTCCGAGCAGCTCGACAACAGCGTCGGCACCGACTTCATCATCCAGAACGACGGCGGCCAGCTGATCATCCCGCAGGCCGTGCAGGCCGTGAAGGCGACGCCGGGCCTGGAACGGGTCACCGAGTACAAGCTCCTCGACGCCGACCTGACGACCCCGGACGGCAGGACGTCCAAGGGCGAGACGATCAACGCCGCCGACCCGACGTACGCGACGGACGTCTCCACCGAGACCGTCGCCGGCAAGCTCGCCGACGCCTACCGGCCCGACTCGATGTCCGTCTTCGAGGGCTTCGCCGAGGAGCACGGTCTGACGATCGGCTCTAAGGTCCAGGTCGCCTTCAAGGACGGCACCGCCGCCGAGCTCACCGTCCGCGCGATCACCAGCGACGAGGTCGTCATCGACAAGGGCGCCATGTACGCCTCCATCTCGACCGTCGCCACGTACGTGCCGGCCGGGAAGATGCCGCTCGACCAGCTCGTCTTCGCCACGGCGAAGGAGGGGCAGCAGGACGCCGCCTACGCCTCGCTGAAGTCCGCGCTGCACGGCTATCCGCAGTACACCGTCCGCGACCAGACCGACTACAAGGAGCAGCTGAAGGACCAGATCGGCCAGATGCTGAACCTGATCTACGGCCTCCTGGCACTCGCGATCATCGTGGCGGTGCTCGGCGTGGTGAACACCCTCGCCCTGTCCGTGGTCGAGCGCACCCGGGAGATCGGCCTCATGCGGGCGATCGGCCTCTCCCGCCGCCAGCTGCGCCGCATGATCCGCCTGGAGTCGGTCGTCATCGCCCTCTTCGGCGCGCTGCTCGGCCTCGGCCTGGGCATGGGCTGGGGCGCCACCGCCCAGCAGCTCCTCGCCCTGGAGGGCCTGACCGTCCTCGACATCCCCTGGCCGACGATCATCGGCGTCTTCGTCGCCTCGGCCTTCGTGGGCCTGTTCGCCGCGCTGGTCCCGGCGTTCCGGGCGGGCCGGATGAACGTCCTGAACGCGATCGCCACGGACTGACCTCCGGTCGGGCGGGCCGGCGCCGAGGAGCCACGGGGGGCTCTTCGGCGCCGGCTCCGTCGTGCCCCGGGCGGGAGCCTCCGCCCCCTCCGGATCCCGCAGGGTGGTACCTGCCCCTGGATCCCGCCAGGGGTTTCCTGCCCTGGATCCCGCCAGTGGGTTCCGTCCCGGGCCCCGGCCTGTGCCTGGATCCCGCCAGTGGGTTCCGTCCCGGGCCCCGGTCCGTCCCGGATCTCCTCAGGGGCTTCCGTCCCCGGATTCCGCAGGGGATCCCCTTCCTGGACCTCGGCAGAGGGCTTCCGCCCCCGGATCCGGTCAGAGGGTCCCCGCCTCCCGGACCTCGTCAGAGGGGCGCGGCCCCCCGGGCCGCGTCAGGGGCTTCCGCCCCGCCCCGGATCCCGGCCCGTGTCCGCCCACCCGGCCCGGTGGGAAAGGGGGCGGCGGTGGGGCGGGGCGGCCCGTCCGGTGTCCGGCGGGGGCGGAACGGCCCCGCCCGCCGCCCCGAGTCGTCCACAGGCCCGGGCGGTCCGCCCCGCCCCGTCGTACCCTGGACACCCCCGGCTCGTGACACGCGTCGGGCCCTTCGCGTTGTCCACTCGGCAAGCCCACCTCGGACCAGATCACCCACCTCGGACCCCCGGACGGAAAACCCCCTCCATGAGCCTGCACGGTCTGCTCGACGCCGTAGTGAAGGATCCCGCCCTCGCGGAAGCGGTCTCCGCCGCCGCCGACGGCAACCGCCCGCACGTCGACCTCGTCGGCCCCCCGGCGGCCCGCCCCTTCACGATCGCCGCCCTCGCCCGGGAGACCTCCCGCACGGTCCTCGCGGTCACGGCGACCGGTCGCGAGGCGGAGGACCTCGCCGCCGCCCTGCGCTCGCTCCTGCCCCCGGACGGCGTCGTGGAGTACCCCTCCTGGGAGACCCTCCCGCACGAGCGGCTCAGCCCGCGCAGCGACACCGTCGGCCGCCGCCTCGCCGTCCTGCGCCGCCTGGCCCACCCCCGCCCCGACGACCCCGAGACCGGCCCGGTCTCCGTCGTCGTGGCGCCCGTGCGCTCGGTGCTCCAGCCGCAGGTCAAGGGGCTCGGCGACCTGGAGCCGGTGGCCCTCAGGGGCGGCCAGACCGCCGACCTGGACGAGATCGTCGCAGCCCTCGCCGCCGCCGCGTACGCGCGCGTGGAACTGGTCGAGAAGCGCGGCGAGTTCGCCGTGCGCGGCGGCATCCTGGACGTCTTCCCGCCCACCGAGGAACACCCCCTGCGGATCGAGTTCTGGGGCGACGACGTCGAGGAGATCCGTTACTTCAAGGTCGCCGACCAGCGCTCCCTCGAAGTCGCCGAACACGGGCTGTGGGCGCCCCCCTGCCGCGAACTCCTCCTCACCGACGACGTCCGCACGCGCGCGCGTGCCCTCGCCGAACAGCACCCCGAACTGGGCGACCTGCTCGGCAGGATCGCGGAGGGCATCGCCGTCGAGGGCATGGAGTCCCTCGCGCCCGTCCTCGTCGACGACATGGAGCTGCTGCTCGACGTGCTGCCCGAGGACGCGATGGCCGTCGTCTGCGACCCCGAGCGGGTCCGCACGCGCGCGACGGACCTGGTGGCGACGAGCCAGGAGTTCCTCCAGGCGTCCTGGGCGGCCACCGCGGGCGGGGGCGAGGCCCCCATCGACGTCGGCGCGGCCTCCCTGTGGTCCCTCGCCGACGTGCGGGACCGCGCGCGCGAGCTGGACATGATGTGGTGGTCGGTGTCCCCCTTCGCCGCCGGCCTGGAGCTGGAGAGCGACACCCTCAAGCTCGGCATGCACGCCCCCGAGGCCTACCGCGGCGACACCGCGAGGGCGCTGGCCGACACCAAGGGCTGGCTCGCCGACGGCTGGCGCACGGTCTTCGTGACCGAGGCGCACGGCCCGGCGGCCCGCACGGTCGAGGTACTGGGCGGCGAGGGCGTCGCGGCCCGCCTCGACGCGGACCTCGGCGAGATCTCCCCCGCGGTCGTGCACGTGGCGTGCGGCTGCATCGACCACGGCTTCGTGGACCCGGCGCTCGGACTCGCCGTCCTCACAGAGACCGACCTGACCGGCCAGAAGGCGGCTGGCAAGGACGGCGCCCGGATGCCCGCCCGCCGCCGCAAGACCATCGACCCGCTCACCCTGGAGGCGGGCGACCACATCGTCCACGAGCAGCACGGCGTGGGCCGCTACATCGAGATGGTGCAGCGCACGGTCCAGGGCGCCACCCGCGAGTACCTGGTCGTGGAGTACGCCCCCGCCAAGCGCGGCCAGCCCGGCGACCGCCTCTACATCCCCACCGACCAGCTCGAGCAGATCACCAAGTACGTCGGCGGCGAGGCGCCCACCCTGCACCGCCTCGGCGGCGCCGACTGGACGAAGACGAAGGCGCGCGCGAAGAAGGCCGTCAAGGAGATCGCCGCCGACCTGATCAAGCTGTACAGCGCCCGCATGGCCGCACCCGGGCACGCCTTCGGCGCGGACACCCCCTGGCAGCGCGAACTGGAGGACGCCTTCCCCTACGCGGAGACGCCCGACCAGCTCACCACCATCGCCGAGGTCAAGGACGACATGGAGAAGTCGGTCCCCATGGACCGCCTGATCTGCGGCGACGTCGGCTACGGCAAGACGGAGATCGCCGTCCGCGCCGCCTTCAAGGCCGTCCAGGACGGCAAGCAGGTCGCCGTCCTGGTGCCCACGACGCTGCTGGTGCAGCAGCACTTCGGCACGTTCAGCGAGCGGTACGCGCAGTTCCCGGTGAAGGTGCGGGCGCTGTCGCGCTTCCAGTCCGACACGGAGGCCAAGGCGGTCCTGGAGGGCCTGCGGGAGGGCTCCGTCGACGTCGTCATCGGCACCCACCGCCTGTTCTCCTCGGAGACGAAGTTCAAGGACCTGGGCCTGGTCATCGTCGACGAGGAGCAGCGCTTCGGCGTCGAGCACAAGGAGCAACTGAAGAAGCTGCGGGCCAACGTCGACGTCCTGACGATGTCGGCCACCCCCATCCCGCGCACCCTGGAGATGGCGGTGACCGGCATCCGCGAGATGTCGACGATCACCACGCCCCCCGAGGAGCGCCACCCCGTCCTCACCTTCGTCGGCCCCTACGAGCAGAAGCAGATCGGCGCCGCGATCCGCCGCGAACTGCTGCGCGAGGGCCAGGTCTTCTACATCCACAACCGGGTCGAGTCCATCGACCGGGCCGCGGCGAGGCTGCGCGAGATCGTGCCCGAGGCCCGGATCGCCACCGCCCACGGCCAGATGTCGGAGACCGCGCTGGAGAAGGTCGTCGTCGACTTCTGGGAGAAGCGCTTCGACGTGCTCGTCTCCACCACCATCGTCGAGTCCGGCATCGACATCTCCAACGCCAACACCCTCATCGTCGAACGCGGCGACAACTTCGGCCTGTCCCAGCTGCACCAGCTGCGCGGCCGGGTGGGCCGCGGCCGCGAACGCGGTTACGCCTACTTCCTGTACCCGCCGGAGAAGCCGCTCACGGAGACGGCCCACGAGCGGCTGGCGACCATCGCCCAGCACACGGAGATGGGCGCGGGCATGTACGTGGCGATGAAGGACCTGGAGATCCGCGGCGCCGGCAACCTCCTCGGCGGCGAGCAGTCCGGGCACATCGCCGGCGTCGGCTTCGACCTGTACGTGCGGATGGTCGGCGAGGCGGTCGCGGACTACCGGCGGCAGCTGGAGACGGGGGAGATCGAGGAGGCCCCCCTGGAGGTCAAGATCGAGCTGCCCGTCGACGCGCACGTGCCGCACGACTACGCCCCCGGCGAGCGGCTGCGCCTCCAGGCCTACCGGGCCATCGCCTCGGCCAACTCCGAGGACGACGTCAAGGCCGTGCGCGAGGAACTCGTCGACCGCTACGGCAAGCTGCCCGAGCCGGTGGAGAACCTGCTGCTGGTGGCCGGGCTGCGGATGCTCGCGCGTTCGTGCGGCGTCGGGGAGATCATGCTCCAGGGCACCAACATCCGGTTCGCGCCGGTGGAACTGCGCGAGTCCCAGGAACTGCGGCTGAAGCGGGTCTACCCGGGGACGGTCGTCAAGCCGGCCGCGCACCAGCTCCTCGTCCCCCGCCCCAAGACCGCGAAGGTCGGCGGCAAGCCGCTGGTCGGGCGCGAACTGCTCGGCTGGGTGGGCGAGTTCCTGGTCACGGTGCTGGGATAGGCGCGGTGGGCGGGCGACGGGCGGGTGGTGTCGGCGGCAGGCGGTCGGCGGCAGGCGGCAGGCGCCCGGCGGGCGCCGGGGCCCGCCGGCCGGGCGCCGCCGGACACCGCCCGCCCGCCCCCGTGCGCCCCTGCCCTACGGTGTACGCGGGTCCGGCGGGGGAAAACGCCCTGTGCGGGGTGTCAGCGATCCGGCAGGGGAGGGACGCGTGCGGCGTCTGAGCGGTGGAGCGGCGACGGCCGCGGTACTGGTGTGCGTCATGAGCGGCTGCACCGACCAGGTCCCCGGCACCGGCACCACCGGGTCCGGACGCACGGGGGGCGGGGGAGCCGCCCTGGCGGCCGCCGAGTCGCTCACCGTGAAGGGGCGGGCGCCGCGCACCGGCTACGACCGCGACAAGTTCGGCCGCGCCTGGGCCGACACCGACTCCAACGACTGCGGGACCCGCGACGACATCCTCAAACGGGACCTGGAGGACGTCCGGTTCACCGGCGGCACCTGCAAGGTGTCCTACGGCGTGCTGGAGTCGGACCCGTACTCCGGCAAGGACGTCACCTACCGGCGCGGCAGCAGCAAGGTCGACATCGACCACGTCGTCGCCCTGTCCGACGCCTGGCAGAAGGGCGCCAAGTACTGGGACGCGAGCAAGCGCATCGCCCTCGCCAACGACCCCCTCAACCTGCTGGCCGTGGACGCGAGCACCAACCGTTCCAAGGGGGACGGCGACACGGCGACCTGGCTGCCGCCCAACAAGGCCTACCGGTGCCCGTACGTGGCGGCGCAGGTCGCGGTGAAGAAGAAGTACGAGCTGTGGGTCACCGCCGCCGAGCAGGCCGCCATGAAGAAGGTCCTCTCCGGCTGCCCGGACCAGAAACTCCCCACGGGCGGCAACCCGACCAAGGCGCCGGAACGTTTCCACGCCGGCTGAGCGCCCCCGGCCGGGCGCGTCGACCGGCTGCGGGTCGCCCGGCCGCGCGTCGGCCGAGCGCGTCGACCGGCGGCGGAAACCCGTACCGCGGTGCCGAAAACCCGTACCGCGGCCGCCTCGCCGCCGCCTACCGTGCCCGCATGGAACCGAAGGTCCTCTCCCTCGCCGACCGGCCCGAGATGCTCGGGCCGGTCTTCGACATGCCCGACAGCTGGCCGGAGTTCGCCACCCAGGACCCGGTGGGCAACGCGCACTACGGGCGGATCCCCGTCGAGCTGCCGGAGCACGTGCTGTTCGCGCAGGACGAGCGGGGCCGGGTCCTCGCGCACGCCTTCAGCGTGCCGTTCGCCCTGCGCGCCGAGGGACGCGGCGAGCTGCCCGCCCGCGGCTGGGACCAGATGCTGGTGTGGGCCTTCTCCGACCTGCGCCGCGGGGTGCGTCCGGACACGGTCGGGGCGATCTCCGTCGTGGTCGCCCCGCACGCCCAGGGACGGGGCCTGTCCGGCCGCATGCTCCACGCGATGCGCGACAACGCCCGCGCGCGGGGCTTCACCGAGGTCGTCGCCCCGGTCCGCCCGAGCGCCAAACACCTCGAACCGCACACCCCCATCGAGGAGTACGCCCACCGGGTGCGGGACGACGGACTGCCGTACGACCCGTGGCTGCGGGTGCACGCCCGGGCCGGGGCGCGCATCGAGCGGATCGCTCCGGCGTCGATGACGGTGGCCGCCTCCCTCGCGGAGTGGCGCCGCTGGACGGGACTGCCCTTCGACAGCCGGGGCGACGTCGAGGTGCCCGGCGCGCTGGTGCCGGTGCGCTGCGAGCCGGAGCGGGACCAGGCGGTGTACGTCGAGCCGAACGTGTGGATGCGGCACCCGCTCTGACCGGCGCCGCCGGGCCGGCCGCCGAGGCAGCCGGCCACCGCCGGGTCGGCCACCGCCGGGTCGGCCACCGCCGGGCCGACCGGTGCCGCCGGGCCCCGTACCGGGAGTGCCGGGAGTGCCGGGACTACCGCCCGTACGGGTACCCCTGCTGGTAGGGGTGCCCCTGCGGCCCCGGAGCGCCGTACGCCATCGCCGGCATCGTCGGGACCCGCTTGTCGAACATGGCGAACAGCAGCATGCAGGCCGCCGTCACCAGCGTCACGATGATGGCGAGGCCCATGAACCCGTCCCCGTCGGAGCTGTCGTCCGTCGCCATCCACGGCACGGTCACGCACTCGTACAGTGCGTACGCGCCGAAGGCGACCCAGTCCGAGGACCGCCCGCGGCGGAGCGCCACGTACAGGAACGGCACCCACGCCAGCAGGCCGAAGGACAGCCACGCCAGCGCCACCCAGGCGATCCGCTGGAACCAGCCCGCCTCGAGCCGCTTGTCCGCATCCGTCATCACTGTCGTCATGTCGCCCCCCTGGTAGCCAGGGAGCAAGATTAGGCCACGACGGGGCCCGCCCGGACCTCCCTGTCTTTACCGTGACATGAGCGAATCTTGCCGCTGCGAAGGCCCGGTGTTTCCCGATCACCGAGGAGCCGCGGGATACGGTGCGTTCGATTCAGGGGGCACGCATTTGCGCACACGTGTACGCCACGACCGGGCCGTACGCGCGCGGACGAGACGATGGGGTGGGGATGGCCGAGCACCGGCAGTCCAGAAGACGCAGGTACATCACGTGGGGGGTGGCCGGAGCCGCCGTCCTCGCCGGGGCCGGGATCGCCGCGCAGACGTCGATGGCGGCCACCACCTGGCCCGCCCAGAAGACCTACACCGGCCGCGCCTTCGACACCTGCACCGCGCCCTCCCTGGCCGCGATGAAGGCCTGGAAGAGCGACGGCTTCTACGGCGCCGCCGCCGTCTACGTCGGCGGCAAGAACCGCGGCTGCGCCCAGCCCAACCTCACCGCGTCCTGGGTGAAGTCGGTCGACGCGGCCGGCTGGAAGCTCATCCCGCTCTACGTCGGCGCCCAGCCGCCCTGCCAGACCGGCACCAGCCCCGAGAAGATCAGCGCCGCCACCGCCGCCTCCCTCGGCGCCACCGACGCCGCGGACGCCGTGGCCAAGGCCGCCGCGCTCGGCATGAAGGCCGGCAGCCCGGTCTACCTCGACATGGAGCCGTACGACATCACGAACAAGGCGTGCAACGACGCCGTGCTCACCTACGTCCGCTCCTTCACCAAGACCCTGCGCGCCAAGACCTACCGGGCCGGCTACTACGGCTTCAGCAGCTCCAGCGCCAAGGCGATCGCCACCGCGACGAACAAGACGGACCTGCCGGGCAACCTCTGGTACGCCCTGTGGGACAAGAAGTACACGACCACCACCGACTGGCCCTGGGACCCCAAGCTGTACACGAACCACAGCCGCGGCCACCAGTACATGGTCAACAGCAAGGAGACCCGCGGCGGTTACACGATCACCGTGGACCGCGACGCGTGGGACGCCCCGGTCGCCCTCGTGGGCTGACCCTCCCCGTACGGGCGCGGGCGCGGCGGTGCCCGAAGTCCCGGTGAATCGTTGGTCCAATGGGTTGGCCCCAGCCGCGCCACTGCCTACCATCGATCACCGCAAGACTTTGTGCACCGCCGCACAATCTCCTCGGGAGGCTTCCTTGCACCGCCGTCGTCGCACCGCGCTCCTGCTGTCCGCCGCGATCGTCGCGGCGGGCCCGCTCCTCACGGCCTGCGGGAACGAGGCCCATCCCGGAGCGGCGGCCGTCGTCGACGGCCGGCGGATCACCGTCTCGCAGCTGGAGAGCCGGGTGAACGAGGTGCGCGAGGCGCAGCGTGCCGCCGTCCCCGACGAGACCCAGTACGCCCAGGCCGTCGCCCGCACCGGCACCCTCGCCCGCGACACCCTGCACGGCATGGTCCTCGACCAGGTGCTGCACCGCGCCGCCGAGGACGCGGGCGTCACCGTCAGCCGCAAGGAGGTCCAGGCGATGCGGGCCGGTCTGGAACAGCAGGCGGGCGGCGCCAAGGGCCTGGAGGCCACCTGGCTCCAGCAGTACGGCATCCCGCCGCAGCGCCTCGACGAGAACCTCCGTCTCCAGCTGGAGGCCCAGAAACTCGCCACGCGGCTCGGCACCGACACCAGCCGGCCCGAGTTCTGGAACGCCCTGTCGAAGGCGTCGAAGGAACTCGACATCGACCTCAACCCGCGCTACGGCGACTGGGACGTGCAGAAGGTCAGCCGCGTCGACGCGAAGACCCCCTGGGTCCGCGACGTGACGACGACGCCCCAGCCCCCGCAGGCTGCCTGACAGCAGACGGCAGACGGCAGACGGCAGGCGGCCTGACGGCGGACGGCCGGTCCGCGACGGCCCGGCCGTCCGGCGCGGCCGGGGGCCGTCGGCGGGTTGGGTTACGTTCGGAGGGTGAACGCAACGAGTCCCGAAGGCGCCCCCACCCCCGGCCGTGTCGTCCTGCTCACCACCAGCCACCGGGTCGCCCCCGGCCTGCTGTCCTGGCCCGCCTGGCAGGCGCTGCGCGAGGCCGACCAGGTGATGTGCGCGGACGGCACCCACCCCCAGCTGCCCTACCTGCGCGAGGCCGGCATAACGGTGGCGGAGACCGCCCCCACCGCCGAGGACCTCCTCGCGGCCTGCGCCGGCGGCCGCACGGTCGTCGTGGTGGCGACCGGCGAGGGGGAACCCGCCCTGACGGACGGCCTGGCCCGCCTGGCCGGCTCCGGCCGCGTGACCATGCCCGAACTGGAGCTGCTCCCCGCCTCCTACGACCTCCCCGGCGCCCGCCTCCTCGACCTCGTGCAGGTCATGGACCGCATCCGCGCCGAGTGCCCCTGGTCCTCCCGGCAGACCCACCGGGGCCTCGCGAAGTACGGCATCGAGGAGGCGTACGAACTCGTCGAGGCCATCGAGGACGGCGACCGCGACGAACTGCGCGAGGAGCTGGGCGACGTCCTCCTCCAGGTCGTCTTCCACGCCCGCATCGCCG
The DNA here is from genome assembly GCF_043081325.1 of Streptomyces sp. NPDC014882. Taxonomy (NCBI): domain Bacteria; kingdom Bacillati; phylum Actinomycetota; class Actinomycetes; order Kitasatosporales; family Streptomycetaceae; genus Streptomyces; species Streptomyces sp. NPDC014882. The sequence continues at coordinate 430,664 of NZ_JBIBWL010000005.1, forward strand.
AGGAGGACGAGGAGGCCCCGTTCTCCGTCGACGACGTCGCGGGCACGATCGTCACCAAGCTCGTCCACCGCCACCCGCACGTCTTCGGCGACGCCACCGCGACCACCCCCGAGGAGGTCAAGGAGCACTGGCTGCGCACGAAGGCGGTCGAGAAGCGCCGCGAGTCGGTCACCGACGGCGTCCCCCTCCACCAGCCGGGCCTGGCCCTGGCGGCGAAGCTCGCGTCGCGGGCCCGCTCGGCGCACCTGGAGGTGCCGCTGCCGGCGGCGGACGGCATCGGCTACGAACTGCTCGCCCTGGCGGCCCGCGCGGAGGCGGAGGGCGTGGACCCGGAAGCGGCCCTGCGAGCGGCGGCCCGCACCTACCGGGACGCGATCCGCGCGGCCGAGGGCGTGGGGGAGTAGGAGAGGGATCGCGCGGTCGGCGGTCCGGGCCCGGTTACCGTCGGGGAGTGACCCAGCAGCCCGTACCCGAGCCGTCCGCGCCAGCCCTGTTCACCTGGGAGTTCGCCACCGACCCCTATCCCGCCTACGCCTGGCTCCGCGAGCACGCGCCCGTGCACCGCACGCGGCTGCCCAGCGGTGTGGAGGCCTGGCTGGTCACCCGGTACGCCGACGCCAAGCAGGCCCTCGCCGACCAGCGGCTCAGCAAGAACCCGGCGCACCACGACGAGCCCGCGCACGCCAGGGGCAGGACCGGGATCCCCGGTGAGCGCAAGGCCGAGCTGATGACGCATCTGCTGAACATCGACCCGCCGGACCACACCCGGCTGCGACGCCTCGTCAGCAAGGCGTTCACGCCCCGCCGGGTCGCCGAGTTCGCGCCCCGCGTGCAGGAACTGGCGGACGGGCTCATCGACGGGTTCGCGGAGCGCGGCACCGCCGACCTCATCCACGACTTCGCGTTCCCGCTCCCCATCCACGCCATCTGCGACCTGCTCGGCGTCCCCCGCGAGGACCAGGACGACTTCCGGGACTGGGCGGGCATGATGATCCGGCACGGCGGGGGCCCGCGCGGCGGTGTGGCCCGGTCGGTGAAGAAGATGCGCGGCTACCTCCTGGACCTCATCCACCGCAAGCGCCTGGAGCTTCCCGCGGACCCGGCCCCCGGCGAGGACCTCATCTCGGGTCTGATCCGCGCCTCCGACCACGGCGAGCACCTCACCGAGAACGAGGCCGCCGCCATGGCCTTCATCCTGCTGTTCGCCGGGTTCGAGACGACCGTGAACCTGATCGGCAACGGCACCTACGCCCTGCTGACCCACCCCGGACAGCGCGCCCGCCTCCAGGACTCCCTGGCCGCGGGCGAGAGCGGCCTCCTGGCGACCGGCGTGGAGGAACTCCTGCGCTACGACGGCCCGGTGGAGCTCGCCACCTGGCGGTTCGCCACCGAGCCCCTGACCGTCGGCGGGCAGGACATCGCCCCCGGCGACGCCGTCCTCGTCGTACTGGCGGCCGCCGACCGGGACCCGGAGCGGTTCGCCGACCCGGACGTCCTCGACCTGTCCCGCCGCGACAACCAGCACCTGGGCTACGGCCACGGCATCCACTACTGCCTGGGCGCCCCCCTCGCCCGCCTGGAGGGGCAGACCGCGCTGGCCACCCTCCTGACCCGGCTGCCCGATCTGCGGCTGGACGCCGATCCGGCCGACCTGAGGTGGCGCGGCGGCCTCATCATGCGCGGACTGCGCACCCTGCCCGTGCGGTTCGGCCCCGCCGGTTCCGGCGCACCCCCCGCAGCCGTCCGCTGACCATCCGTTATGTGCCCGGACGGCGAAGCAGAAGTGACGGTTCCTCACCTCTGTGATCTTCACGTGATCTACGCGGCATTAACTTGTGACAAGTGATCGTCTGCCGATACGTTCACCTGTCAGCACGGCGCCCCCGTTCCACGGGCCCGCGCAAGCACTGCTGTCTCGAGAAAGGTCCTCGCATGCTCTCCGGCAACGGTCGACACCGGCGCCCCCGCCAGGCCCCGGCCCTCCTCGTCGCGGCCGGCGTGACCGGCTCCGCGATCGCCATCCCGCTGCTCGGCGCCACCGGCGCGAGCGCGGCCGACGGCACGGTGTGGGACGCGGTGGCGGAGTGCGAGAGCGGCGGCTCCTGGAGCGCCGACCAGGGCACCGGACAGTACGGCGGTCTGTCGCTGAGTCAGAAGGACTGGGAGGCGTACGGCGGGCTCGACTTCGCCGAGCGCCCCGACCTGGCCAGCCGCAACCAGCAGATATCCGTCGCGCAGAAGGTCCTCGACGACCAGGGCGTCGGCGCCTGGGGCACCTGCGGGCTGACGTCCGGACTCACCAAGGAGAACGGCGGGGGCGACCTGGACACCGGAGTGGCGGGCGACTCGTCCGGTTCCTCCGCGTCGTCCGGCTTGTCCGACCTGTCCAAGGGGGCGTCCGGCTCCTCGAAGTCCCCGGGCTCCTCGGACTCCTCGGGGTCCCCGGACGGCAAGGACGCGTCGGCCTCCCCGTCGACCGGATCCTCCCCGGACGTCCCGGACGAGACCTCCTCGCCCGCCTCCTCCTCTTCCTCCCCCTCCTCCGGCAAGCCGGACGACTCCCCGGAGTCCGACGCGCCGGCGGGTGCGGACGCGGGTGCCGCGCAGACGGACGGCGGCTCGCCCGCAGCCACCCCCGAAACGGACGACTCGGACAAGTCGGTCCAGGAGGCGGGCTCTTGGAGCCTCGTCGACACCGGCTCCCTCGTCTCCGGCCGCCACCGCGGCACCTCCGCCGAGGAGGTCGTGCCGGACGGCACGACCACCGCCTCCTCGGGCCGGCACGCCGCGAGCGTCTCCGGCGGCGCGGTGGGCACCTACGTCGTGCGCGACGGCGACTCCCTCGTCTCGATCGCCGACTCCCTTGAGCTCGACGGCGGATGGCGCGCGCTCTACGCCGAGAACAAGGCCGCCATCGGTGCCGACCCGAACGACATCACTCCCGGTCAGACGCTCGACACAGCGGTCGAATAGGGCGGAAAAACGGGAAAAACAGCGGGAGTTCACGTCACGCTTCGCGCCGAATGTCCGGTTTGGTGAAAGTGTGGGATGAGTCTCAGAAGTCGTGATCGTCTTTGAAATTCCGCCGGGGGCATGTCTACGGTCGTGATCGCTCGGCAACCCGAGCCCCGGCTGTCGCAACGCCGAATCCTGCCAGTGGCAGCCCGGGAACAGTCGTCGCGTCAAGCGCCGTAGGCAGGAGCGGGGGACCCAAGGTAAGTGCCGCACCGGTCGGTCGACCGGAACGGCTCGGGGTGAAGCCACGCCTTCCGGGGAGCAGTGCTCCCGGGCGGGAGTGGCCGGGCAACTCACACGGCCCGAACCCGACAGCTCACCTCGCAGGCGTCGGTGAGGGGATCCACCATGCTGTTTTCCGTCAAGGGCAAGCACCGCCGTCCGTCCAGGGCCACCCGCGCCGCCGCGCTCGCCGGCGTCACCGGTGTCGCCATCGCCGCCCCGCTGATGGCGGCCGGCAACGCCTCCGCCGCCTCCGCCTCCGAGTGGGACGCGGTCGCCCAGTGCGAGTCCGGCGGCAACTGGTCCATCAACACCGGCAACGGCTACTACGGCGGCCTGCAGTTCTCCGCCTCCACCTGGGCCGCGTACGGCGGCACGCAGTACGCGGCCACCGCCGACAAGGCCTCGAAGTCCCAGCAGATCCAGATCGCCGAGAAGGTCCTCGCGGGCCAGGGCAAGGGTGCCTGGCCGGTCTGCGGCGTGGGCCTGTCCGGCGCCGCGTACAACGGCGGCTCGGCCTCCACCGGCAGCTCCTCCGACGGCTCGTCCTCCAACGGCTCGTCCACCGGCGGCTCCTCGGAGACCACCACCCGCTCCACCGAGAAGCAGAGCGCCTCCCGCTCCGCCGAGCGCCCGGCCGCCAAGTCCCAGAAGACCGTCACCACCCCGACCGGCAAGAAGGTCAAGAAGGGCGACGGCGAGTACAAGGTCGTCACCGGCGACACCCTCAGCTCCATAGCCGAGGCGCGGGGCGTCAAGGGCGGCTGGGCCGAGCTGTTCGAGCTCAACGGGGACATCGTCCAGGACGCCGACCTCATCTACCCGGGTCAGCAGCTGCACCTGAAGTGACACCCGGCTCCCCGCCGGGCCACGGCTCCCGCACGGCCCGGGCCGTCACGCCGAAGGCCTCGTGAGGGAGCCCCGTCCCCACGGTCCCCCCGCCCCGGTGCGTGTTCCCCCGTACGCACCCGGGCGGGGTTTTCTTTTCCCGTTCGCCGCCTTCTGTTGGCCCTCCCCTTTGTTCCGGGCTGAAACAATGGGTACCGTCTCCCTGTCCACGGGACGGTCGGTCGGCCGACCGGCGCCCCGGGGCGGTTAGGCTCTAGTCGCAAGGCTCGGCAAGGCCTCCACACGGCCCGCCCGCGCCCCGCACAACCAGCGTCACATCCCAAGAAGGAGATGCTCGTGCCGTCCATCGACGTCGTCGTAGCCCGGGAAATCCTGGACTCCCGAGGCAACCCCACGGTCGAGGTCGAGGTCGGCCTCGACGACGGCAGCACGGGTCGTGCCGCCGTCCCCTCCGGCGCCTCCACCGGCGCCTTCGAGGCCATCGAGCTCCGCGACGGTGACCCGAACCGCTACCAGGGCAAGGGTGTCGAGAAGGCCGTCCTCGCCGTCATCGAGCAGATCGGCCCCGAGCTGGTCGGCTACGACGCCACCGAGCAGCGCCTGATCGACCAGGCCATGTTCGACCTGGACGCCACCGACAACAAGGGCTCCCTCGGCGCCAACGCCATCCTCGGCGTCTCCCTCGCCGTCGCCCACGCCGCCTCCGAGGCCAGCGACCTCCCGCTCTTCCGCTACCTGGGCGGCCCGAACGCGCACCTGCTGCCCGTTCCGATGATGAACATCCTGAACGGCGGCTCGCACGCCGACTCCAACGTGGACATCCAGGAGTTCATGATCGCCCCCATCGGCGCGGAGTCCTTCTCCGAGGCCCTGCGCTGGGGCGCCGAGGTCTACCACACCCTCAAGAAGGTGCTGAAGACCAAGGGCCTGTCCACCGGCCTGGGCGACGAGGGCGGCTTCGCCCCGAACCTGGAGTCCAACCGCGCCGCGCTCGACCTCATCATCGAGGCCATCAAGCAGGCCGGTTACGTCCCCGGCGAGCAGATCGCGCTCGCGCTCGACGTCGCCGCGTCCGAGTTCTACAAGGACGGCGCCTACGAGTTCGAGGGCAAGTCCCGCTCGGCCGCCGAGATGACCGAGTACTACGAGGAGCTGGTCTCCGCGTACCCGCTGGTCTCCATCGAGGACCCGCTGTACGAGGACGACTGGGCCGGCTGGAAGGTCATCACCGACAAGCTGGGCGACAAGGTCCAGATCGTCGGCGACGACCTCTTCGTCACCAACCCGGAGCGCCTGGCCCGCGGCATCGAGGAGGGCTCCGCGAACGCCCTCCTGGTCAAGGTCAACCAGATCGGCTCGCTCACCGAGACGCTGGACGCCGTCGAGATGGCCCAGCGCAACGGCTTCAAGTGCATGATGTCCCACCGCTCCGGCGAGACCGAGGACGTCACCATCGCCGACCTCGCCGTCGCCGTGAACTGCGGCCAGATCAAGACGGGCGCGCCGGCCCGCTCGGACCGCGTCGCCAAGTACAACCAGCTGCTGCGCATCGAGGAGATCCTCGACGACGCCGCGGTGTACGCCGGCCGCAGCGCCTTCCCGCGCTTCAAGGGCTGACGGACCAGGGCTGACGAAGCCCGCGCGGCCCAGGGCCGGACCGGCCCGGCTGGGCCGTTGAGGGCTCGTCCTGAGCCAGTCGTACGTACGTCCCCGTACCGGTCCCGTACCGTGTCCGGGGACGTACGCACGTGTGAGACGGGAGGCGGGGACGACATGGCCGTGAAGGACCGGGACCGTTTCTCCACCGCGACCAGGATCAAACTGCTCGGCGAGCAGACCGCGGCCCGGGTCTACCGGTCCCAGACCAAGCGCCAGGCCCGCCGCTCGCGCCTGACCGGCCGCGCGGCGCTCCTCGCGCTGGTCCTGTGCACGCTGATCGTGGCCCTGGCCTACCCGATGCGGCAGTACGTCTCCCAGCGCGCCGACATCGCCGACCTCCACCGCGAGAAGGAGCAGGCCCGCGAGCGGGTGGAGCAGCTGCGCGACCTCAAGGCACGCTGGCAGGACGACGCCTACGCCGAACAGCAGATCCGGCTGCGGCTGCACTACGTGATGCCGGGGGAGACGGGCTACATCGTCGTCGACCCCGACGCCGCCGAGCAGTCCCGCGCCGACCGGGGGGCCGCCGACCGCCCCTGGTACGCGAACGTCTGGGACGCCGTCGACAAGTCCGACGCCGCCGCCGACCGATGAACTGACGAGAGAGACTTCCGTACAGGCATGGAAAACCCCCCGCCCACCACCGCCCGCACCGAGCCCACCGACGCCGACGTCGAGGCCTTCAGGCAGCAGCTCGGACGACCGCCGCGCGGACTGCGCGCCATCGCCCACCGCTGCCCGTGCGGTCAGCCGGACGTGGTGGAGACGGCCCCCCGCCTCCCCGACGGCACCCCCTTCCCCACGCTGTACTACCTGACGTGCCCGAAGGCGAACTCCGCCATCGGCACGCTCGAGGCGAACGGCGTGATGAAGGAGATGACGGAACGGCTCCGGACCGATCCGGAACTGGCGGCGGCCTACCGGGCGGCCCACGAGGACTACGTGCGGCGGCGCGACGAGATCGAGGAGCTGAAGGGCTTCCCCAGCGCGGGCGGCATGCCGGACCGGGTGAAGTGCCTGCACGTGCTGGTCGCGCACTCCCTGGCCGCGGGGCCGGGGGTGAACCCGCTCGGGGACGAGGCGCTCGCCATGCTGCCCGAGTGGTGGAGCAGGGGAGCCTGCGTGACGCCCTCCCTGCCGCTGTCCGAGGGGTCCGACGGGGCCGACGGGGCCGAGGGGTCCGAGGCGTCCGAGGCGTCCGAGGGAGAGGCCCGATGACCCGCGTCGCCGCCGTCGACTGCGGCACGAACTCCATCCGCCTGCTCGTCGCCGACGTCCACCCCGCGACGGGTGAACTGGTCGAGCTGGACCGCCGCATGACGATCGTGCGGCTCGGGCAGGGCGTCGACCGGACCGGACGGCTCGCGCCCGAGGCGCTGGAGCGGACCTTCGCCGCGTGCCGGGAGTACGCGGCGGTCGTCAAGGAGCACGGCGCCGAACGGCTGCGCTTCGTGGCCACCTCCGCCTCGCGCGACGCGGAGAACCGGGACGAGTTCGTGCGCGGGGTGCTGGACATCCTGGGCGTCGAGCCCGAGGTGATCTCCGGCGACCAGGAGGCGGAGTTCTCCTTCACCGGCGCCACCAGGGAACTGACGGGCCGTGACGACCTGACGCAGCCCTACCTCGTCGTGGACATCGGCGGCGGCTCGACCGAGTTCGTCGTCGGGGACGACCGGGTGCGCGCCGCACGCTCGGTGGACGTCGGCTGCGTGCGGATGACCGAACGGCACCTGGTCGTGGACGGCGCGGTCGCCGACCCGCCCACCGGGGAGCAGGTCGCGGCGATACGCGCCGACATCGAGGCGGCCCTGGACCTCGCGGAACGCACGGTCCCGCTGCGCGAGGCGCACACCCTGGTGGGCCTGGCCGGCTCCGTCACGACGGTCTCGGCGATCGCGCAGGAACTCCCGGAGTACGACTCGCGGGCCATCCACCACTCCCGGGTCTCCCGGGAACGGGTCCGCGAGATCACCGAGTGGCTGCTGCGCTCGACCCACGCCGAGCGGGCGGCGGTCCCCTCGATGCATCCGGGCCGGGTCGACGTCATCGCCGCGGGCGCCCTGGTGCTGCTGTCGATCATGGAGCGGATCGGCGCGGAGGAGGTCGTGGTGAGCGAGCACGACATCCTCGACGGGATCGCCTGGTCGGTGGCACAGCCCCTCCACTGAGCAGGTGGGGCAACGTTTGAGCGCGTCCGAGAGGGCCGGAAACGCCCCTCGGACGCACCCCCTCGGAAAACTTCGTGAAGTTCTTCACAAGGAAAACGGCCCCCTCGGGGGGCGAAGTGGGGCCGCTTGGCCCTTCCGGGTCCCCGACGGCCGGGTGAACATGTTCAAAAGAGGAGGGCGCGGGCGTTTCGCGAAGGTCGCGCACGACGTGTTCCGGAGGTCTCGCCCGGCACCCCGAAGCCCGGAGAGGCAGCTCACGCGGCATTGACAACGGCACCTGACGCACACGGGTTCCCGTCGCGCACCATGACGTGGATCACGTGGGCGGCGGAGGATAGCACACACCCCGGGGAAGCTTGTGAAGGGGCGCACGAGCCACCCCCCTGAGGCGGGTGGATACTCGATGGCATGAGCACCACGGAGCGTCCCAGGATCCTCGTAGTAGGCGGTGGGTACGTAGGCCTGTACGCAGCTCGGCGTATCCAGAAGAAGATGCGCTACGGCGAGGCGACCGTCACGGTCGTCGACCCCCGGTCGTACATGACCTACCAGCCCTTCCTCCCCGAAACCGCCGCCGGCAACATCTCCCCGCGCCACGTCGTCGTCCCGTTGCGACGCGTGCTGCCCAAGGCGGAGGTCCTCACCGGCCGGGTCACCACCATCGATCAGGACCGCAAGGTCGCCACGATCGCCCCGCTGGTCGGCGAGGCGTACGAGCTGCCCTTCGACTACCTGGTCATCGCCCTCGGCGCGGTCTCCCGCACCTTCCCGATCCCCGGCCTCGCCGAGCAGGGCATCGGCATGAAGGGCATCGAGGAGGCCATCGGCCTGCGCAACCACGTCCTCGAGCAGCTCGACAAGGCCGACTCCACCACCGACGAGGAGATCCGCCGCAAGGCGCTCACCTTCGTCTTCATCGGCGGCGGCTTCGCCGGCGCGGAGACCATCGGTGAGGTCGAGGACATGGCCCGCGACGCGGCCAAGTACTACAAGAACGTGTCCCGCGAGGACATGCGCTTCATCCTCGTCGACGCCGCCGACAAGATCCTTCCCGAGGTCGGCCCCAAGCTGGGCGCCTACGGCAAGGAGCACCTGGAGAGCCGCGGCGTGGAGATCTACCTCTCCACCTCGATGGACTCCTGCGTCGACGGCCACGTGGTGCTGAAGAACGGCCTCGAGGTCGACTCGAACACGATCGTCTGGACGGCCGGCGTCAAGCCGAACCCCGTCCTCGCCCGCTACGGCCTCCCGCTGGGCCCCCGTGGTCACGTCGACACGGCCCCCACGCTCCAGGTGCAGGGCACCGACTACATCTGGGCCGCCGGCGACAACGCCCAGGTCCCCGACGTCGCCGCCCGCAAGGCCGGCGTCGAGAACGCCTGGTGCCCGCCGAACGCGCAGCACGCGCTCCGTCAGGCCAAGGTCCTCGGCGACAACGTGATCTCCGGCATGCGGGGCTTCCCGCAGAAGGAGTACGCGCACTCCAACAAGGGTGCGGTGGCGGGCCTCGGCCTCCACAAGGGCGTCGCGATGATCGTCATGGGCAAGATGAAGATCAAGCTCAAGGGCCGGCTGGCGTGGTACATGCACCGCGGCTACCACGGCCTGGCGATGCCGACGTGGAACCGCAAGATCCGCGTCTTCGCCGACTGGACGCTCGGCATGTTCCTCAAGCGCGAGGTCGTCTCGCTCGGCGCGCTGGAGTCCCCGCGCGAGGAGTTCTACGAGGCCGCGAAGCCCGCTCCGGTGGCGGCGAAGCCGGCGGAGCAGACCGAGAAGACCGGCGAGAAGGCCAAGGCCTCCTGACGTAGTCCCACCGATCCCCCCGAAGGGGCCGCCCGCCATCCGTGGTGCGGGCGGCCCCTTCGGCGTGAACGGGGCGGGCGGGCCCGGGGCCGGTACGGAGCCCCGAGCCGGTGGCCGGCCGCCGACCGGGCCGGGCGGCGCGACCGTCCGGCGTGGGCCGGGCCCGCGTCCGGCGCCTCGGCACGGCGGCCTCCGCGCTCGCCCCCGAACGCCACCGCGTCGGCGTCAGCCAGGTCCTGGCCGTCCGCACCCCGGCCTCCGGCGCCTCCGGCCCGCCCCTGCGCAGCCGCGTCCGGAACCGACCTCCGGTCCCTGACTTCCGGCCTCTGCTCTCCGGATTCCGGCTCACGGCCTCCGGCTCACGGACCCTGCTCTCCGGCTTCCGGTCCCGGCGGACAGCGAAGGGCCCCGTCGCCGTGGCGACGGGGCCCCCGAACTCCTCTCACCTCACTCGGACTTGATGGCCGTCAGCACGTTCAGCCGGGCCGCCCGTCGGGCCGGCCAGAGCGCCGCGAGCACCCCGACCGCGCCGGCCAGCGCCAGGAACACGGCCATCCGGCCCCACGGCAGGACGAGTTCGTAGGTCGGCATCGACGTGCCGATCAACTCACCGGCCGCCCAGCCGAAGAACACGCCGAGCCCGATGCCGAGCACCCCGCCGAACAGCGAGATCACGAGGGACTCCAGCCGCACCATCCGCTTCACGGCCCGCCGGTCCAGCCCGATGGCCCGCAGCATGCCGATCTCCTGCGAGCGCTCGAACACCGACATCGCCAGCGTGTTGACCACCCCGAGCACCGCGACGATCACGGCCATCGCGAGCAGGCCGTACAGCATGTTCAGCATCAGCGTGAACATCTGCGCGATCTCGTCGGAGAGGTCCTGCTTGCTCTGCACCTTGATCGCCGGGTTGGCGCCGAGGGCCTTCTCCAGCCGGTCCTTCACGGCGTCCGACGCGCCGCCGGCCGTCTTGACCATGACCTGCATGTCGGTCGGGTCGTCCTGGTGCGGGGCGAGGGCGGTGTTGTCCAGGATGATGCCCCGGATCATCTCGTTGCCCCGGTAGACCCCGGCGACCGTCAGCCGCTGCTTCGCGCCGTCCTCGTACGCCATCGTGAAGTCCGAACCGGCCTTCCAGCCGTGGGACTTCGCGGTGTCCTCGTCCACGACGACCCGGCTGCCGCCGACCCGGAAGGCGCCGTCGTCGACCGTGAGGTCGGTGAGCCGCGCGATGGCGGGGCCGGTGACGCCGGTGACGTACTCGGTCCGGCCGTCGACGCGGGCGGGGGCATTGCGCAGCGGGCTGGTGAGGGCCACCCCGTCGGTCGCCCCCAGCGTCCGCTCGACGTCGGGGGAGAGCCCGCGGCCGTTCGCCATCGACACCACGTAGTCGGCCTCGATCGCGGCCGACGCCATCTTGTCGATCGACTTCTGGAGGCTGCCCGCCATCACCGTCATGCCGGTGATCAGGGTGAGGCCCACCATCAGCGCGGAGGCCGTGGCGGCCGTACGACGCGGGTTGCGCACCGAGTTCTGCCGGGCCAGCTTGCCGGACACGCCGAAGATCCGCAGGACCGGCGCGGCGGCCGCGATCAGCGGCCGGGACAGCAGGGGGGTGAGCACGAACACGCCGACCACGAGCAGGACCGCGCCGAGCCCCATGGGGGCCTGCCCGTCGGAGCCGCTCATCGTGGTGGCCGCGAGGACGACCGCGACACCCGCCGCCGAGAGGAGGGCGCCGAGGGTGTTGCGCAGCACCAGCGACCTGGTGGACGCGGTGGCGTGGACGCTGCTCATCGCGGCGACCGGCGGGATCTTCGCGGCCCGCCGGCCGGGCAGCCAGGCCGCCAGCACGGTGATGACGACACCGACGGCCAACGCGGTCGCGGCCGTGCCGGGCGACACGACCAGCGGGCCGTCGGGAACGGTCGCCCCCAGCGTGCCCATCAGCGAGCGCAGTCCGGCGCCGATGCCGACGCCCGCGACCAGTCCGGTCAGCCCGGCGACCGTGCCCACCACGAACGCCTCGACCAGCACCGACCGGGTCACCTGCCGGCGGGAGGCACCGACCGCGCGCAGCAGCGCCAGCTCCTTGGTGCGCTGGGCGACCAGCATGGTGAAGGTGTTGGCGATGATGAAGGTGCCGACGAAGAGCGCGATGCCGGCGAAGACCAGCAGGCCCTGCTTCAGGCCGCTCATCTGCGAGGAGATCAGTTTCGCCTGCTCGTCGGCGAGCCGGCGGCCGGTGGTGGTCTCGACGAGGTCCTTCGGCAGCGCCTTGTCGAGGGCGGCCTTCAGCGCGGTCTGCGAGGTGCCGGAGGCGGCCTTCACGTCGATCTCGTGGTAGGTGCCGGGCTTGCCGAACAGCCCCTGGGCGGTGGCCGTGTCGAAGAGGGTGAGGCTGCCGCCCGCGGCGACGTTGCCGTCGTCGGTGGTGAAGACGCCGGTGATCCTCGGGGTGAGGACGGGCCCGTCCACCGAGAGGCGCACGGTGTCGCCGACCTCGTAGCCGGTCCGCCGGGCGGTCTCGGAGTCGAGGGCGATCTCGCCGGGACCCCGCGGGGCGGTGCCTTCCCGGAGCGGGTACCGGGGGTCCTCGTCGCCCCAGTAGTTGCCGCCCTGCGACTGGAAGCCCTCGCCGACGAGCTTGCCGTCCTTGTCGGCGATCGCGGTGAAGCCGCGGACGACACCGATGGCGGACGCGGCGCCGGGCGCCTTCGCGCTCGCGTCGAGGAGGGACCGGGTCAGATCCGGCGTGCTGCCGATGCGGTCGCCCTCGTCCTCCTGCGGCTCGGCCGTGACGGCGACGTCGACCTGGTCGAATCCCTTGGCCGAACTCCTCTGGTAGGCGTCGGAGATGGTGTTGGTGAAGACCAGCGTCCCCGACACGAAGGCCACGCCGAGCATCACGGCGAGCACGGTCATCAGAAGCCGGGCCTTGTGCGCGAGGACGTTGCGCAGGGCGGTACGGAACATGGGTTCTTTTCTTCTCGGTCCTGTCGGTCCTGCCGGTTCATCGGTCCTGTCGGACCCGGCCGGGATTCAGCTGGTGCGGCCCTTGGCGTCGAAGCGCTTCATGCGGTCGAGCACGGACTCGGCGGTGGGGCCGTGCATCTCGTCGACGATCCGGCCGTCCGCGAGGAAGACGACCCGGTCCGCGTACGCCGCGGCCACCGGGTCGTGGGTCACCATGACGACCGTCTGGCCCAGCTCGCGCACGGAGTTGCGCAGGAAGCCGAGCACCTCGGCGCCCGACCGCGAGTCGAGGTTCCCGGTCGGCTCGTCGCCGAAGACGATGTCCGGCCGGGAGGCCAGGGCGCGGGCGACGGCGACGCGCTGCTGCTGGCCGCCGGAGAGCTGCGAGGGGCGGTGGCCCAGCCGGTCGGCGAGCCCGACCATGCGGATGACCTTGTCCAGCCACTCCTTGTCCGGCCTGCGGCCGGCGATGTCCATCGGGAGGGTGATGTTCTCCAGGGCGTTCAGGGTGGGCAGCAGGTTGAACGCCTGGAAGATGAACCCGATCTTGTCCCGGCGCAGCTTGGTGAGCTGCTTGTCCTTCAGGGAGCCCAGCTCCGTGTCGCCGATGCGCACGGAGCCGGAGGAGAAGGTGTCCAGCCCGGCCACGCAGTGCATCAGCGTGGACTTGCCGGAGCCGGAGGGGCCCATGATCGCGGTGAACTCGGCCTGCCGGAAGTCGACGGAGACCCGGTCCAGGGCGACCACCCGGGTCTCGCCCTGTCCGTAGGTCTTGGACAGGTCCGTGGCGCGTGCGGCCACGGCGGTGGACCGGTCGGCGAGGGGCGTGGTGGTCACGGCGGAGCTCCTGTGGGGACGACGGCGTGGTGTCTTTCGGGATCCGCACCATCGTCTCGGCCGCCCGGCGCCGTGTAGTCACCCGCTGTTCCGGTCTCGGGGGCAGACTTCGGGCGGACCGTCGGCCGCCGTGTCATACCAGGGGATGACACGCGCCCCTGAGGCGTTGCCCGAGGTTCCGTCCGAAGCGCCGCCTGAAGTGCCGCCTGGAGTGCCGGTCGTCAAGAACCGGTGGAGCGCCCTTGTTCGGACGGTGAAATTCCGTCATTCCGCATGTGGCGGCCGACGTCCTGCACGAGGCTGTTGGCACGTGCGGATGGCCTGTTCCGGTGCTGATGCACCCTCAGAAGTCAATAAAATAAGACAACATCGGGTTGCCCGCCCCCTGCCGGTCGGACGCCTCCCGATAGGGTCGAGCCGCGACGCGGAGCCCATGGCCTGCCCGGATGGTGGAATGCAGACACGGCGAGCTTAAACCTCGCTGCCCCTCGCGGGCGTACCGGTTCAAGTCCGGTTCCGGGCACCACCCCAGCCACCGTGAGTGACGAGTGAGCACGGAGTGTCGTCGTATCACGTTCCTCCGGAGACGGGCCCGCCGCCGCTTCGCCCGCGTCGTCGTCCGCTCCGGTCAGGTGGCGAGCGCGGCTTCGAGCATCCGCCGGACGACCGGGGCCAGTTCGGCCGCGTCGGGCACCGGGCGGGTCGCGGCCGTCGCACCGGCGAGCCGGTCGTACAGCAGGCCGTCGGTCCAGGCCACGAGCAGCTCCGCGGCCGGAGCCGGACGGGGAGCCCCGAGTGCGGCCAGCAGGGCCGCCACCTTGGACCGCGCGGCGAGCCCGGCGGCCTGCAGATCGGCGCGCAGCTCCGGCCGACGGGTCGCCTCCAGGCTGAGTTCGAAGCGGGCGAGCTGGCGGTCGCGCCCCTCCGTCAGCCAGTGGTGCAGCAGCGCGGCCATCACGCCCGCGGCGGAGTCCAGGTCCGGGTGCCCGCGGTCCGCCTCCCAGCGATCCACGTCGGCGACCGAGAGTTCGGCCAGGCGCAGGTAGCAGGCGCCGATCAGAGCGCTGCGGGTGCGGAAGTAGTACGACGTGCTGCCGGCCGGCAGGCCCGCGGTGGCGTCGACCGCGCGATGGGTCAGACCGCGCAGCCCGGCGGCGGCCACGGTGCTGATGGCGGCGTCGGCGATCAGCTCTCGCCGGTGGGGGATGGACATGCCCGCACTCTACAGCTGTAGAGTGCACCTCATCGGCCTCTACAGACGTAGAGGTAGGGAGAGGGGAGGCGGTCGGCATGCGTGCTCGTCATGTGGTGGTGGCCGGAGGCGGCATCGGGGGCCTGACCGCGGCGGTGGCCCTGAGGCGCCACGGATGGCGCGTCACCGTCTGCGAACGGGCCGCCGCGCTCACCGGTGTCGGAGCCGGCATCGTGCTCGCCCCGAACGCCCTGCGCGCCCTGGCTTCGGCCGGCCTGGACCCCGGCCGGTGGGCGGGTGACGTCCTGCCGGGTCAGGTCGGACTGCGCACGCCCGACGGCACGTGGCTGAGACGGTCCGACGACGACGAACTGTCCACCCGCTACGGGCTCTCCGCGCGCGCCGTGCACCGGGGCTTCCTGATCGACACCCTCGCGGCCGCCCTGCCGGCCGGCGTCGTCCACCTCGGCGTGTCGGTGACCGGAGTGGACGACGCGGGGGACGCCGTGGCCGTGCGCACGTCGGCCGGCGACCTGCGCGCCGACGTCGTACTGGCGGCGGACGGCGCGCGCAGCGCACTGCGCGGGCGGCTCTTCCCCCGGCACCCCGGACTGCGGCACGCCGGCGAGGCCGGGTGGCGGGCGGTGCTGCCCGGTGCGGACCCGCCGGTCCGGCAGGCCGCCGAAACCTGGGGGCGGGGCGAACGGTTCGGCGTCGTCCCCCTCGCCGACGGCCGCGTCTACCTCTACGCCACCGCCGTTTCCGGCCCCGGCGCGAGACCGGCCGACCACCACGCGGAGCTGACCCGGCGCTTCGGCGCCTGGCACAGTCCGATACCCGAGCTGCTGGACCGGCTGGACCCGCGGGACCCGGACCCGGTCGGCGTACTGCACCACGACTTCCACGAACTGGCCGCGCCCCTGCCCCGCCTCCACGCAGGCCGGGTGGCCCTGCTCGGCGA
The DNA here is from genome assembly GCF_043081325.1 of Streptomyces sp. NPDC014882. Lineage (NCBI taxonomy): Bacteria > Bacillati > Actinomycetota > Actinomycetes > Kitasatosporales > Streptomycetaceae > Streptomyces > Streptomyces sp. NPDC014882. The sequence continues at coordinate 446,349 of NZ_JBIBWL010000005.1, forward strand.
CGCCGCCCACGCGATGACCCCCAACCTGGGCCAGGGCGGCTGCCAGGCCGTCGAGGACGCCGTCGTCGCGGCGCACCTCCTCGCGTCCGCCGACGACGTACCGACCGCGCTCGCCGCCTACACGAAGGCCAGACACCGGCGAACCACCCTGATCGCCCGCCGCTCCCGGCGCGTCGGCGAACTCGCCCGGCTCTCCCACCCGCTCGCCGCGCCCCTGCGGAACCTGGCCGTACGCGCCACGCCGCGGGCGCTCTCGCTGCGAGCCCTGGACACGGTCTTCGGCTGGCAGCCGCCCGCCGCCCCCGCCCCTGGCCCCGCCACCCCCGCCCCCGTCGACGTCGAGGAACAACGGTGAACACCACGATCGCGTCCCGCCCGCTCCGCCGGGCGGACCCCGTACGGCCCTTCACGGCCGGCGCCTGCGGCCTGATCCTCCTGGGCGTCGGCCACCTCGCCCTCTCCGCCGCTTCGACCCTGGCCACCCGGACCCCGCAACAGCGTGCGGCCGACACCGCCATGCGGGAGTCCACCCTCACCCTGCTGGGCCTGGAGCGCACGCTCCTCGACGTCTTCGACGGCATCAGCGTCGCCATGACCCTCTTCGTCGTCACCTGCGGCCTGCTGATCCTCGCCGCCGTCCGCCACGCCCCCACCCTCGTCCGGCACCGCACCGCCTTCGGGTGGATCGCCCTCTCCGCCTCCCTGGCCGGCCTGGCGACATCCGTCCTGCTGCTGCCCCCTCCGCCGATCATCGTCCTCACCGGCACCAGCTGCGCCTTCGCCGTGTCCCTGCGCAGGGCGCTCCCCGCCGCCCGCACGGGCCCGTGAGGCGGGAGGGCCGTCCGTCGAGGTGACGACCGGTTCCGGGTGAGGCCGGGGACGAGCGGCGCCGGCCCCGCCGGGATCCGTCCGCCGCGGGGAGGTGCGGCCTCCACGGACCGGGCACCGCACCGTTGACACCCGGCGCACCGGACCGACCTGGCGGAGGGCTGCACCGGATTCCCGTTCGAGTGACGCGAGCGATGTGAGCGATGTGAGCGACGCCGGGGGTGCGGGAGACGCAGGGGCGGCGTCGGCGGATCGTCACCGGCCGGTCCCGGACCGGTCCCGGAGCGGTACCGGGCCGGTACCGGATCGGTCAGGAATGAGGTCCTCCGCCCCGGGGAATCAGAGATCGACATAGCGTGTTGCTCAAGACGGCAAGGGAAAGATCCTCCCCAAGCAGTAGGGTCATTCCTTTGCCTACCTATTACTCTTGAGCCAAGGCCGCGCTGTGTGGCCATGGAGGAGTGAAATGAGGAGCAGAAACCCGGTCTTCTCGCGACGGGGGTTCAGCCGCGACAACGGCTACGCGGGCTTCAACGCCGCGCCGCAGGCCGGGGGTCCCGCTGTCGGCACGCAGCAGGGCAACCCGTACGCGCAGGGCGGCCCCGCCGCCCAGCCGGCCGGCAACCCCTACGCGCAGAACCCCTACGCCCAGCAGGACGTCCAGTACGGCGCACCGCAGGCCCCGGTCACCACCGGCGGCGTCATGACCATGGACGACGTCGTCGCGCGCACCGCGACCACGCTCGGCGCCGTGGTCGTCACCGCGGTCCTGTCCTGGCTGCTGCTGCCCGTCGACGAGGCCAACCTCGGCAAGTCCTACGCCATCGGCGTCGGAGCCGGTCTGGTCGCGATGGTGCTGGCGCTCGTCCAGTCCTTCAAGCGCCGCCCGTCGCCCGCGCTGATCCTGTCGTACGCCGCCCTCGAGGGCGTCTTCCTCGGCGTGATCTCCAGCGCGGTGTCCACGTACATCGCGGACGGCGTCGTCGCCCAGGCCGTGCTCGGCACGATGGCGGTCTTCGCCGGCGTGCTCGTGGCCTACAAGGCGGGCTGGATCCGCGTCAACCGCCGCTTCTACGGCTTCGTGATGGCGGCCGCGCTCGGCTTCGTCCTGCTGATGGCGGTGAACCTGCTGTTCAGCGTCTTCGGCGGCGGTGACGGCCTCGGCTTCCGCAGCGGCACCCTCGGCATCGTCTTCGGTGTCATCGGCATCATCCTCGGTGCCTGCTTCCTCGCCCTGGACTTCAAGCAGGTCGAGGACGGCATCACCTACGGCGCCCCGCGCGAGGAGGCCTGGTTCGCCGCCTTCGGCCTCACGCTGACCCTGGTGTGGATCTACATGGAGTTCCTGCGACTCCTGTCGATCCTCAACAGCAGCGACTGACGCGAGCCGCTCCGGCAGCGACGCGCCGACGTCACGAAGGGCCCCGGGTCACCCCGGGGCCCTTCGCCGTGGGCGGCGCGTGCCGTGCCGTGCGGGCGCGCTACCGGAACTTGCGCGCGGCCCTCCTCAGGTCGTACTCGTGGACGATCGCCTTCGCGTGGCCGTACGCGAGGTCGTACTCGTGGCGGAGCCAGCTCACCTTCTCCTCGAAACGGAAGAGGGCGGGGCCGTCCTCCACGGTGCGGAGCCAGTCGGAGACTTCGCGACCGGTGCAGTGGGGGATGCGGGCGAGCATATTGCGGTGGGTCTCCTCGGAGAGGACATGGGACATCGGCGCCTCCGGACGCAAAGGGGATGTGAGCCGGTCCTTCAGGCCACCGTGCCCGAGCGTTCGCCCGTTGGCAACAGCCCCGGTACGGCGCGTACGCTCGCGGCGTGGTGGATACGAAGCGTCTGACGCAGGCCGTGGATCACTTCGCCGACCGGTTGCGGGCGGCGCCCCAGAGCCGGCTCCAGCGGGGCGGCGCGGCCGAAGCGCTGGGGCTGGCCAGGGAGTTCGCCCGGCGGGCCCAGCTCGCGGAGGCGCCGGGGGCGCAGCCCCGGGAGATGCCCGACGCCGGGATGTTCGCCGTGGCCGACCAGATCACCGTCGCCGTGCACGACCTGGCCCTCGTCCTCGCGGACGAGGGCCAGGTCGACGAGGCCGTGCGCCTGGTGGAGGAGGCGCAGAAGCGGGCGGGGGTCTGAGGGGGAGCGGATCCGGCTGCCGGGGGTGCCTTCGCCGGGCGCCTCAGAGGCTGGCTATGACCCGGTCCGCCAGGATGTAGACGCTCTCCGCGCCGCAGGCGAAGGTCAGGGCGTACGCGCCCGAGATGCCCGAGCCGCCCAGCAGGTACGGCCGCTCGCCGGCCGTCAGGGCCCGCGCGAGGCGGTCCGCGGTCTCCCGGTGGCCCGGGGTCATGCACAAGGTGGTGCCGTCGGCGAAGACGTAGACGTCGAGGGTGCCGAGCGGACCCGGCCGCACGTCGGTCAGCTCGACGCGGGCGGCGGCGAGTTCCTCCAGCGCGGTCACCGTGCGCTCGTGGTCGTCGGCGACGGGCGACTGGACCGGCACGAAGTCAGGGTGGGAGGGGTGACGGCGGCGGGCCGCGGCCAGCTCGGGGGAGTCGCCGGCGAACTCGTCGGCGTCCGCGGGCGGCTCGGTCACCGGCTCCAGCGGCTCCAGGCCCACGAAGTCGGCCTGCCGGGGCAGGAACAGCTCGCTGTCGGGCAGACCCAGCAGGGAGGGCGCGTCGGAGGCGTCACGGGTCTCCTGGGCGGCCCAGAAGGCGCGCGCCTCGGCCAACTCCCGTTCCCGCTCCTCGGCGAGGGCGTCGGCCACCGCCGCGCGTATCTCCTCCGCGTCGGCCGTGGTGCGGGCGGCCGGCACGAAGCCGCGCGTCCCGGCGGCGGCGCTCTCGGCGGTCTCCGCGAGCTGCGTGTGCAGAGCCGCGACCTGACGGCGCAGCTGCAGCAGGGTGCGCAGGACGGCGACGCCCACGGCGCCCGTGGCGGCCGTGGTGACCAGCAAGGCGATCGGCATGGCGCTCACTGACGTACTCCCGGTTCAAAGTCGACCCCCGACTTCCTACATCAGCTTGAAGGGCGGACTATCCAGCTGTCAGTGCGTAACGTCACGAAACGGGCAGGAAATTGGTCTCGGCCCCAGCTGGTGAAACCGCTCTGAGCTGCGTAAATCCCTCCGGGGAGGGAGATAGGTCACATCCTGGGGGAGATTGGATCACAAAACGGCCCGGAATCCAGGTGTTTTCCGGATTCCGGGCCATCGGCTCACGACGGGTGCTCCGGCGACTACCGAGAGGTGCCCGACGGGCCGCCGTGCGACCCGTCGGGGCCGCCGTGCGTCCCGTCGGGGCCGCCGCGGGACTCAGCTGAGGCGCTCGACGACCATCGCCATGCCCTGGCCGCCGCCGACGCACATCGTCTCCAGGCCGAACTGCTTGTCGTGGAACTGGAGGGAATTGATGAGCGTGCCGGTGATGCGGGCGCCGGTCATGCCGAAGGGGTGGCCCACGGCGATCGCGCCGCCGTTGACGTTCAGCTTCTCCAGCGGGATGCCGAGGTCGCGGTAGGAGGGGATCACCTGGGCGGCGAACGCCTCGTTGATCTCGACCAGGTCGATGTCGTCGATGGTGAGGCCGGCCCGGCGCAGGGCCTGCTTGCTCGCCTCCACGGGACCGAGGCCCATGATCTCGGGGGAGAGGCCGGAGACGCCGGTGGACACGATCCGGGCGAGCGGGGTCAGGCCCAGGTCGCGGGCCTTGGTGTCGCTCATGATGACGAGCGCGGCGGCGCCGTCGTTCAGGGGGCAGCAGTTGGCGGCCGTGACCATGCCGTCGGGGCGGAAGACCGGCTTCAGGCCCCCCACGCCCTCCAGCGTGACGCCGGCGCGCGGGCCGTCGTCCTTGCTGACCACCGTGCCGTCGGGGGTGGTGACGGGGGTGATCTCCCGCTCCCAGAAGCCGTTCTTGAGGGCTTCCTCGGCGAGGTTCTGCGAGCGCACGCCGAACTCGTCCATGTCCTGGCGGGTGACGCCCTTGAGGCGGGCCAGGTTCTCGGCGGTCTGGCCCATCGCGATGTAGGCGTCCGGGACCAGGCCGTCCTCGCGCGGGTCGTGCCAGGTGGTGCCCTCCTGCTCGGCGACGGCCGCGGTGCGGGCCTCCGCCTCCGCGAAGAACGGGTTGTGCGTGTCGGGCAGGCTGTCGGAGTTGCCCTTCACGAACCGGGAGACCGTCTCGACGCCGGCCGAGATGAACACGTCGCCCTCGCCGGCCTTGATGGCGTGCAGGGCCATGCGGCTGGTCTGGAGGGACGAGGAGCAGTAGCGGGTGACCGTGCAGCCGGGCAGGTGGTCCATGCCCATCTGCACGGCGACGACGCGGCCGAGGTTGTTGCCCTGCTCGCCGCCGGGGAGGCCGCAGCCGAGCATCAGGTCGTCGATGTCCCTCGGGTCCAGCTCGGGGACCTTGGCGAGGGCGGCCTGGATGATGGTGGCGGTCAGGTCGTCCGGGCGCAGGTCCTTCAGGGAGCCCTTGAAAGCACGGCCGATGGGGGAGCGGGCGGTCGAGACGATGACGGCTTCGGGCATCACGGCTCCAGAGAGGAAGGGGGCGGCGCGCGGCACCTCGTCGAGGGGCGGCGGGCGGGCGTACGGGGTGGTTCTCCCGGACGGGACGTGACTGGAAGTTACCCGTACGTATGGGCCAGGTCACGGGTGCGGCGGTGTGACCCTGGCCGCAGTTTTCTAAGCGCTTGCTTTTTCCGGTGCCCTCTTCTGTCGTTTCTGCACCTTCTGCCTCTTGCGGCCCTTTCGGGTTCCTGGTCCCTCCGCGCCCCGGTCCCTCCGTGCCCTGGTCCCTCCGCGCCCCGGTCACGGCGACACCCCGGACGCCTCCGGCTCCGGGACCCGGCGGCGGCGCCGCCGCTTGAGCAGGGCCCACGGGCCCCTCGGGCCCGTCGGCATGGCCGCCGCGACCTCGGTGCCCGCCTCCGCGGCCGCCTCCGCCGCCGCCCGGGCCACCGGGAGGAAGCCTTCGCGGCGGGAGGCGTCGGGACGCTCCTCGTCCGCGGGCCACAGGCCCAGTGCCGCGCAGACCGTGGGCAGGATCGCCATCGCCGCCGTGGCGTAACCCTCCGCCGAGGGGTGGTAGTGGTCGGGGCCGAACAGCTCGCCCGGGTTCGCCGCGAACTCGGGGCCCAGCAGGTCGCCCAGCGACACCGTGCGGCCGCCCTGCTCGACGACGCCGATCGTCTGGGCGGCCGCGAGCTGGCGGGAGGCCCGTCTGGCGAGCCACCGCAGGGGCTGCCCGACCGGCTCGATGGTGCCCAGGTCGGGGCAGGTGCCGACGATCACCTCGGCGCCGGCCGTGCGCAGCCGCCGTACCGCCGCCGCGAGGTGGCGCACCGAGCGGGTCGGGGGCATGCGCGCGGTGACGTCGTTCGCGCCGATCATGATGACGCAGACGTCGGGCACCGGACCGGAGTCGCCCACGACGAGCGCCACCTGGCGGTCGAGGTCGTCGGAGCGGGCGCCGGGCAGCGCCACGTTCCGCAGTTCCACCGGCCGCTCGGCGACCGCCGCGAGCCCCGAGGCCAGCAGCGCCCCCGGTGTCTGCCCGGCCCGGTGCACGCCCTGCCCCGCCGCCGTGGAGTCGCCCAGCAGCGTCAGGTACAGCGGCTCCACGCCGGGGCCGGGGGAGTCGTAGGCGCGGCCGTAGCGGCCGTCCGCCCGGGGGACGTTCGGGTGTGTGCCGTTGCCGACCTGCCGCCGGGCCAGCCGCATCTCGGCCAGCACCAGTCCGACGGCCGCCGCGCCGGCCAGCCCGATCCCGCCGCCGCCGTAGGCCGCTCCGGCCGCGATGCGCCGGGCCACTCTTGCCCTGGACGTGCTCGTCATGCCTCGCCGCCACCTCCTCGTGTCCGTACATCCACTCCTTGCCCCGTACGGACCGTCGGCCAATCTCCACGGGGAGTGAACGTCGCGGGCGGGGTCGTAGGCTGGCGTGACCACTACGACCACTGTTTTGCAAGCAACCGGAGACAACGGTGCAATTCCACGACTCGATGATCAGCCTCGTCGGCAACACCCCGCTGGTGAAGCTCAACAGCGTGACCAAGGGCATCCGGGCGACCGTCCTGGCCAAGGTGGAGTACTTCAACCCGGGCGGTTCCGTGAAGGACCGCATCGCCCTGCGCATGATCGAGGCGGCGGAGGAGAGCGGCGCGCTCGAGCCCGGCGGCACGATCGTCGAGCCGACCAGCGGGAACACCGGTGTCGGCCTGGCCATCGTGGCGCAGCAGAAGGGGTACAAGTGCATCTTCGTGTGCCCCGACAAGGTGAGCACCGACAAGATCAACGTGCTGCGGGCGTACGGCGCCGAGGTCGTCGTCTGCCCGACCGCCGTGGACCCCGAGCACCCGGACTCCTACTACAACGTCTCCGACCGGCTGGTCCGCGAGACGCCCGGCGCGTGGAAGCCCGACCAGTACTCCAACCCCAACAACCCCCTCTCCCACTACCACTCGACCGGCCCCGAGCTGTGGGAGCAGACGGAGGGGCGGATCACCCACTTCGTCGCGGGCGTCGGCACGGGCGGCACCATCTCCGGGACCGGCCGCTACCTCAAGGACGCCAGCGACGGCCGCGTCCAGGTCGTCGGCGCCGACCCCGAGGGGTCCGTGTACTCGGGCGGCTCCGGGCGGCCGTACCTCGTCGAGGGCGTCGGTGAGGACTTCTGGCCGACCGCCTACGACCGGACCGTCGCCGACGAGATCGTCGCCGTGTCCGACAAGGACTCCTTCCAGATGACCCGGCGCCTCGCGAAGGAGGAGGGGCTGCTCGTCGGCGGCTCCTGCGGCATGGCCGTCGTGGCCGCCCTGCGGGTCGCCGAGCGGCTCGGGCCGGACGACGTCGTCGTCGTGCTGCTGCCCGACAGCGGCCGCGGCTACCTCAGCAAGATCTTCAACGACGAGTGGATGGCCGACTACGGCTTCCTGGAGGACGAGGGACCCAGCGCCCGCGTCGCCGACGTCCTCGACGACAAGCAGCACGGCGCCATGCCCTCCCTCGTCCACATGCACCCGGAGGAGACCGTCGGCCAGGCCATCGAGGTGCTGCGCGAGTACGGCGTCTCGCAGATGCCGGTCGTCAAGCCGGGCGCCGGTCACCCCGACGTGATGGCCGCCGAGGTGGTCGGCTCCGTCGTCGAGCGCGAGCTGCTGGACGCCCTCTTCAGCAAGCGGGCCTCGCTGGAGGACCCGCTGGAGAAGCACATGTCCGCCCCGCTGCCGCAGGTCGGCTCCGGTGAGCCGGTCGGCGACCTGATGTCCGTCCTGGGCACCGCGGACGCGGCGATCGTGCTCGTCGAGGGCAAGCCGACCGGTGTCGTCAGCCGGCAGGACCTGCTGACCTTCCTCGCCCGGGGCGGGAAGTAGTTTCCGGCGCGCGGGGGCGGAACACCGGGGAGACCTGCGGTGAACCGCCCCCGGCGCCGTCGGACTTCCGTTTCCCCACCGAAAAGGCGGACTTCGGAGCGGACTTCGCGGAAGTGGTACGCGGGCGTCACGTCCGCGCAGCACACGCTTAACACGCGTCCGGCATATTCATGGGTGTCGGCAGGGGTGGTGGGGGTACCTCCCAGGCGTTGAGCACTGGGGGAGGCTCCCCGCCCCACCGGCGACAGAACGGCGTCACGGACCTCCGGAGCGGCTCCCGGACCTCCACCGACGCCACGGACGCGTACGCCTGGCCTGACCCGGCCCGCGTCCCTCGCGGGGACCGCCGTCGTCCCGCCCCCCGTAAGGGGGTGCGGCGGTCCCCGCGCATACCCCTTCCCGGCGCCCCGCGCGCCGTGCGCCGTGAGGCGGCTCGCCGCCCTCGGATCTCCGCCGTCCCGCGGCCCCGGCCGCCCCGCGGTCCTCACTGCCCTGCGGTCCTCACTGCCCCGCCGGTCCTCACCGTCCCGCGGCCCCCGCCGTCCCGGGCGCCGTCGGACGTCAGCCCTCCCAGTCGCCGTCCTGCGAGGACCCGCGCCGCCGGCCGAACAGGCCCGGGTTGGTCCGGGCCGCCTGGACGACGTTGACGCCGACGATGCCGATCCAGGACACCATCAGGCCCGGCAGGCCGGCCGCGCCCGCGCCGATCCCGGAGAGCGGGATCGCCAGCACCAGCGAGACGATCCCGAAGCCGAAGCGCTCGCCCCAGGAATCGGTCGCCCCGGACGGGCGGCCGCCCCGCGCCGACACCATCTGCTGCTCCGCGAACTGCCGGCGCACCCGGCGCTCGACCGCGCCGTCGATGCGCTGGTCGACCTTCTCCAGGAACGAGTCCACCAGCGCGGACTCGTACTCCTCGCCCAGCTCCCTGCGGGCCTGCAGGGCGGCGTCGAGTTCCTTCTTCAGCTCGGTGTCCCGCGCGTCCATGGTGGTCTCCCGTCCTGTCATGGGATCCACGGTAGGCAGCGGGCCCGGCGCGGGCACTGGGGCTAACCCCCGTGTCGGTACGGGGGTCCGCCGACGGACACCGGCCCGCCCCGCCCGCCTTGCCCGGCTGTATGACGTCATGCAGAGTTACTGACCGGTGAATAGCTCGGCCGGCGGACGGCCGGAGGGGGAACGAGGCATGGGCGCGGACAGGGACACGGGAACGGACGGGAAGACGGGGAGGGACAGGGACACGGGAACGGACGGGAAGACGGGGAGGGACGGGGACGCGGGAACGGACGGGGGGACGTCCGGCGTGGATGCGGCGGGGAGTGCCGGCTCCGGGGTCGCCGACAGTCCCGCCAACCGGCTCCAGGCCCTCTTCGAGGGGCACCGGCTGACGCCCACCCAGCGGCGCATCGCGCACAGCATGGTGCGCCGCGCCGCCGACGTGCCGTTCCTGTCCAGTGTCGAACTGGCCGAACTGGCCGGGGTCAGCCAGCCCTCCGTCACCCGCTTCGCGGTCGCCCTCGGCTTCGACGGCTACCCGGCCCTGCGCCGGCACCTGCGGGAGGTCGCGCCCGCCGAACAGCCGCCGGACTCGGCGTCGTACAACGCGTACCAGCAGGCCGTCGAGGCCGAGATCGAGAACCTCCGGCACCTCGCCGAGGTGCTCGCCGACCCGCGGCCGGTGCGGAAGGCGGGACGGCTGCTCGCGGCCTCCCGGCCGCTGCCGGTGCTCGGACTGCGGGCCGCCGCCGCCCAGGCCTACGGCTTCGCCTACTTCGCCGCCAAGGTCCACCCCGACGTCCGGCTGCTGCACGAGGGCGGCACGATGATCCACGACCGTGTCGACGCGGCCGTGCGCGCGGGCGCCTCCGCGCTGCTGTGCTTCGCGCTGCCCCGTCATCCGCGCGAGGTCGTCGACACCCTCGCCTACGCCAGGGAGGCCGGGCTGACCGTGGTGACGGTCGCCGACTCGGCGTTCGCGCCGGTCGCCAAGGTCTCCGACCTGCTGCTGCCGGCCGCCGTCGGCACCGGCCTCGCCTTCGACACCGCGTGCGCCCCGATGCTGCTCGGACGCGTGCTGCTGGAAGCCATGTGCGACGACCTGCCGGACGCCCAGGCCCGGCTGGAGGAGTTCGACGCCAGGGCGGCGGCGCGGGGCCTGTTCGTGGAATGAGCCCGACGGCCCGCCCCGTCTCGCCCCGCCCCCTCTTGCCCTGCCCCGTCTCGCTTCGCCCCGTTTCGCTTCGCCTTGTCCCGCCGCGGGACTTCCCGCGCCTCCTCGAGTTCTCGCGCGCTTCTCATGGACGTCTCACGTTCGCTCGCTAATCTGCCCCATCGGAACGGGATGTGAGTCGTCCGGGCGATGAGGAGGCGGAACATGGCACGTGGAGGTCAGGGACTGGCTCGGGTGGCCGTCGTCGTACGGGCCGGGGCCGCGCCCCTGTGGTGGTGCGGAGTGCTCGCGGCCGGTGTCGGCGTACTGCCGCCCGGGATCACGGGACGGCGGATCGGGGTGCTGGCGGGGGCCGCGCTGTTCCTCGTGGCGGCGGCCGTGGTGCTGTCGGCCCGGCGCGGGCGGTACACCGCGCTCGCCCGCGCCGCCGTCCGGGCGGGCAAGCACGACGTGCTCCAGGACCGTGCGGTGACCGTGCGCGCCTGGCGCCGCGGTCACCGCTGGTGGCTGCTGCTCGCCCTCGTCGCCGCACTGGGCAGCGCGTTCGCCGTGCCGGCCGCGGGCGGCCTGCTGCTCGCCGGGTGCGGCACGGGGCTGCGGCTCAAGGCCGCCTGGCTCGGGAGGCTGGAACGGTCCGAGGACGCGCTGCTGTGGGTGCGCGTCGACCGGCTCGCCGCGGACGGCGGCCGGCCGGCCGGCGAGGCGGTCCGCTCCTACCGCAGCACGGGCATCGCGGCGGGCGACGCGGCTCCCGGTGGAGCGCGCCGCCGCACCGCGGCACTCGTGTAGCGCGTACGGCACATGCGTCACGTGCAGCGCGTGCGGCACGTACGGCCCGGGTGGCACGGGCGGGTTCCTGCGGCGCGGGCTGTACGTGCGGCGAGGGGGCGTGCGGCACGGCCGGCACGGGTCCCGCGGGATCCGCGGCCGGTGGGGTCCGGCGGCGTCCGGTGGGACCCGGTGGGACCCGGTGGGTCAGACCTCCAGGTCCTCCTCGATCCGCTTCAACTGGTGGCGGGCCATCGCCAGGTTGGCCCGCTTGCCGTCCAGGACCAGGTAGAGGAAGAGACCGTTGCCGCCGCGCCCGCTGATCAGGCGGATCAGGTGGTACTGGTCGGACAGCGTGATCAGGATGTCCTCGATCTGGGCCTTCAGCCCCAGGTGCTCCATCGTGCGCATCTTGGCGCGCACCACGTCGGTGTTGCCCGCCGCGGCGACGTTCAGGTCGAAGGTCTTGCTGCCGCCCAGCGTGCCCAGGGCCATGCCGCTGGTGTAGTCGACGAGCGCCACGCCGGTGGCGCCCTCGATGGTGGCGAGACATTCCTTGAGCGTGGTTTCGGTGTTGGCCATGACTGGTCCTCGGTTCCCTTCAACTTTCGGTGGTGGTGCGGGGCTCGGTGGTCGTGGGGCGGGGGGTGCGCGCGCTCCTGGTCCGGGCGGAGGCCGGAGTGGGCGGGACGGCCGGGGCGGGCGGGACGGCCGGGGCGGGGGCGCGAGCCCGCTCGGCGGCGTCGACGAGTTCGCCGACGCGGGCGCCGGACCGGCGGCTCTCCAGATGCAGCCGGCCGACGTTGACGCGGTCCTGCGCGAGCACCGTCAGCACGGCGTTCTCCCCGGCCGCGTACGTCCCCACGTAGCCGTACACGCCGCGCACGAGCAGTTCGCGGAAGTCGCCCTGGCCGGTGGTGTCCGCCAGCCGCACGGCGACGGCCAGGGCGGTCGCCGTGAGCGCGGCCACCCCCTCCGCCTCCACGCCGGGCGTGTCGTGGGCGAGGACGAGGCCGTCCGCACCGGCCACGAGCGCCCCGGTCAGCTGGGGCACCCGCGCCCGCAGCCGCCGCAGCTCGGCGAGCATCTCGGGTGCCGACGCCATCAGCTCGCTCCTCTCGGCACGGGGTCGCTGCCGTTCAAAGGGCCTCCAGCGCATCCCTGAGCCTCTTCAGCAAGGTGATGTCGGGGTCGTCGACACGGGGCAGGGAGAGGGCCGGCGCCGGCTGCGGGACGGGGGGCGGGAACCGGGCGGTCACCAGCCCCGCCGCCGCCAGCCGCCGGACGTCCACGAGCGTGGGGAACGCCCGCCGGCCCAGCTCCCTGGCGATGTCCGACGCCGTGCGCACGCCGTCCACCAGCGCCAGCACCGCGCGCTGCCGGGCGGAGGGCAGCGGGCCGACGGCCGGTTCGGCCCGCAGCAGCGGCGCGCTGTCCGGCAGCGGATCGGGCCACAGCCGGTGCAGCAGCTCGCGGCGGCGCAGCGTCTCCCGCTCCACCGCGTCGACCGGCACCGGCCGCAGCGCGCCGAACCAGTGACCGGCTCCGTACCGGAAGCGGCCCGGGGAACTGCTCGGCGCGAGCGCGAAGTACGCGGCGTCGTACAGCGCCCCCAGGTGGCACAGCTCCAGCGCGCTCCGCCCGATCCGGTCGGCGTCGAGCAGCAGCCGGGCGGCGCCGTGCTCCTCGCCGGCCCGCTCCACCGCCTCCCACCAGACGCGGGGCTCCAGCGTGCCGTGGGTCAGGAGGAGCACGTCGAGGCCCGGGGCGAAGGGGCTCTCGGCGTGCACCACCCGGCCCTCGGCCAGGTAGATCGCCCCGCGTTCGCGCTCCAGGACGCCGGTGGCCCGCTCGGCGGCCAGGCGGGTCAGCATCGGCGACACCGCGCCGCCCGCGTGCGGCGGGCCGGCCGTCCTGTCCCGCACCGGCAGCCGGGGCGGCGGGGTGGTCCCCATGACGATCACCCCAGCACCAGCCGTCCGGCCATCTCGCTCAGCCGGATCCGGGCCAGCGCGAGATTGCCGTCCGACCGGGCCAGCCACACGTGCAGGAACACGCTGCTGTCGAAGGACGTGGGCACGAACCGCAGTACGTGGTAGCTGTCCCGGTTGCTGATGATCAGGTCCTCGACCGGGGGGTCGGCGTGCTCCTCGCCGTCCTCGGGCGTGAACGCCCGCTGCTCCGCCGTGAGCCGCGCGACCTCCGCGGCCTCGGCGGCCGCGGCCTCGTGGTCGCCGCCCGGGAACTCCCCGACCGTGCCGAGGGCCAGACCGCTGGTCCAGTCGACCAGCGAGGCTCCCCGGGCTCCGGGCAGCCGCATGGCCTCCAGTAGACACTCGTCGATTCCGGGCACCGTTGGCTCCCCTCCTGCCTGCGGTTCGGCTGAGTGAGGAAGAAGCTACGCAACGTGTGCGACATGAGTGAGTCTTCTGGCATTTTCCAGCGGAACATGCTCGGCGATGACTAGGGTGGGTCGACTGTCCTCGTTTTCCGGGTCCTCCGGGTCCCTGAGTCCTCAGGCTCCTCCGGGTCCTCCGGGTCCTCCGGGTCCTCCGGGTCCTCCGGGTCCTCCGAACGGTTCAACACCGCGCCGTCGGGCGCGCGTCAAGGGCGCGCGGGCGGAGGGCGGGTGTCGCGACTGCTGGTGTGCGCGTTCCGGCCGCCGCCGACCGCCGACCGCCGACCGCCGACCGCTGGTCCCCGGTCTCCGATCGCGGCTTCGCCGCCGTGCCGGTGCCCACGGGCGGCGCGCCCGGGGCCTTCGCCGGAGCCGTCCCTCCACTCCGAGGCCCCGCGTTCTTTCGGTGCCCGCTTCAGGTCCTCTGTCTCGATCACCCGCGCTCCGGCCCCCGGCCCCGGCCCCTGTCCTGCCTCGTTCGCCGCCCCCGCCGCGCGCCCTCGTGTATTGACTAGTCTTATTCATCAAGCCAGGATGTGAATATCAGCTGCAACAATCCGCCGGGACCGCCCACCTCCAGGAGGCAGACCATGTCAGGACCCCGCCCGCCCGTCTCCCTCCACCACCCTCAAACGAGGCCCTACGGGCCGCCCCCTGGTGGTGTCCGAGCGCCGCGCGGTACGGAACTGAGTGCCCTGGGATGGCAGCAGGAGGCCGCGCTGCGGATGCTCCAGAACAACCTCGACCCCGAGGTCGCCGAGCACCCCGACAAGCTCGTCGTCTACGGCGGCACCGGCAAGGCGGCCCGCGACTGGCGCTCCTTCGACGCGATGGTGCGCACCCTGCGCACGCTGAAGCAGGACGAGACCATGCTCGTCCAGTCCGGCCGCCCGGTCGGCGTCATGCAGACCCACGAATGGGCCCCGCGCGTCCTCATCGCCAACTCCAACCTGGTCGGCGACTGGGCCAACTGGGAGGAGTTCCGCCGGCTCGAGCAGCTCGGGCTGACCATGTACGGCCAGATGACGGCCGGCTCCTGGATCTACATCGGCACCCAGGGCATCCTCCAGGGGACCTACGAGACCTTCGCCGCCGTCGCCGCGAAGAAGTTCGGCGGCACCCTCGCGGGAACGATCACGCTGACGGCCGGCCTCGGCGGCATGGGCGGCGCCCAGCCGCTCGCCGTCACCATGAACGACGGCGTCGCCCTCTGCATCGACTGCGACCCCCGGGCCATCGACCGCCGCATCGAGCACCGCTACCTGGACGTCAGGGCCGACAGCCTGGAGCACGCCCTCCAGCTGGCCGTCGAGGCCCGCGACCAGCGCAAGCCCCTGTCCATCGGCGTCCTCGGCAACGCCGCCGACCTGGTCCCGCGGCTCCTCCAGATGGGCGCCCCCGTCGACATCGTCACCGACCAGACCTCGGCCCACGACCCGCTGGCCTACCTGCCCACCGGCATCGCCTTCGAGGACATGGCCGACGCCGCCGCGAAGGACCCGGCCGGCTTCACCACCCGGGCCCGCGAGTCGATGGCCCGGCACGTCGAGGCGATGGTCGGCTTCCTCGACGCCGGAGCCGAGGTCTTCGACTACGGCAACTCCATCCGCGGCGAGGCGAAACTGGCCGGATACGACCGGGCGTTCGCCTTCCCCGGCTTCGTGCCCGCCTACATCCGCCCGCTGTTCTGCGAGGGCAAGGGCCCCTTCCGCTGGGCCGCCCTGTCCGGCGACCCCGCCGACATCGCCAAGACCGACAGGGCGATGCTGGACCTCTTCCCCGAGAACGCCTCCCTCGCCCGCTGGATCAAGCTGGCCGGCGAGCGCGTCCACTTCCAGGGCCTGCCCGCCCGCATCTGCTGGCTCGGCTACGGCGAGCGCGACAGGGCCGGCGAGCGGTTCAACGACATGGTCGCCGCCGGCGAGCTGGCCGCGCCGCTCGCCATCGGGCGGGACCACCTCGACTGCGGTTCCGTCGCCTCGCCCTACCGCGAGACGGAGGCCATGCTCGACGGCTCCGACGCGATCGCCGACTGGCCGCTGCTGAACGCGATGGTCAACGTGGCCTCGGGCGCCTCCTGGGTGTCGATCCACCACGGCGGCGGCGTCGGCATGGGCCGCTCCCTGCACGCCGGCCAGGTGACGGTGGCCGACGGCACGAAGCTGGGCGGCGAGAAGATCCGGCGCGTGCTGACCAACGACCCCGGCATGGGCGTCATCCGGCACGTCGACGCCGGATACGACATCGCCGAGTCGGTCGCCGACGAACGGGGCGTACGGGTGCCCATGCGCGAGGGTGACGACGCGTGACCCCCACGGGAGACGAAGCGGGCGGCAACCGCCCGGCCGGGGCCGAAGGCCCGTCGCCGGACGCGGGAGCAGGCGGAGGCGCGGGCGTCGCCGCGGGCCCGGGGCCGGGGCCAGGCCTGCGGCCGGCGGACGGGGTGCCGCCCGCCGGCCGCGGCGGGGCGCCGCACGGGGCGGTGGGCGACTCCTTCCACCGGATGTGGAGCGACCTGCGCCCGATCGGACGGCACCAGGAGTCCGGCGGCTACCGCCGCTACGCCTGGACGGCCGCCGACGCCGAGTGCCGCGCCTGGTTCCGGGAGCAGGCCGAGGCACGGGGGCTGACCCACGAGGTCGACCGCAACGGCAACCAGTGGGCCTGGCTCGGCGACCCCGCCGCCGGGGACGCCGTCGTCACCGGGTCCCACCTCGACTCGGTGCCCGACGGCGGCGCCTTCGACGGCCCCCTCGGCGTCGTCTCCGCCTTCGCCGCCCTCGACGAACTGCGCCGCAGGGGGGCGCGCCTCACCAAGCCCCTCGCCCTCGTCAACTTCGGCGACGAGGAGGGCGCCCGCTTCGGGCTCGCCTGCGTCGGCTCCCGGCTCACCGCCGGACACCTCACGGTCGAGCAGGCCCACCGGCTGACCGACGGCGACGGCACCACCCTCCCGCGCGCCATGGAGGCCGCCGGGTACGACCCCGACGCCATCGGCCCGGACCCCGAGCGGCTCGCCCGGATCGGCGCGTTCGTCGAACTCCACGTCGAGCAGGGCCGCGCCCTCGACCTCAGCGGCGACCGGGTCGGCATCGCCAGCGCCATCTGGCCGCACGGCCGCTGGCGGTTCGACTTCCGGGGCGAGGCCAACCACGCCGGCACCACCCGGCTGGCGGACCGCCGCGACCCGATGCTGCCGTACGCCGAGACCGTGCTCGCGGCCCGCCGCGAGGCCCGGCTCGCGGGTGCCGTCGCCACCTTCGGCAAGATCTCCGTCGAGCCGAACGGCGTCAACGCCGTCCCCTCCCTGGTGCGCGGCTGGCTCGACTCCCGCGCCGCCGACCAGGAGAGCCTCGACCGGGTGGTCGGCGGCGTCGAGGAGGCGGCCCGCGACCACGCGCGGGCGCACGGCGTCGACCTGGACGTCGTCCGCGAGTCCTTCACGCCCGTCGTCGAGTTCGACCACGCGCTGCGCGACGAACTCGCCCGCCTCCTCGGCAAGGACACCGGCCTCACGGTCCCCGTCCTCGGCACGGGCGCCGGACACGACGCGGGGGTCCTCTCCGGGAGCATCCCGACCGCCATGCTGTTCGTGCGCAACCCCACGGGCGTCTCGCACTCCCCGGCCGAGTCCGCGGCCGAGGACGACTGCGTGGCCGGGGTGCGCGCACTCGCCGACGCACTGGAAGGGCTGGCCTGCACGTGACCCCCACGCAGCGGACACGGACGTACTGGCTGGAGCACGCCTGGATCGGCGACCGCGTCGAGCCGGGCGTCGCCCTCACGGTGTCGACGGGCGGCTCCGCCGCGGGTGCGGACGGCCGCATCACCGCCGTCCGCACGGGCGTCACCGGCCCGCCCCCCGGCGCCGAGATCCTGCGCGGCCTCACCCTCCCCGGGCTGGCGAACGCCCACAGCCACGCCTTCCACCGCGCCCTGCGCGGCACCGTCCAGGTCGGTTCCGGGACCTTCTGGACCTGGCGCGAGACCATGTACTCCGTCGCCGACCGGCTGACCCCGGAGACCTACCACCAGCTGGCCCGCGCGGTCTACGCGGAGATGGCGCTCGCCGGCATCACGGCCGTCGGCGAGTTCCACTACGTGCACCACGCGCCCGGCGGCACCCCCTACGCCGACCCCAACGCGATGGGCGAGGCCCTGATCGAGGCCGCCGCCGACGCCGGCATCCGCATCACCCTCCTCGACACCGCCTACCTCTCCGCCGGCTTCGGACAGCCCCCCACCGCCCACCAGCTCCGCTTCTCCGACGGCGACGCGGAGGCCTGGGCCGAACGCTGCTCCCTCCTCGGGGAACGGGACCACGCGCGGATCGGGGCCGCGATCCACTCCGTGCGGGCCGTGCCCGCCGGGCAGCTGACGACCGTGGCCCGCTGGGCGCGGGAGCGCGGGGCGCCGCTGCACGTCCACCTGTCCGAGCAGACCGCCGAGAACGACGCCTGCCGCGAGGCCCACGGCCGCACCCCCACACAGCTCCTCGCCGAGCACGGCGTCCTGGGCCGGGGCACCACCGGCGTCCACAACACGCACCTCACCGAGGAGGACATCGCCCTCCTCGGCCGCTCCGGCACCGGCACCTGCATGTGCCCGACGACGGAACGGGACCTCGCCGACGGCATCGGCCCGGCCGTCGCCCTCCAGCGGGCGGGCTCCCCGCTCTCCCTCGGCTCCGACAGCCACGCCGTGATCGACCTGCTCGAAGAGGCCCGCGCGATGGAGCTGAACGAACGGCTGCGCACCCGCACCCGCGGGCACTGGACGGCCGCCGCCCTCCTGCGGGCTGCCTCCGCCGACGGCCACGCGGCCCTCGGCCGGGACGACGCGGGCGTTCTGGAGACCGGCGCGGCCGCCGACTTCACGACGATCGCGCTCGACTCGGTCAGGACGGCAGGGCCGCCTCCGCGGCTCGGGGCCGAGACGGCCGTATTCGCCGCGTCGGCAGCGGACGTGTCGCACACGGTCGTGGCCGGTCGGCACGTCGTGCGGGACGGGGTCCACCGTCTCGTACCGGACGTGCCGAAAGCCCTCGCGGACGCCGTCGCAGTCCTGCGCGGATGACCGCGGGCCGCCCCTTCGCGCGGCCCGCCTCCGCCCCCGAACCCGACCCCACCGCCGACCAGGCCAGCAAGGACGCCATGAGCAGCGCGACGACCGACAGCCCCGCCCACTCCGCGAGCACCGCGAGCACGCTCGTCACCAACATCGCCGCCCTGGTCACCAACGACCCCTCCTCCGGTGACTGTTCCCCGCTCGGACTGATCCAGGACGCGGCCGTCGTCATCGACGGCGACCGCATCGCGTGGACCGGTGAACGAAGCAAAGCACCCGCCACTGACAACCGGGTCGACGCCGGCGGCCGGGCGGCCGTCCCCGGCTTCGTCGACTCCCACTCCCACCTCGTCTTCGCGGGCGACCGGACCCAGGAGTTCAACGCCCGGATGTCGGGGCGGCCGTACGGCGCGGGCGGCATCCGCACGACCGTCGCGGCCACGCGGGCGGCGAGCGACGCCGACCTCGAACGCAACCTCACCCGCTACCTCGCCGAGGCCCTGCGCCAGGGCACGACGACCTTCGAGACGAAGTCCGGCTACGGCCTGACCGTCGCCGACGAGGCCCGCGCCCTGCGCCTCGCCGCCGCCCACACCGACGAGGTCACCTACCTGGGCGCCCACATCGTCCCCCCGGACTTCGCCGACGACCCGGCCGCCTACGTCGCCCTCGTCACCGGCGAGATGCTCGACGCCTGCGCCCCGCACGCCCGCTGGATCGACGTCTTCTGCGAGGAGGGCGCCTTCGACGGCGACCAGGCCCGCGCGATCCTCACCGCCGGCCGGGCCAGGGGCCTGCACCCCCGCATCCACGCCAACCAGCTCTCCCACGGCCCCGGCGTGCGACTGGCGGTCGAACTGGACGCGGCCAGCGCGGACCACTGCACCCACCTCACCGACGCCGACGTGGACGCCCTCGCGAACAGCGCGACGGTCGCCACGCTGCTGCCCGGCGCCGAGTTCTCCACCCGGGCCGCGTGGCCGGACGCCCGCCGCCTGCTGGACGCCGGCGTCACCGTGGCCCTGTCCACGGACTGCAACCCGGGCTCGTCCTTCACGTCCTCGGTCCCGTTCTGCGTCGCGCTCGCCGTACGCGACATGCGGATGACCCCCGACGAGGCCCTCTGGTCGGCCACGGCGGGCGGCGCCGCGGCCCTGCGCCGCACGGACGTGGGCCGCCTGACCCCCGGCGCGTACGCCGACCTGGTCCTCCTGGACGCCCCCAGCCACGTCCACCTGGCCTACCGCCCCGGCGTGCCGCTCGTCTCGCAGGTGTGGCGACGGGGCGTACGGGTGGTCTGAGGGGGCTCGCCCGCGGTCGCGCGCCCCTCGCCCGCCACCGTCCGTCCCCGGTCCGCCACCGACCGCCCCCACGCCGTACCGGCGAGGACGAACGCCGCCCCGACGAACCCCGGCCACCCCGGCCGGTCACCGGCGAGCGCGATGCCCACGACCGCCGCCCACACCGGCTCGGTCCCCAGCAGCAGGCTGACCCGGGACGGCGACGTACGGCGGACGGCCCACATCTGCACGAAGAACGCGAACAGCGTGCAGAACACGGAGAGGTAGAGCAGGCCGGCCCAGTCCCCGGCGCCGAAGCCGGCGGCGGCGGCCCACGGCGACGCGCCCGTCCCCGGCACCGCCACCAGCACCGCGAACACGGCGACCGCGCCGCCGAGCTGGACGGTGGTCAGGGACAGCGCGTCCGCGCCCCGCACGGACTCCATCCGCGCCATCGCCAGCACGTGCACGGTACGGGCGACGGCCGCCCCCAGCATCAGCAGATCGCCCCCGGACGGAGCGGTGAACCCGGCACCCTGCGTCAGCAGCGCCACCCCCGCCACCGACACGCCCGCCGCCGCCAGGAACGCCCCCGGCAGCCGCACCCCGCGCACCCGGCTCTCCGCGAGCGGCGTGAACACCATGGTCAGGCTGATGATCAGTCCCGCGTTCGTGGCCGAGGTGTGCACCACCCCGTACGTCTCCAGCAGGAAGATCCCCGCGAGGACCAGCCCGAGCAGCCCGGCCCCCCGCCACTGCGCGCCGCTCAGCGCCCGCAGCCGCCGCAGGCCGACGGCCACCAGCACCGGGAGCACCACGGCGAACCGCAGCACCAGCACGGCCACCACGGTGTCGGCGGTGGTGACGCCCTTCGCGGCGAGGTAACTGGACCCCCACACGGCGGCGACCAGCAGCACGGGCACATCGGCGAGCCGGCCGAACCGGCCGGGGCGGGCCGGGACGGCGGGGGAGTCGGGCATGGGTTCCTCACGAGCGGACGACGCGGCCGACACAGCAGCTCCGCTGGTCGTGGGGCTGGGCCAGCGTAGTCATCGGGGGGAGCCCGGCCAGTGGGTTTCCACGATGAGGACACCCGACGCGACGCCCGCGCGTGCCGTACGACTCCCCACGGCTCCGTACGACTCCCTACGGCTCCCCGGGGCAAGGCCGCGCCCGGGCGGCGGTGTCCGACCGCTCACCCGGGCGCGGACCGCACTGGTCTCCGGCCGGCCCCGGTCCCCCGGGGAGGCGCGCTCACTCCTCCAGCGTCAGGCCCTTGCGCAGCCGCACCAGCGTGCGCGACAGCAGCCGCGAGACGTGCATCTGCGAGATGCCGAGTTCCTCGCCGATCTCCGACTGGGTCATCCCGGCGACGAAGCGCAGCGAGAGGATCTGCCGGTCGCGGGGCGCGAGTCCGGCGATCAGCGGCTTCAGCGACTCGACGTACTCGATGCCCTCGAGCCCGTGGTCCTCGTAGCCGATGCGGTCGGCGAGGGCGCTCTCCGCGTCGTCCTCCTCCGGCTGGGCGTCCAGCGAGGCGGCGGTGTACGCGTTCGAGGCCGCCATGCCCTCGACGACCTCCTCGCCGGTGATGCCGAGGCGCTCCGCCAGCTCCGCCACGGTGGGGGCGCGGTCGAGCTGCTGGGCGAGCTCGTCGCCGGCCTTGGCCAGGTCGAGCCGCAGCTCCTGGAGCCGGCGCGGGACGCGCACGGACCAGGACGTGTCACGGAAGAACCGCTTGATCTCGCCCATGATGGTCGGCAGCGCGAAGGTGGGGAACTCCACACCACGGCTCAGCTCGAAGCGGTCGATCGCCTTGATCAGACCGATCGTGCCGACCTGGACGATGTCCTCCATGGGCTCGCTGCGGGAGCGGAAGCGGGAGGCCGCGAACCTGACCAGCGCGAGGTTCAGTTCGACGAGGGTGTTGCGCACGTACGAGTAGTCGTAGGTGCCTTCCTCCAGCGACTCCAGCCGCTCGAAGAGGGTCTTGGACAGGGCCCGCGCGTCGACGGGTCCGACCTCGTCGTACGGCGGGATCTCCGGGAGTCCGGCGAGGGCGTCACGGGGACCGCCGCTCCGCTCGGCGGGAGCCGGTTGTTCCGGAGGGAGTGTCGACGTCGCCCCGTGGGTATGCGGAGCGTCGAGCCGGGATGACATGATGTCCTCCATCGTTCTCGGCATATGGCTGCCGAAGCCAGTGCGTGCACTACGGTGTGCGGCGCCTCCAAGCCGGCCGTATCGGATGTGTTCCTCTAGCCCTACCCGCTTTACTCAGCCGATCGCAAGTTCGGTTTGTTGGGTTATGTCCGTTTGCGGGCGATTGTTCGGCTGTTGGAGTGCGGATCGAAGGCGTAGTGTTCGAGGGCGTCAGCAGCAGTCACGACCTCGGGAGAGACACGGCATGGACCGCGGGACGGTCGGCAGCGCACAGTCTGGCCGGCTCATGGTGGAAGTGCGGGAAGAGGGCACCAGTGCCGTCGTCACCCCCGCCGGTGAGCTGGATCACCACACGGCCGATCTGTTGCGCGAGCCGCTCGAAGAGTGCCTCGCCAAGGGGCTGAGCCGACTGGTCGTGGATTGCTCCCGGCTGGAGTTCTGCGACTCCACGGGACTCAACGTCCTGCTCGGCGCCCGCCTGAAGGCGGAGGCCGCGGGAGGCGCGGTACATCTGGCGGGCATGCTGCCCGTGGTGGCCCGGGTGTTCGAGATCACCGGCGCGGACGCCGTCTTCACCGTGCACGACACGGTCGAGGCGGCCCTCGCGGACGGGGACGGCTGACCCCGGGACCCGCCGTGGGCCCCTGCGGCGGCCGGGCGCGGCCGGGACTCCGGCGCGCCACGGACCACCGGGGCGGACGGGCCGGTCACCTGTGGGCGAACGAAGGGTGTTCCGCCGGTCGTGTCGGGCAGGAGACACCTGAACATGTCGGTGGCACAGCACGAGGAGAGGGCGGGATGCGCAGACCGACCGTGTGGCGGCCGCCGAACACGTGCGGGAACCCCGGCACCGTCGAGGTGTCGCGCACCCCGGACACTCCCCGTCGCGCGAACGACACCCCCCAGCACGACCAGCACGGCCAGTACGACCAGCACGAACCCACGCACGGACAGAACGCTGAAGTGAACCCTGAACTGGTGAATCGGTGAGGTGAAGCGCTGATGAGCACCACCCGGCCTTACTCGCCGGGCGACCGCGGCCCGGAGCCCAGCGGCGCTTCCGGAGCGTCGGCGGGTCGTCAGGTCCGCACGCTGAGCTTCGACGGCGAGAGCGGTGTCGTCCCGCTCGCCCGCGACTTCGCCCGTCAGGCGTTGTACGCGTGGGGCTGGCTGCCCGCCGGAGGCGCCGACCAGCGGGCCACCGCCGAGGACGTGCTGCTCGTCGTCTCCGAGCTGGTGACCAACGCCTGCCTGCACGCCGAGGGCCCCGACCGGCTCCAGATCGGCTGCGACAACAAGGTGATCCGCGTCGAGGTCTCCGACCGCGGCACCGGCCAGCCCGCCCCCCGCAACCCCCACCGCGCCGGCCGCCCCGGCGGCCACGGCATGTTCATCGTGCAGCGCCTCTGCCTGGACTGGGGGGTCGTACGGACCCCGGGCGTCGCGGGCAAGACGGTCTGGGCGGAACTGGGCGCCCCGGCCTGAGCCGCGGCGCCCCTCGCGGCGCCGCCGCCACGCCTTGCGCTCCCGGCCCTCCCGCGCCGGACCGTCGTCACTCCGGCGCGCCCCTCCTTCCTTCCCTCCTCCCCCTGCCCCCCGTCCCCGGGCGCGCCTCGACGGCGGTACGCCGTCCGGGGGCGGCCCCGCCGGACGCGGCGCAGGGCCGTCGCGACCGGAGTCGCGACGGCCCTGCGGGAACCGTGGGGGGAGGGGACGTCAGCGGACGTCGCCCATGAGTTCCTTGACGCGCTTGCGGTACATCCACACCGCGACACCGGCGACCACCGCGAGCGTGGCCTCCATCGCGACGACGCCCGTCCTGTTCAGGTCGACGCCGGCGATGGAGAGCAGACCGGTCGTGGCGTCACCGGCGGTGACGGCCAGGAACCAGACGCCCATCATCTGCGAGGCGTACTTCGCCGGCGCCATCTTCGTGGTGACCGACAGGCCGACGGGGGAGAGCAGCAGCTCACCGACGGTCTGCACGAAGTAGATCGCCACCAGCCACATCGCGGCCGCCTTGTGACCGCCCTCGGCGATCGACAGCGGGGCGAGGAAGAGGAAGAAGGACGCGCCGACCAGGACCAGGCCCGAGGCGAACTTCACGATCGTGCTCGGCTCCTTGCCCCGCTTGTTCAGCGCGAGCCAGAACCAGGCGAAGACCGGGGCCAGGGCCATGATCAGGACCGGGTTGACCGACTGGTACCAGGAGACCGGGAACTCCCAGCCGAGGACGGTGTTGTCGGCGGAGGAGTCCGCGAAGATCGACAGGGTCGAGCCGCCCTGGTCGTAGATCATCCAGAACACGGCGGCGGCCACGAAGAACCAGACGTACGCGGACATCTTCGACTGCTCGGAGCGGTCGAGTTCCCTGTCCCGCTTGATGTTGACCAGCACCATCACCGGGATGATCACACCGAGCAGGGTCAGCGGGACCAGGATCCAGTTGAGCGTGTAGTGGCCGGAGAAGCCGACGACCGCGTACGCCACGACGGCGACGCCGGCCCAGATCGCGGCCTTGCGCAGCGTGGCGGACTTCTCCTCGGCGGACAGCGGCTTCGGCACGACGCTGGAGCGGTCGGCCAGGTGGCGGCTGCCGAGCAGGAACTGCCCCAGGCCCAGCGCCATGCCGAGCGCGGCGAGGGCGAAGCCGAAGTGCCAGTTCACGTTCTCGCCGATGGTGCCGATGATCAGCGGGGCGGCGAAGGCACCGAGGTTGATGCCCATGTAGAAGACGGTGAAGCCGCCGTCGCGGCGCGGGTCGTCCGGGCCGTCGTAGAGGTGGCCGACCATCGTGGAGATGTTGGCCTTCAGCAGGCCGGAGCCGATCGCGACCAGACCCAGACCGGCGTAGAAGGTCCCGGAGGACGGCAGGGCCAGGGTGAGGTGGCCGAGCATGATCACCGCACCGGCGACGGCGACGGTCCTGCGCGGACCCCAGACGCGGTCGCCGAACCAGCCGCCGGGCATGGCGAGCAGGTACACCAGCGACACGTACACGGAGTAGATCGCGGTCGCGGTGCCCGCGTTCAGGTGCAGGCCGCCCGGCGCGACCAGGTACAGCGGGAGGAGGGCCCTCATGCCGTAGTAGGAGAACCTCTCCCACATCTCGGTCATGAAGAGAGTGGCCAGTCCGCGGGGGTGGCCGAAGAAGGTCTTCCCGGTCCCGGGGGTTCCCGGGCTGACCGAGTCCTTCGTCAGGCTGGACGCCATGGTCGTTCCTTGCTGGTCGGGACGCGCGGTGGAGCGTGCGCGCCCGGTCGGGGGCGGCCGGCACCGGCTTGATCGGCCCGTCCACCCACGCCCACGGGGGAGGCCGCTCCGGGTCACGGAACGGCGGACGGCGACCACCGGGATCCACGCCCCGCGAGTGGGGGCCCGGCCACAGGTCGTTCCTTTCCAAGGCCGGCGGAGAGCCGGCCCGCACGCAAAAGAGACCCTCAGCGTCAAGTCGAGCGCCAAAGGTCCCCGTGGTGCTACAGGCGTCCTTTCACCATACGGCAGGACAGAACCGGATATGGAAGGACTTGAGTCGCAGATCACAGGCCGGAAAGGAACCAGGGCGAGGTTTCCAAGGTCCATGCCAGGATGACATCCCGCGACCCCAGGTCCGTACCAGCTCCGCGCCGGGGCCGTACCGGGGGCGGCGGGACCGTCGCGGGTGGGTTGTCCGGCATGTCCGCGAGTAAGAGCCGGGGTCGGGCATCACACCCTTGGCCCAGTCCCACGCGGACTACCATCGCCTCATGACCCGTGTACTGCTCGCCGAGGACGACGCGTCCATTTCGGAGCCGCTGGCCCGCGCCCTGCGCCGGGAAGGGTACGAGGTCGAGGTGCGGGAGGACGGACCCTCCGCGCTCGACGCCGGAATGCAGGGCGGCATCGACCTGGTCGTGCTGGACCTCGGGCTCCCCGGCATGGACGGCCTGGAGGTGGCCCGCCGGCTGCGCGCCGACGGCCACGCCATCCCCATCCTGATCCTCACCGCGCGCGCCGACGAGGTCGACACCGTCGTCGGACTGGACGCGGGCGCCGACGACTACGTCACCAAGCCCTTCCGGCTCGCCGAACTCCTCGCCCGCGTCCGGGCCCTGCTCCGGCGCGGCTCCGCCGAACCCCAGCAGCCGCCCGCCACGCACGGGGTCCGCATCGACGTCGAGTCGCACCGCGCCTGGATGGGCGAGGAGGAACTCCAGCTCACCGCGAAGGAGTTCGACCTCCTGCGGGTCCTCGTGCGCGACGCCGGCCGGGTGGTCACCCGCGACCAGCTGATGCGGGAGGTCTGGGACACCACCTGGTGGTCCTCGACCAAGACCCTCGACATGCACATCTCGTGGCTGCGGAAGAAGCTGGGGGACGACGCGGCGAACCCCCGCTACATCGCCACGGTGCGGGGCGTGGGATTCCGCTTCGAGAAGAGCTAGCACTCCCGGAAGAGCCGGGCGCTCCGGGAGGAGCCGGCCGAAGGCCGAAGAGCCGGTGAGCGGCCGACCGGCGGCCGACCGGCCGGTGAAGGGCGCGACCGGCCGCGGCCCGGTCGGCCGGGACGGAGGCGGCGAGGGGTCGCCGGCCGTCGGCAGCCACGGGGCACCGCCGCCGGGGCCGCCGCACCCCGCCCCACCGCCGCGCCCAGCACCGCCGCCCCGCTCCGCCGACGGCCGCACCAGCACCCCGTCCCGCCGACGGCCGCGCCCAGCACCGCCGTCCCGCCGACGGCCGCACCCCGCGGCGCAACCGCGTGGCGGACGCGGCCCCACCCCGGGCGAGCCGTCCCCACCCGTCCCGTGAAGCCACCGTCCGGAGGGCCCTGTGCGTCGCCGTCTGATCCAGTCCACGCTGGCCGTCGTGCTCGTCGTGATCGCCGTGTTCGGGGTCTCCCTCGTCCTCGTCGAGACGCGCACGATCAGCAACAGCGCGCAGGAACGCGTCGAGCTGGAGGCGGCCCGCCTGGCCAGCATCGTGGACAGCCGCCTCGCCGGCGCCGCGACCGTGGACGCCGAGGTGCTGCGCAGCCAGCTCACCCACGAGCGGTACGCGGTGGTCCGGATGCCCGGCAGGCCGGTCATCGCGGTCGGCAGCCGCCCCGAGGGCGACGTCATCCGGGGCGAGGCCCGCGGGGAGGAGGGGGAGACCGTCGTCGTCGAGGAGCCCCGCTCCTCCGTGACCCGCGAGGTCGGCCGCACCCTGCTGATCATCGGCCTGGTGGCGCTGCTCGCGGTGGTCGCCGCGGTCCTCCTGGCCATCCGCCAGGCCAACCGGCTCGCCTCCCCGCTCACCGACCTCGCCGAGACCGCCGAGCGCCTCGGCTCCGGCGACCCCCGGCCCCGCCACAAGCGCTACGGCGTCCCCGAGCTGGACCGGGTCGCCGACGTGCTCGACTCCTCCGCCGAGCGCATCGCCCGCATGCTGACGGCGGAACGCCGGCTCGCCGCCGACGCCTCCCACCAGCTGCGCACCCCGCTCACCGCCCTGTCCATGCGCCTGGAGGAGATCACCCTCACCGACGACCCGGACACGGTGAAGGAGGAGGCCACGATCGCGCTGACCCAGGTGGAACGCCTCACCGACGTCGTGCAGCGCCTGCTGACGAACTCCCGCGACCCCCGCACCGGCTCCGCCGTCACCTTCGACCTCGACGAGGTCATCCAGCAGCAGCTCGCCGAGTGGCGCCCGGCCTACCGCGGGGTGGGCCGCGCGATCGTCAGCTCCGGCAAGCGGCACCTCGAGGCGGTGGGCACCCCGGGCGCGGTGGCCCAGGTGCTGGCGGCCCTCATCGAGAACTCGCTCATGCACGGCGGCGGCACGGTCGCCCTGCGCACGCGGGTCACCGGCAACCAGGCGGTCATCGAGGTCACCGACGAGGGCCCCGGCGTCCCCGCGGACCTCGGCGCCCGCATCTTCGAGCGCACCATCAGCGGCCGCAACTCCACGGGAATCGGCCTCGCGGTGGCCCGGGACCTCGCCGAGGCCGACGGCGGACGCCTGGAGATGCTCCAGACCAAGCCGCCGGTCTTCGGCCTGTTCCTGTCACGGACGGCGCCGGAGAAGAAGCCGCCGCAGGACACGGAACCCACGGTGAGGTGACCGGCCCGGCCCGGCCAGCCAGCCAGCCGGTCGGCCGGCAGGCCCGGCCGGGCCGCGGCCCCGGGCCCCTCAGCCCACCCGCTGCTCCGTCGTGGTCCCGGCCGCCGTCACCCGCGACTTCCCCACCACGGTCCCGTGTCCCGGCAGCGCCTTGAACACCCACGTCCGGTACGACCAGAACCGGAACAGCGTGGCGATCCCGATGCCGAGGAACTTGAACACGTTGCTCTGCAACGGGCTGTCCCACCCGAAGCCGTACGTCGCCAGGAACAGCAGCCCGTTCTCGATGACCAGCCCCACCGCGCTGAACAGCAGGAACAGCGACATCTCCCTCGTGCGCCCGCCCTTGTCCCGGTCCCGGTAGGCGAAGTACCGGAACCCGACGTAGTTGAAGGCGATGGCGACCACCGTGGCGATGACGCTCGCGCGCACCACGGGGAGGTCGGTGACGTGCCGCACGAAGTTGAAGACGCCGAGGTTGACCAGCAGGCCCGCCCCGCCCACCGCGCCGAACTTGGCCAGCTCGCGGGTGAGTCTCCGCAGCCGTCCTTCCCCCGAGGAACCATGTGCCATGGTCGTGCAGGCCCCCGTCCGGGTGTCGGTTTCGTCAACCAAACCATGCTAACCATCCCTCTCGCGGGTTTCCCGTGCCGCCGCCCCACCGCCGCCCCACCGCCGCGGAACGGGCCGCCGGGACGCCGGGAAACCGCCGGTGCCGGGCCGGAAAGGGCCCGGTGGGAGGCGCGGAACCAGCCGGTGCGGCGTGGCCGATACCCTAGGGGCGTGACGTTCCCGGTAGTCGGCATGGTCGGCGGTGGCCAGCTCGCTCGTATGACACACGAGGCGGGCATCCCGTTGGGCATCAGGTTCAAGCTCCTCAGTGACACTCCTCAGGATTCCGCGGCCCAGGTGGTCAGCGACGTCGTCGTCGGCGACTATCGCGACCTGGACACGCTGCGCGAGTTCGCGCGGGGCTGTGACGTGATCACCTTCGATCACGAGCACGTCCCCACCGAGCACCTCCGGGCCCTGGAGGCGGACGGCATCCCCGTCCGCCCGGGCCCCGAGGCGCTCGTGCACGCCCAGGACAAGGGCGTGATGCGCGCGAAGCTCGACGCGATCGGCATCCCCTGCCCACGGCACCGCATCGTGGCCGACCCGGCCGACGTGGCCGCGTTCGCGGCGGAGGGGGAGGGCTTCCCCGTCGTCCTCAAGACCGTCCGCGGCGGCTACGACGGCAAGGGCGTGTGGGTCGTGGACTCCGCAGAGGAGGCCGAGGAGCCCTTCCGCGCGGGCGTCCCCGTCCTCGCCGAGGAGAAGGTCGACTACGTCCGCGAGCTGGCCGCGAACGTCGTGCGCTCCCCGCACGGCCAGGCGGTCGCCTACCCGGTCGTCGAGTCGCGCCAGGTCGACGGCGTCTGCGACACCGTGATCGCCCCCGCTCCCGCCCTCGACGAGACCCTGGCCCTCGCGGCCGAGGAGATGGCCCTGACCATCGCCAAGGAACTCGGCGTCGTCGGCCACCTCGCCGTCGAGCTGTTCCAGACCCGCGACGGCCGCATCCTCGTCAACGAACTGGCGATGCGCCCGCACAACTCGGGCCACTGGAGCATGGACGGCGCGATCACGTCGCAGTTCGCCAACCACGTCCGCGCGGTCCTCGACCTCCCGCTCGGCGACCCGCGCCCGCGCGCGAAGTGGACGGTCATGGTCAACGTCCTCGGTGGCGACTACCCGGACATGTACTCCGCGTACCTGCACTGCATGGCCCGCGACCCCCAGCTGAAGATCCACATGTACGGAAAGGACGTGAAGCCCGGCCGCAAGGTCGGTCACGTCAACACCTACGGCGACGACCTCGACGACGTGCTGGAACGCGCCCGTCACGCTGCCGGCTACCTGAGAGGCACGATCACCGAATGAGTCCTGTCGTAGGCATCGTCATGGGGTCGGACTCCGACTGGCCCGTCATGGAGGCGGCGGCCAAGGCCCTCGACGAGTTCGAGATCGACTACGAGGTCGACGTCGTCTCCGCGCACCGCATGCCGCGCGAGATGGTCGCCTACGGGGAGCGGGCCGCCGACCGCGGGCTCAAGGTGATCGTCGCCGGCGCGGGCGGCGCCGCCCACCTGCCCGGCATGCTCGCCTCCGTCACCCCGCTGCCCGTCATCGGCGTGCCCGTGCCGCTGAAGTACCTCGACGGCATGGACAGCCTGCTGTCGATCGTGCAGATGCCGGCCGGCGTCCCCGTCGCGACCGTCTCGGTCGGCGGCGCCCGCAACGCCGGTCTGCTCGCCGCCCGCATCCTCGCCACGCACGACGAGGACCTCCTCGCACGGATGCGCGACTTCCAGCAGGACCTCAACGACCAGGCCACCGAGAAGGGCAAGCGCCTGCGCGCCAAGGTCGAGGGCGGGGCACACGGCGGCTTCGGCTTCGGGAAGTGACGACGATGACCTTCCTGGACCAGGCCCGGGAACTGCTGCGCGAACACCCGGTCGTCGACGGCCACAACGACTTGCCGTGGGCGCTGCGCGAACAGGTCCGCTACGACCTCGACGCCCGGGACATCGCCACCGACCAGCACGCCCACCTGCACACCGACATCCCCCGCCTGCGCGCGGGCGGCGTCGGCGCGCAGTACTGGTCGGTGTACGTCCGCTCGGACCTGCCGGGCGCGGTCCCGGCGACGCTGGAGCAGATCGACTGCGTGCGGCAGCTCATCGACCGCCACCCCGACGCGCTCCGGGCCGCCCTGACCGCCGCCGACATGGAGGCGGCGCGCGCGGAGGGCCGTATCGCCTCGCTCATGGGCGCCGAGGGCGGCCACTCCATAGCCAACTCGCTGGGCACCCTGCGCGGCCTGTACGCGCTCGGCGTGCGGTACATGACGCTCACCCACAACGACAACGTGGACTGGGCGGACTCCGCGACCGACGTGCCGAAGGCCGGCGGGCTGACGGCGTTCGGCCGCGAGGTCGTCCGGGAGATGAACCGCGAGGGCATGCTCGTCGACCTCTCGCACGTGGCGGCGACGACGATGCGGGACGCGCTCGACGTCTCCGCCGCGCCGGTGATCTTCTCGCACTCCTCCGCGCGGGCGGTGTGCGACCACCCGCGCAACATCCCCGACGACGTGCTGGAGCGGCTGCCCGCCAACGGCGGCGTCGCCATGGTGACGTTCGTGCCGAAGTTCGTGCTCCAGGCGGCCGTGGACTGGACGGCCGCCGCGGACGACAACATGCGCGCGCACGGCTTCCACCACCTCGACACCACCGCCGAGGCGATGGCGGTCCACCGTGCCTTCGAGACGGCGAACCCCCGCCCGGTCGCCACCGTGGCGACGGTCGCCGACCACCTCGACCACATGCGCGAGGTCGCGGGCGTCGACCACCTCGGCATCGGCGGCGACTACGACGGCACCGCCTTCACCCCCGAGGGCCTCGGCGACGTCTCCGGCTACCCGAGGCTCCTCGCCGAACTGCTGGAGCGCGGCTGGTCGACGTCCGACCTCGCCAAGCTGACCTGGCAAAACGCGGTGCGGGTGCTGGGCGCCGCGGAGGACGTGGCCCGCGACCTGAGGGCCACCCGGGCGCCGTCCCACGCGACGATCGAGTCGCTCGACGGCTGAGGCCGACCGGGAGCGGTACCGAAACATCGTACAAGTGCGGTACGGTTTTCCGGTACCGCATTCGGAAGGGGCGGCCGTCCATGACCATAAGCGCCAGCGAAGCCCGCCGGGACCTGTTCCCCCTCATCAAGCGGGTCAACGACGACCACACGCCGGTCCGCATCAGCTCGAGGAACGGCGACGCGGTGATCATGTCGGCGGACGACTACGAGGCGTGGCAGGAGACGATCTACCTTCTCCGGTCACCGGCGAACGCGCGACGCCTGATGGAAGCCGTCGCCCGGGACAGGGCGGGAGCGTCGGCCGTCGCCAGGACCGTCGAGGAACTGCGGGAGCTGGCGGGGGACGAGTGAGGAGCGTCCACTTCGACCCGGACGCCTGGGAGGACTTCCTCTTCTGGCTCGGTTCGGACCGCAGGACGGCCCGTAGGATCGCCCGCCTGATCGGGGAGGTCCAGAGGGACCCCTTCACCGGCATCGGCAAGCCCGAGCCCTTCAAGGGCGACCTCTCCGGCTACTGGTCCCGCAGGATCGACGACGAGCACCGCCTCGTGTACCGGGCCGACGAGAAGGAAGTGAAGATCCTCAAGGCGCGCTACCACTACTGAGCCCGGCGACCCCACGCGAGGCCCACCCGGCCGGTGCCCCGCGGGACCCCCGCGCGGTGGTCCGGCGGGCGCGGCGGGGCGTACCCCGAACGCGCCTTCCACCAGGAAGCGGCCCGCCCGCCGTGCGACGGTGACCGTACTGCCGAGCGACGTACGGAGACCGTCATGGCCGACCTCCAGCACGAACTGCACACCATGCCGGAGGTCGGCGAACTGCCGGAACCGTTCCCCCCGATCGCGGGCACCCCCGACGCCGCGGGACGCGCCGCGCCGGCCGGCCCGGAGGCCGGGCCCCTCGACCGGGCCCGCGCCCTCCTCGCCGCCCATCCCGTCGTCGACGGCCACAACGCCCTGCCCCGTGCCCTGCGCCGACTGCCGTTCCACGACCTCGAGCTGGGGGAGAGCGCCGTCGGCACCGACCTGCCCCGGCTGCGCGAGGGCCACGTCGGCGCCCTCTTCTGGTCGCTGCGGCCGCCGTCGGGCCCCGCAGGCCGGCCCGCCGCCGCCACCCTGGAACAGATCGACCTCGCCCGGTCGGTGATCCGCGCATACCCCCAGGGCCTGCGTCCCGCGCTCGGCGCCGGCCAGATCATCGACGCCCGCAACTGGGGCCGCGTCGCCGTCGTCCTCGGCCCGGCCCCCGCCGCGGCCCTCGAGGACTCCCTCGGCGTCCTGCGCGTCCTGCACTCCCTCGGCCTGCGCGTCCTCACCCTCGCGGGCACCTCCTGGGCGAGCGAGGCGGGACTCACCCGGTTCGGCGAGGAGGTCGTGCGCGAGATGAACCGGCTCGGGGTGCTCGCCGACCTGGCCGGCGCCTCCGACGCCACGATCACCCGGACCCTCGCCCTCTCCAGGGCCCCGTCCCTGTGCACCCGCTCCGCCGCCCGCGCCCTGCGCCCGCACCCCGACAACCTGCCCGACGACCTCCTCGCCGCCCTCGGCGCGGCCGGCGGCCTGTGCATGGTGCCGCTGGCCGCCGAACAGACCGGACCCACCCTCGCCGACGTCGCCGACCACCTCGACCACGTCCGCGAGGTCGCCGGACCCGACTGCGTCGGCCTGTCCGGCACCCACGACTCCGGCGCCGCCCACCCCCAGGACCTCGCCGACGTCGCCGGCTACCCGCACCTGATCGCCGAACTCCTCCACCGCGGCTGGCCGGAGTCCGACATCGCCCGGCTGACCTGGGGGAACGCTCAGCGCGTCCTGCGCGCCGCGGACGCCGCCGCCCGCACGGCACAGCACCGCAGGGAGCCGTCCACGGCGACGATCACGGACCTGGACGGCCGGGGCCCGTCGTCCTGAGGACGTACCCGCTCACCCGCGCGGGCCGGCGCTCACGACGAGGCGCGCCCGATGCGGCACAGGCAGAACGGGTGCCCCGCCGGGTCGGCGTACACCTGGAAGTCCTTCTCCTCCCGGTCCTCCAGGTCCAGCGGCCGCGCGCCCAGCTCCAGCACGCGCGCGTGGGCCGCGTCCACCTCCTCCCAGGTGGCGCCGGCGTCGAGGTCGAGGTGGAACTGCTGGGCGTTGCGGTCGGCGCGCGGCCACTCGGGCGGGGTCAGCCCCTCCGCCCGCTGGAAGGCCAGCCGGGGCCCGCCGGGAACCCGGAGCACGTACCAGTCCTCGTCCCCCTCCTCCGCCTCCGGGGTGCCGCCGAGCAGAGCGGCGTAGAACCCGGCGAGGGCGCGCGGGTCGGGGCAGTCGAGCACGACGGAACGCAGACGTACGGCGGATGCCATGGGGTCTCCTCGGTCGGTGTGCGGCGGATGCCGGGGCGGACGGGTGCCCGGACGGGCCGCGGCCCTAACGCACCGCGGCCCGACGCACGGGGGGTTCACCCGTCACGCACCGCGGCCCGACGCACGGGGGGTTCACCCGTCACGCACCGCGTCCGTGCGGCACAATGCAGACGGACGCCGGTTCGGCCGACTGAGCCTCGGCCGAACCGGCGTCCCCCGCGTGCCGGGCGCCCCTGCCGCGGGCGCCCCCGTGTCAGGCGGTCGGGCGGCCCATCGCCCGGTACGTCCAGCCGGCCTTGCGCCACAGCACCGGGTCGAGCGCGTTGCGCCCGTCCAGGATCAGCCGCGCCGCCGCGACCTCGCCGAGCGCCGCCGGGTCCAGCTCCCGGAACTCCCGCCACTCGGTCAGGTGCAGGACGACGTCGGCGCCCCGGACGGCCTCCAGGGCCGAGTCGGCGTAACCGAGCGTCGGGAAGACGCGGCGGGCGTTGTCCATGCCCTTGGGGTCGTAGACGGTCACCTGGCCGCCCTGCAGGTGGATCTGCCCGGCGACGTTCAGCGCCGGCGAGTCCCGCACGTCGTCGGAGTCCGGCTTGAAGGTGGCGCCGAGCACGGCGACCCGCCTGCCGAGGAACGGCCCCCCGCCCAGCGACTGCCGGGCCAGCTCCACCATCTGCCCGCGCTGGCGCATGTTGATCGAGTCGATCTCGCGCAGGAAGGTCAGCGCCTGGTCGGCGCCCAGCTCGCCCGCGCGGGCCATGAACGCCCGGATGTCCTTCGGCAGACAGCCGCCGCCGAAGCCGATGCCGGCCCGCAGGAACTTGCTGCCGATCCGGTCGTCGTACCCGATGGCCTCCGCCAGCTTGGCCACGTCACCGCCGGCCGCCTCGCAGACCTCCGCCATCGCGTTGATGAAGGAGATCTTGGTGGCGAGGAAGGAGTTCGCGGAGGTCTTCACCAGCTCGGCCGTCGGGAAGTCCGTGACGACGAACGGCGAGCCCTCCCCGACCGGTCCCGCGTACACCTCCCGCAGCGTCCGCTCGGCACGCTCGCTGCGCACCCCGACCACGATCCGGTCCGGGTGCAGGGTGTCCTGCACGGCGAAGCCCTCCCGCAGGAACTCCGGGTTCCACGCCAGCTCCGCGTCCTCGCCGGCCGGCGCCAGCTCCGCGATCGTGCGGGCCAGCCGGTCCGCGGAGCCCACCGGCACGGTCGACTTGCCCACCACCAGCGCGGGCCGCTCCAGGTGCGGGGCGAGCGAGGCGATCGCGGACTCGACGTACGACATGTCACAGGCGTACTCGCCGTGCTTCTGCGGGGTGTTCACGCACACGAAGTGGACGTCGCCGAACGCGCCGACCTCCGCCCAGTCCTGGGTGAAGCGCAGCCGCCCGCTGGAGCCCTCGAAGCCGGCGACGTGCCGCCGCAGCAGCTCCTCCAGGCCCGGCTCGTACATCGGGGTCTCGCCCCGCTCCAGCATCTCGATCTTCTCGCGCACGACGTCGAGCGCCAGCACCTCGAAGCCCAGCTCGGCCATGGCCGCGGCGTGCGTGGCACCGAGATAACCGGTGCCGATCACGGTGATCCTGAGGGCCATGGGTGCTCCTGGGCTGGGTCGGGCGGGGCCGGATGCGCGCCACGAGCATAGTCGGGGCGTACGGGCGCCCCTCACCGGGCAGTTCACCGGTGCGGGAACCCTGTCGCCAAGCTCACGTATCACTGGCGTGGGCGGACCTCTAAAATTTGAGTTACTTAACGGTAATTAGCGAGATCACCCCCAGCGTTCTTGGAGCGTGAGAGACCTTGGCCGGATCGGCTGACTTCGACCTGTACCGCCCGTCCGAGGAGCACGACATGCTCCGGGACGCCATCCGTTCGCTGGCCGAGGCGAAGATCGCGCCGTACGCCGCGGCGGTCGACGAGGAGGCCCGCTTCCCCCAGGAGGCCCTCGACGCGCTGGTCGCCAGCGACCTGCACGCGGTGCACGTGCCCGAGGAGTACGGCGGCGCCGGCGCCGACGCGCTCGCCACGGTCATCGTGATCGAGGAGGTGGCCCGCGCCTGCGTGTCCTCCTCGCTGATCCCGGCCGTGAACAAGCTCGGCTCGCTCCCGGTCATCCTGTCGGGCTCCGAGGACCTGAAGAAGAAGTACCTGGCACCACTGGCCAAGGGCGACGCGATGTTCTCGTACTGCCTCTCCGAGCCCGACGCCGGCTCGGACGCGGCCGGCATGAAGACCCGCGCCGTGCGCGACGGCGACCACTGGATCCTCAACGGCGTCAAGCGCTGGATCACCAACGCGGGCGTCTCGGAGTACTACACGGTGATGGCCGTCACCGACCCCGCCCAGCGCTCCCGGGGCATCTCGGCGTTCGTCGTGGAGAAGTCCGACCCGGGCGTCTCCTTCGGCGCCCCGGAGAAGAAGCTCGGCATCAAGGGCTCCCCGACCCGCGAGGTCTACTTCGACAACGTCCGCATCCCCGCCGACCGCATGATCGGCGAGGAGGGCACCGGCTTCGCCACCGCGATGAAGACCCTCGACCACACCCGCATCACCATCGCCGCCCAGGCCCTCGGCGTCGCCCAGGGCGCCTTCGACTACGCCAAGGGCTACGTCCAGGAGCGCAAGCAGTTCGGCAAGGCCATCGCCGACTTCCAGGGCATCCAGTTCATGCTCGCCGACATGGCCATGAAGATCGAGGCCGCCCGCCAGCTCACCTACGCCGCGGCCGCGAAGTCCGAGCGCTTGGACGCCGACCTGACCTTCCAGGGCGCCGCCGCCAAGTGCTTCGCCTCCGACGTCGCGATGGAGGTCACCACCGACGCCGTCCAGCTCCTCGGCGGCTACGGCTACACCCGCGACTACCCGGTCGAGCGCATGATGCGCGACGCCAAGATCACCCAGATTTATGAAGGCACGAATCAAGTCCAGCGGATCGTGATGGCGCGCAACCTGCCGTAACGCCCTCCCGCCGTACGGCTGTCGCCCCCGCCCGTCCCCCGGGCGGGGCGACAGCCGTACGCGCACCGCCCGGGAGCCGGGCGGACGGGACTCTCGAAAGCGCCTCAGGCGAACAGCGGCTCCAGCGCCCTCTCCAGGTCGGCCGCCGCCCGGAAGTGGACGGCCGTCATGCCGAGGGCGGCGGCCGCCTCGACGTTCTCCTCGGTGTCGTCGACGAACAGGCAGCGCTCGGGGCGTACGCCCGCCCGTGCCGCGCCCAGTTCGAGGATGCGGCGGTCGGGCTTGGCGAGGCCGACGCGGGCGCTGCTGACGACCTCGTCGGCCAGCTCGGTGAGGCCCATGGCCTCCAGGTCGCGCTCCAGCCCGAGCGTGGCGTTGGTGACGAGGACCAGCGGCACCCGCACCCGCGCCCGGCGCAGCAGCTCCAGCACCGTCACGTCGGCCCGGAAGGGCGACTCCAGCAGGGCGGTGCCCAGCGCCCAGCCCGTCTCCTCGTCCACCAGCCCGGCCAGCCCGGCCGCGATGGACGCCACCCACTCCTGCTCGGTGATCCGCCCCAGCAGCAGCGGTCCGTCGACCTCGGGCGAGAACGCCACCTTCTTGGTGGTGCCCTCCGCGATCCCCGCGATCCGTTCCAGCGCCTCCAGGTGGGCGGAGTCGAAGGTCCGGATCACGTTGTCGACGTCGCACAGGACCGCGTCGAAGGGCCGTACGGCGGTGGACCGGTCAGCCACCCGACACCGTGACCTTCTCGTCGTTCTTCAGCTGGCTCACCAGCTGCTTCACCTTCGCCTTGTCCCAGACGAGGTTGCCGCCGGTGGACCCCGAGATCGGCATGTTCATCGACGTGCCATCGCCGCCGTTGACGCCCTTCATCGCGAAGAACATCGACCCCAGGTCGTACAGGCCCATGTCCTTGTCGACGATCAGGGTGTCCAGGCCGGCGCTCATGGTCGGGTACAGCTTGAACGGGTTGAGGACCGTGCCGGGCGTGGCCACCTGGTTCGCGAGGGCCGCGAGGAACTTCTGCTGGTTCTTCGTGCGGTCCAGGTCGGAACCGGCGAGCGCGTACCGGGTGCGGACGAAGGCGAGGGACTCCTCGCCGTCCAGGGTCTGCTTGCCCTTCTTGAGGTCCGCGCCGGACTTGGTGTCCTTGATGTCCTGCGGGATGTCGATCTCGACGCCGCCGACCGCGTCCACGATGTTCGCGAAGCCCGCGAAGCCGATCTCCACGTAGTGGTCGATGTGCAGCCCGGTGTTGAACTCGATCGTGCGGACGAGCAGCTCCGGGCCGTCCATCGCGTACGCCGCGTTCAGCTTGGTGTGCCGGCCCGTGCCCGCGTAGCGCTTGCCGGACTCCGAGCCGACGAACGACGGGATCTCCACGTCGGAGTCGCGGGGCAGCGAGATCAGGGTGTCGCCGTTGGACCCGGTGTGCAGGATCATCATCGAGTCGGTGCGCTTGCCCTCGGCGGAGCCGGTGTGCAGCGCCTTCTTCTCCTCGGCGGACATGCCCTCACGGCTGTCGGAGCCGACGATGAGGAAGTTGGTGCCCTCGCCGCCCTCGGGCCGCTCGATGACCTTCGACAGGTCGACCTCGCGGTTCAGCTTGGAGTCGGCCCAGAAGTACGTCCCGACGGTCGTCACGACCAGCACGGTCGCGACGCTGATCGCGGTCCACTTGATCCGGCGGCGCCAGTCGGGCGCGGGGCGCGCGGCGCCGGTGCCGCCCGGCCCGTCGGATCCGCCGCCGCCGTAGACCTGGCCCGTGCTGTAACCGCTGTCGTACCCGGTGTTGCGGGCGTTGGTGTAGTCGCCGCCGCCGTCGCCGTATCCCTGGCCGTCGACGTACGACGGCTGCTGCGGGACACCGGCGCCCTGCGGCGGGGCGGCCGGACCGCGGCGGACCTGTCGCATCACGCGCGCGCTCTCGGGCCGTGCGCTCGCGCCGCCACGTCCGTACCCGGAGCCGCGGTTGTTGTCGGACCATCCCTCGGGCCAGTCATTCATGGGCCCCAGTGTGCCGGGAAGCCCTGTGTGCCTCACAGGGGCGTCGGAGAATCAGCGCCCCGCTGTTGCCAACCTGACACAAAGTCCCGGCTTGTCCGCCTCGGCATAAGGTGGAGGACATGACAGACCAGGTCACCCCCGTGCACTCGGACACCTCGGGCGCCTCGGACACCGAGGGCATCCCGGGCAAGCCCACGTCCGCGTCGCGCACCACGCTCAGCCACATCATGAGCCACCACGACACCAACCTCCTGGGCACGGTGCACGGTGGCGTGATCATGAAGCTCGTCGACGACGCGGCGGGCGCGGTGGCCGGCCGGCACTCCGGCGGACCCGCCGTCACCGCGTCCATGGACGAGATGGCGTTCCTCGAGCCGGTCCGCGTGGGAGACCTCGTCCATGTGAAGGCCCAGGTCAACTGGACCGGCCGGACCTCCATGGAGGTCGGCGTCCGGGTCCTGGCCGAACGCTGGAACGAGTCCACGCCGCCCACCCAGGTCGGCTCCGCCTACCTCGTCTTCGCCGCCGTCGACGCCGACGGCAGGCCCCGCCCCGTCCCCCCGGTCCTGCCCGAGACCGACCGCGACCGCCGCCGCTACCAGGAGGCCCAGATCCGCCGCACCCACCGCCTGTCCCGCCGCCGGGCCATCATGGAACTCCGCGAGCGCCGGGCGGCAGAGGGCTTCGACGACTGAGACGACCGAGACGACCGAGACGACCGAGGCGAATGATGCGGCTGAGGCGCTCGATGCGGCTGAGGCGCGACTGAGGCGACCGGGACGGCTCGGATGCCCGAGGACGCCCGAGGACGCCCGAGGACGCCCGAGGAGCCCCGGCCCGCCCGGCCGGTGGCGGCCCGCACACCCCGGCGCCCCCCTCGGCCCCGCGGAGCCGGCCCCTCAGGAGCAGCCCACCTCGTCGCCGCGGACCACCGCGGACCCGGTCCGGTCCGGGACGGCCGTCCCGACCTCGCGGACGCTGTGGGCCTCCGTGCCGGCGGTGACCTTCAGGACGGGGCCGAGGCCCGGGACCGGGCGCAGCACGCTGCCGGGCAGGGCGGCGGCCAGGGACCTCGCGGAGCGGTCCCAGCGGGGGTCGTAGGAGACGACCGTGCGGCGCACCGAGGTGTCGCGGGCCGTGGCCGGCCGTCCGGTCGTACGGAAGCCGGTGACGCGCAGGGCCGCGTCGACCCGCTTGGCCAGGCCGGGCGTGCGGGTGCCGTTCTCCACCCGGACGCGGATCCGCTGCGGGGCCACCTCCACGGGCACGGCCCGCGTCCGCGCGCGCGGACGCGGCGTCGTGGCGAGGGGCTTGTCGTCGCGCAGGGCCCGGAAGAGGCGCTCGGCGCGGACCGGGTCCCACTTCACGGTCGAGCCGATGCCCTTCACGGCGTACCCCATCCGCCCGATGGGGACGGTCGCGAACTCCGAGGAGGAGGGGGAGAAGGTGCGCATCGCCCGCCCGAGGTCCAGCAGCTCGTCCGTGCCGAAGCCGCGGTCGGCCCGCACCGAGCCCAGCACCGCCCGCGTCACGTCGCGGAACTTCAGCGGGTTCAGCAGGATCCCGGAGGAGGTCGCCCGGTCCACCAGCCCCGCCAGGAACTGCTGCTGGCGTTTCATCCGGCCGAGGTCGGAGGAGGCGTCGGAGTGCCGGGAGCGGACGTACCGGAGGGCCTCCCCGCCGCGCAGGGTGTGGTTGCCGGGCGCGAGGTCGAGGCCGGTGTAGGGGTCGGTCAGCCGCCGGTCCGTGCAGATCCGCACGCCGCCCAGGACGTCGACGGTCCTCATGAAGCTGGTGAAGTCGACCTCCAGGTAGTGGTCGATCTTCACGCGGGTCATGTGCTCGACGGTCCGCACGGTCAGCTGCGGTCCGCCCTCCGCGTACGCCGCGTTGATCTTGATCGGGTGGCCGTGGTGCTCCTCGCCGGTGGTCCGGTCAGTGTGCGGCGGCGTCTCGGCGTAGGAGTCGCGCGGCAGGCTGACCACGCTCGCCCGGTCCCGGTCTTCCGAGATGTGCACGATCATCAGCGTGTCGGTGCAGTGGCAGGGCGCGCCGCCGAGCCGGTACCGCTGCCGCTCGGCCTCGGTGATCCGGTCGCGGCCGTCGGTGCCGACCATCAGCACGTTCATGCCGTGGCCGGCGCGCGGGCGGTTCTTCATGTCCTTGAAGGGATCGACGCGGGCGATCCCGGAGTCGAGGCCGCTGACCAGGAAGTGCCCGATCCCGGCGGAGGCCAGCACGACGACCGAGAGCGTCATGGTCGCCCGCACGGCCCAGCGGGGACGCTTCCCCGGTGCGGGGCGGTCCGCCCGGCGCCGCGGGCGACGCGCCGGCCGGGAGGCGGGGGTCCGGGGCGGGGTGGGGGACAAGCGGGTCACCTCCGGGCGACGGCCGTACGAGGCGTACGAGGGGGCCGTGAGCACCGTAGGCCGACGCGGTCCGCCGCCCGTCACAGGCACCGGGCGGCGCGCACCGGTGTCCCCCGTTCGCGGTAACGTGATGCTCCTATGAACGCGAAGTCCGACGTGCAGCTCCCCGCCGTGTCCGTCATCATGCCCGTCCTCAACGAGGAGCGGCATCTGCGCGGAGCGGTCCAAGCGATCCTCGCGCAGGAGTACGCAGGCGAGATGGAGGTCGTGATCGCCCTCGGTCCGTCCACGGACCGCACGGACGAGATCGCCGCCGAACTCGTCGCCGACACTGCGTCCGACCAGAACAAGCGCGTCCACACCGTCCCGAACCCGACGGGCCGTACGCCCGCCGCCCTGAACGCCGCGATCAAGGCCTCGCGCCATCCGGTCGTCGTCCGCGTCGACGGGCACGGCATGCTCTCGCCGAACTACATCGCCACCGCCGTACGGCTCCTGGAGGAGACCGGCGCGCAGAACGTCGGCGGCATCATGCACGCCGAGGGCGAGAACGACTGGGAGCACGCGGTCGCCGCCGCGATGACCTCGAAGATCGGGGTCGGCAACGCCGCCTTCCACACCGGGGGACAGGCCGGCCCGGCCGAGACCGTCTACCTCGGCGTCTTCCGGCGCGAGGCGCTGGAGCGGCAGGGCGGCTACAACGAGGAGTTCATCCGCGCCCAGGACTGGGAGCTGAACTTCCGCATCCGCGAGGCCGGCGGACTGATCTGGTTCTCGCCCGAGCTGAAGGTGTCCTACCGCCCGCGGCCCAGCGTCAGGGCGCTCGCCAAGCAGTACAAGGACTACGGCCGTTGGCGGCACGTCGTCGCCCGCTACCACCAGGGCTCCATCAACCTGCGCTACCTCGCCCCGCCGACCGCGGTGTGCGCGATCGCGGCCGGGACCGTGGTCGGCGCCGCCCTCACCCCGCTCGGCTTCCTGGTCCCCGGCGGCTACCTGGCGGCGATCGCCCTCGGCTCGCTGCCGGCCGGCAAGGGGCTGCCGCTCAGGGCGCGCCTGCAGATCCCGGTGGCCCTCGCCACCATGCACATGTCGTGGGGGTTCGGCTTCCTGACCAGCCCGAAGTCGCTGGCGAAGAAGGTCATCGCCTCCCGCCGCCCCGCGGTCCTCAGCACGAACTGAGCACCGCGCGGCGGCCGGTGGGCCCGGTCTACCAGGTGTAGGCCGGGTCCACGTGCATGCACTGGCTGGTGTCGGCGGCGTTCATCGTCTCCGCCGAGGTGGGCGTCCTGTCGTCCTCCACCGGCGCCTTGTACGCCGTGCCCGAACGCCAGTCCGCGCCCACGAGGAGGGTGACCCCGGAGACCTCGGTGGACCGCTTCACCTGGCCCGCCGGGATCCCGAGGACCTTCGCCACCCGCAGGGCGTCGGCCTGGAGGTCGGCGCTCGGGTAGCGGACCACCGTCGTCTTCTCGGGGGTGGCCGGCGAGGTG
Organism: Streptomyces sp. NPDC014882; assembly: GCF_043081325.1. NCBI lineage: Bacteria > Bacillati > Actinomycetota > Actinomycetes > Kitasatosporales > Streptomycetaceae > Streptomyces > Streptomyces sp. NPDC014882. The sequence continues at coordinate 489,292 of NZ_JBIBWL010000005.1, forward strand.
TCGGCCGTGGCCCCGGTGAAGCCCTTGCCGACCAGCAGCTGCGTCACCGCGGCCGCCCGCCCGCGGGCCGCGCCCGACGCGTCGGTGTACGTGCCGTTGTGGACCCGCACGGCGATCTCGGCGTCCGCGGCGGCGGCGTCCGTGACCGACGGGGACGGCGACGGGCTCGCGGTGGCCTTCGCGGCGTCCTTGCCGTCCAGGGCGATGTCCTCGCGCACCAGGCGGAACAGCTTCCCGGCGTCCTCGGTGGGCACCACCCGGCCGGGCTGCGCGGTGTCGTACCGGTTGGGCATCGTCGTCATGGTGATGCGCTCGGTGGGCACCTTCTGCAGCTCGGTCGCCAGGTCGTACATCTTCTTGATGCTGTCCAGGCCCTCGTCGACGGTGATCGCCCGCGTGGCCGCCTCGGCGAGCTTGCGCAGTCCGTTGGGGTTGGTCAGCTTCGCCTCCGAGCGCAGCTGACGGACCATCGAGTTCATGTACATGTGCTGCGCCTTGGCGCGCGCCAGGTCGGTGTCGTCCTCGAAGCCGTAACGGGTGCGCAGCCACTGGAGGGCCTGCTCGCCCTTGATGTCGTGGGTGCCCTCCGCCAGTTTCAGGCCGGAGCCCTTGCCGGTGCTGGTGTGCGAGTGGACGTTGGCGTCCACGCACACCGGGACGCCGCCGATCGCGTCCGCCATCGAGACCACGCCGGCGAAGTCGATCATCATGAAGTGGTCGATGTGGATGTCGGTGAGCTTCTCCCAGGTGGCCACCGTGCACCCCGGACCGCCGCGCCCCAGCGAGGAGTTGGTGATCTCCCGGGTGAGCGCCCGGTACACCTCGCCGGTGTCCGGGTCGGTGCACCTGGGGATGTCGAGCAGGGTGTCGCGCGGCATGCTCACCACCGACATGTTGCTGCGGTCCGCGGACACGTGCAGCAGCATCTGGACGTCGGCGAGAGGCGTGCCGTTGAAGGTCTCCCTGGCCCCGCCGAGCTTCTGGTTCTCCGCGGTGTCCCGCGCGTCGGAACCGATCAGCAGGATGTTCAGCGCCTTCTGACCGGCCTCGTTGACCTTGGTCTCCGCCGCCCGGTCCTTGGCGTCGCCCAGGTTCAGCCGGTCGCTCTTGATGTTGGCGTTGAGATGCTCGTAGTAGAGGTATCCGGCCCCCGCGCCGCCCAGTATCACCAGCGTGAGCACGGTCGCCGACCAGCGCAGCGCGCGCCGTCCGCGCCCTCTGCGGCCGGTGCCGCCGGCTCCGCGCCCGCCGTCACCGGGCCCGCCCGCGCTGTCGCCCGCGCCTCCGTCCCCGGCCGCGTCCCGGGCGCCGCCGTCCCCGGCCGCGGTCCCGTCCCCGTCGTCCGCCGCAGCGGACGTGGTGTCCCCGCTCCCGGGAACCGTCCCCCGTACAGTGCTCCGCCCCACTGGCCCTGCCCCTCCCCGCCGTGCGCCTGACATGACACGGGCCCGTCCCGCGTCAAGTCAGACGCTTGACGGGCCCGCAGGGTTACCTACTTGGCGCACTGGACCTTGTCCGCCGTGGACTTGTCGACCGTGTCCGGCACGGTCGTCGGGGCCGTGAGCGAGACGCCCGCGCCCTTGAAGTCCTTGCCCAGCGTCAGCGTCATCGTCGGCAGACCCTGGGCGTTGGTGACGCTCTCGCCCGGCTTCAGCGCGGTCCCCGGCAGCCCCATGACGGCGGCGAGCTTGCGCGCCTGGGCGGCCTGTTCCGGCCCGTACTCGAGCGTCGTCCTGCTGAGTTCCGCCGGCGCGTTGCCCGCGTTCTCGGACTTCGTCACGCCCTGCTCGTTCTGCAGCCAGCTGAGGGTGGCCTGTGCGCTGCCGCCCTTGGCGCCGCCGTTCATGATCCGCACCCGCACCTCGGAGGCCGCGGACTGAGTGCCCTTGAGCCGGGCCGCCGCGGCCGCGGCCGCCGCGTCCTTCGACGCCTTCGCCTGCTGCTTCACCTCGGTGAAGGACACGTCGTCCTGGATCATCCGGAAGACGGTGGGCGCGGTCGACTGGTTCAGGACGACCGTGGCCTTGACCTTCTCGGCCGGGTTGTCGACGACCGGCACGGTGGTGAAGGTCAGGTTCTTGGTGTTGAGCTTGCCCAGCTCCAGGCCGAGGTCCTTCAGCTTGGAGATGCTGTCCAGCTGGGAGTCGACGGTGAGCGCCTCCGTGCCCGCCTCTGCCAGCTTGATCATCTTGGTGGGGCTGGTGAGCGTGTCGTTCGACTTCAGCTTGCGCATCAGCGAGCCGAGGAACTGCTGCTGGATCGCGATCCGGCTCAGGTCGCCGCCGTAGCCCACCGAGTGCCGGGTGCGCAGGAACGCCAGCGCCTGCTCGCCCTGGATGGTGTGCGTGCCCTCCGACAGCTTCAGGTGCGAGTCCGGGTCGTCGATGTCCTTGGCCAGGCACACCTCGACCCCGTCGACCGCCGTCGTCAGCGTCTTGACCGCGTTGAAGTCGGCCACCATGAAGTTGTCCGGCGTGACCCCGGTCAGCTCCGTCACCGTACGCATGGTGCAGCTGGGCGTACGGCCGCCCTGGCCGAGGCTCGTGTTGAAGCGGGCGCCCGGCGTGCCCGCGATGACCTTGCTGCTGCCGTCCTCCTGCTCGGTCGGGCAGTCCGGGATGTCCACGATCAGGTCGCGCGGGATGCTCAGCGCGGTCGCGTTCGTCCGGTCCTTGGAGACGTGCAGCAGGATCGTCGTGTCGGCGTGGCCCGGGCTGCCGGCGTCGCCGTAGCCGGCGTTGCCCGCGCCGGTGCGCTTGTCGGTGCCGATCAGCAGGATGTTGATCGCCTTGTCCTTGCTGAAACCACCGGTGCTCGCGCCGTCGTCGGAGACGGAGGTGATGTTGTCGTTGAGGTGCTCGAGGTAGAGGTAGGCCGCACCGGCGGTGCCCACCAGCACGAAGGCCATGACCCCGCCGGTCCACAGCAGGACCTTCTTCGTCTTCGCCTTCTTCTTCACCGGCCGGCGCCCGCGCCTGCTCGGTGACGGCTCCTCCGGCGCGCTCCGCCGGCGGCGCGGCTCCGGAACCTCCGAGGACTCCCGCGCCGGAGCCTCCGCCGACTTCGTACGGCTGCCGGAGGCGGGCCCGGAGCCCGGTCCGCCGCCCGCCGCACGGGCGGAGCGCCTGCGGGGCCCGGGCACCGCCGACTGCGGAGCGGAAGGGGCCAGTCGCAGTTCGTATTCGCCGGTGTCCGGATTGAGCACCCACTGGTCTGCGGGGTCGATGTTGTCCGCCCGCCCACGGCCTTGCGCGTCCACGGTTGTCCGAATCCTCCGTCGGGGCCACGCGGCGCCTTTCCCCCTTCTAAGGCGCTCGGGTCTCGGTCACACAGTGCTCGACCCCAGAACGGTCCTCAGGCCGGGTCACCGGAGCGCTCACACTATCCGCCAAGTTCGGCGTACAGCGACGGCGGTGACAAATTCCACGTCCCTACAACCGGGCAATACGGTCCAATTCCTTGAACTGGAGTTCGCCGTGACCGGTCGGCTTGGGAAGCGTTTTACCCGTGGCCGCGCACGCGGCTCACGTGCAGGTGTGATCACCGGCCGTGTTTCCCCGGAAAGTCGGTCCGGCGGGACTCGGTGACGCGTACACATCGTGATCGGGCGACTCCGAAGAGGTGGAATTCCCCGGCGCTTTCCTCTCGGTGACGGAAACGGGCGCGTCCGTCCTCAGCCGCTCGAAGAGCTTCTTCGCCGCGGGCTCCACGAGCTGGTCGCGATTGGCGTCGTGGACGTACGACTCCCGCGGCACGGTCAGGAAGCGCACCTGTTCGGTGGGAATGTCGCGCAGGCCGCGCACGAGGTCGTACAGGCCCCGCAGGCTCGCCAGGGCCGGGTCGGTGGTGAGCGAGGACGTGGCGGCGTCCAGCACCGGGTACAGCTTCACCGGGTTCAGCAGGACGTCGTTGCCCTGCGCCTTGTCGACGAGCGCGCCGAGGAACCGCTGCTGCCGGTCCATCCGGTCGGTGTCGCTGCCGTTGCCGAGGGACTTGCGGGCGCGGACGTAGCCGAGGGCCTGCTCGCCGTCGAGCGTCACCCGCCCCGCGGGCAGCCGCAGCTTGGCCGCCTCGTCGCGGATCGGCTCCTTCAGGCACACCTCCACGCCGTCGAGGGCGTCGACCATCTTCTTGAAGCCGTGGAAGTCGACGACCACGTGATGGTCGATCCGGACACCCGTCAGCCTCTCGACCGTCCGGATCGTGCAGGCCGAACCGCCCGTCTGGAAGGAGTGGTTGAACATCGCGAACACCGGCGCCGACCGGGAGCCGTCCGGCCGCCGGCAGGCCGGCACGTCCACCATGAGATCGCGGGGTATCGACACGGCGGTCGCGCTGCGCCGCCCGGCGGACAGGTGCAGCAGGATCGTCGTGTCCGACCGCTCGGTCCCCGAGTCCCGCCCGTACGCGCTGTTGCCGTCCCCCGCACGCGAGTCCGAGCCGATCAGCAGCACGTTCTGCGCGTCCTTCACCAGGGCGGTCGGCCGCTCCTTCGCGTAGCGCGCGAGCTCCGCCGCGGCCGCCTCGTCCGGCGTGATGTTCCCGTCGAGCTTGGCGTAGAGCACCCACCCGGCCACCCCGGTACCCGCCACGAGCAGCGCCACCGCCCCCAGCCCGGCCCCCGCCCACCGCCGCCGGCGCCGCCGCGCGAGCCCCGCACCGAGAGCGGACGCCCCGCTCCCCGTCCCGGCCGGCCGCTCCGCCCCGCCGCCCGCCCCGCCGCCCGTCCCGAGGGGGCCTGCCGCGTCCTCGCTCTCCCTCACGCCGGCACCCGCCCCTCCCGCTCACCGTACGAAAACGCCGTGCAGTCCCTACGACGATGCCGCGGGCGGAGGCGGGGCGCGGTCGGGAAGAGGCCGAACGGGTGACGGGAGGGGTGACGGGACGGGGGCGGGCGGGGCGGGCGGCCGCCGGCGAGGGAGCCGCGGCTACCGCGCCGTGGCCGTCACCCGTTCGCTGTCGATCCGCCTGGTCAGGGTCTCCTCCGACGCCTCGGCCAGGTTCCGGCACAGGACGACCGACCCGCCGGTGGCCAGGGGGGCGTACAGGCCGGCGCTGAGACCCTCCCAGGTGTCGTACGGCAGGCCCGACAGGAGGCGGGAGCCGGGGCCCGTGAGGCCGAGCGCCGGCGCGTCGGCGCGGGCGCGCTCCACCAGCTCCGCGCCCGTGTACTCCGCGCCGGCCACGATCAGCGCGGGCGCCTCGGGGTCGACGGGCGCGTACGGCGCGAAACGGTCGCCGTGGGTCGGGACGTCCACCGCGTAGTCGGCGTACCCCTCCGGCGGTGCCGGGACGAACCGGCGGCCCAGCGGCGCGAGCGACAGCGCGTACCGTTCGCCCCGGCACGCCAGCCCCGCCTCGAACCGGCCGGGCCCGGCCACGACGAAGTCCGCGCGGGCCGGGTCCCCGGCCACGTCCGCGACGACCCCGACCGAGGAACACGCCACCAGCCACACCGCCGTCTGCCAGTGCGCGGGCAGCAGCAGCGCGACGCGGTCACCGGGTTCGGCGGACAGCCCGTCCTGGAGGAGGTTGGCGGTCTTGGCCACCCAATTGGCGAAGGTGGCCACGGACAATTCGACCCGTTCGCCCGTGGTGTCGTCGTAGAAGGTCACCAGGGGGCGGGCGGGATCCGCGGCGAGCGCGGAACGCAGCAGGTCGGCGGGGGTGCGGTCAGTGGCGTTCACCCGCGTCAGCGTACGCGCAGCCCCGGGGCGAACGCCCGCCGCCGGGCCACCGGTTCGGCCGAACACCCTCCGACGCCCCGTCAAGACCCCGATGGACAGAAATGTATTGCTATGTCCAGGATCGGTGGCATGCGTGGACTGCTTGCTTCCCCGATCGGCGTCACCTGTGCGGCCGCGCTGGCCCTCCCGCTGACGCCCCCCGCCTCCGCGGTGACGGCGCGTCCGGCGTCGACCGCGCAGGCGGCGCCCGCCGCGGCCCGGCCCGCCGGCCCCGCCGCCCCGCTCCCCGGCAGCACCCAGTCGCTGCCCCTGACCCCCCTCGCCCGCGACCGTGCCGCCGGCGCCGAACAGGGCCTGCCGCCCCGCGACGTACGGTCCTTCTCCCTCCTCGGCGTCGTCTGGGACGACCCGGACGCCGAACTGCACGGCCGCGTCCAGGTCCGTACGCGCGCCGCGGGCACCGGCACCTGGTCCGGCTGGCAGGACGTCGAGACGCACAACGCCGACCACGGCGCCGACCCCGACACGCCCGAACGCGCCTCGGGCCGCGTCCGCGGCGCCACCGCCCCGCTCTGGGTGGGGGAGTCGGACGGCGTCGAGGTCCGCGTCAGCCCGGCCGCCGAGCGGCGCACGGAGGACACCGCGGGCGGCTCCCGCACCATGTCCTCGCCCCTCGGACTCCCCGCGGGAATGCGCCTGGAACTCGTCGACCCCGGCACCACCGCCCCCGCCCACGCCCCCGCGGGCCCCCTCCGCGGCCGGGCCGACACCCCTGCGGACGCGGCGGCGGACGCGGTGACGGGCGCGGCGGCGGACGCGGCGGCGGAGCGGGCCGCCGGCACGACGGCCGAGTCGGTGGCGGCCTCCGCCGCCAACGCGGCCCTCGCGCCCCTCGGCGCCACCGAGATCCCCGCCCTCGACCGCGCGGACACCGAGAGCGAACTCCCCATCCTCCGCTCCGGCCGACTGACGGCGGCTCAGCGCGCGAAGCCGTACATCGGCCCCCGCCCCGGCATCGTCACGCGCCGCGGCTGGGGCGCCGACGAGAAGCTGCGGGCGAAGAAGTTCGTGTACACGACGAAGGTCAAGGCCGCCTTCGTGCACCACACGGCCTCGGGCAACACGTACACGTGCTCGCAGGTCCCGTCCCTCATCCGCGGTATCTACCGCTACCACGTCAAGAGCATGGGCTGGCGGGACATCGGCTACAACTTCCTCGTCGACAAGTGCGGCACCATCTACGAGGGCCGCGCGGGGGGCGTGGCGAAGCCGGTCCTGGGCGCCCACACCCTCGGCTTCAACAGCAACAGCATGGGAATCGCCGTCCTCGGCACGTTCACCTCCACCAAACCCTCCGCCGCGGCGGTCGAGGGCGTCGCCCGCCTCACGGCGTGGAAGCTGGGCCTGTTCGGCGCCGATCCGAGGGGAAAGACATACCTGAAGTCCGGCGGTGGCAATCTCTACCGAAAAGGTAAGAACGTACGACTGAACGTGATCTCCGGACACCGGGACGGCTTCGCCACGGAATGCCCAGGACGGCAGCTCTACGGCAAGCTCGGCTCGGCCCGTACGACCGCGGCCGGCTACCAGGGCCGCTGACACCGCCGACACCGCCGACACCCGGATCCCGGGGCCCGCCGGGGACGCCCCCCCCCGGCGGCCCCGCCGGGCTGCGGCGGGCTCCGGCGGGACGGGGACACGTCCAGCGGGGGGCACATTCCATAGCCGTCGGGGGGACTGCGCGTGGGACACCGCACGGCCATCGAAGTTGCCGCACCACGGTCTGCATACACTGGCCGGCCGAAAGACAGTTCGGCCGGTCCCGGCAGGAAGCAGAGACGAAGGTGACAGAAGCGATCCTCCTGGTCGGCGGCAAGGGAACCCGGCTGCGCCCGCTCACGGTGCACACGCCCAAGCCCATGGTCAGGGCGGCGGGGGTGCCCTTCCTCACGCACCAGCTGGCGCGGGCGAGAGCGGCGGGCGTGGACCACATCGTCCTCGCGACGAGCTACCTGGCCGAGGTCTTCGAGCCGTACTTCGGCGACGGCTCGTCGCTGGGCCTCCACATCGAGTACGTCACGGAGGAGGAGCCCCTCGGCACCGGCGGAGCCATCCGCAACGTCGCGTCCCGGCTCCGCTCGGGCCCCGACGACTCGGTGCTGGTCTTCAACGGCGACATCCTCACCGGCCTGGACATCGAACGGCTGGTGGCCATCCACGAGGAGACGGCGGCGGACGTCTCGCTGCACCTGACGAGGGTGACGGACCCGAGGGCGTACGGCCTGGTCCCGACGGACGGCACGGGCCGGGTCCTGGCCTTCCTGGAGAAGCCCCAGAGCCCCGAGGAGATCGTCACCGACCAGATCAACGCGGGCGCCTACGTCTTCCGCCGCTCGGTCATCGACACGATCCCGGCCGGCCGCCCGGTCTCGGTGGAACGCGAGACGTTCCCCGGCCTCCTGTCCGCCGGCGCCCACCTGCAGGGGATGGTCGACTCGACGTACTGGCTGGACCTCGGCACCCCGGCGGCCTTCGTCCGGGGCTCGGCGGACCTGGTCCTCGGCCGTGCCCCGTCCCCCGCGGTCCCCGGCCGCTGCGGCGACCGCCTGATCCTGCCGACGGCCACGGTCGCGCCCGACGCCAAGCTGACCGGCGGCACGGTGGTCGGCGAGGGCGCGTTCGTGGCGGAGGGCGCGCGCGTCTCCGGCTCCACGATCCTGCCCGGCGCGGTGATCGAACCCGGCGCGGTCATCACCGACTCCCTCATCGGCACCCGGGCCCGCGTGGGCGAACGCTCGGTCCTCACCGGCACGGTCATCGGCGACGGCGCGGTGGTCGGCGCCGACAACGAACTCCGTGACGGAGCGCGCGTGTGGTGCGACGCGAGGATCCCGGCGGCGGCCCTGAGGTTCTCCTCGGACCGGTAGCCGCCCCGTCGTTCGAGCCGCCGGGGATTCCCGCCCGTCCGGCGCTCGAGGACGAGGCCCGTTCAGGGCCGCCAGGGGCCGGGGGAAGGGGGCCGGGGTTCTGGGGAACCGGGAACTGGGGGACCCGGGGGCTGCGGGTCCGGGGGACTGGGGGATCGGGACTGGGGGATCGGGGCTGGGGGCGCGGCCCCCGGGGGCCGGGGCGGGAAGGGCCGGCCGGGCGCCACCCCGGGCGGACCCCGCCGCCTCAGAGCCCCCCGATGTCCCCCACCGGCATCCGGGGCCCCCGCCGCTCGGGCGTCCTCCCGCTCAGCAGGATCAACCGCGCGGCCCGGTGCCGCTGCCCCGCGTACGGCTCCAGCAACGCCAGCATCCCCGCGTCGTCCGCGTACCGGTCCCGCGCCAGCGCCCACCCCACGATCCCCGGCAGGTGCAGGTCCCCCACGGTCACGGCGTCCGCCGCCCCGTGACTGCGCTGCACGACCTCCGCGGACGTCCACGGTCCGATGCCCGGCACGGCCTCCAGCCGGGCCCGCGCCCGGTCCGGCGGCATCCGGACCGTCTCCTCCAGCCGCCCGGCGACCCGCACGGCCCGCAGGACCGTCGACGCCCGCTTGTCGTCGACCCCGGCCCGGTGCCAGTCCCACGAAGGGATCAGCGCCCAGGTCCGCGGCGCCGGCATCACCCACAGCCGCCCACCCGCCGCGGGCCCGGGCGCCGGCTCCCCGAACCCGCGCACCAGCGTCCGCCACGCCCGGTACGCCTCGACCGTCGTGACCTTCTGCTCCAGGACCGACGGGATCAGCGACTCCAGCACCAGCCCGGTGCGCAGCAACCGCAGTCCCGGCCGCCGGTGCCGGGTCATCGCCACCAGCCGGTGCCGCGGCACGAAGGCCTCGGGATCGTCCGCGGCCCCGAGCAGTTCGGGCAGCCGCTCCAGCAGCCACTCGGCCCCCGGCCCCCAGGCCTCCCCGCGCACCGTGCCCTCGCCGGGCACCACCGAGACCCGCAGCGTCCCCGGCCCGCCGGGCGTCAGACTGGCCCGCCACACCGATCCGTCGGGCATCGTCCGGAACGTCGGGTCCGCGGGCCCGCGCCGGAGCGGACCCAGCACCAGTCCGATATCGAGCGGCCCGTCCGGCGCCCAGGTCCGCACCCGCCCGGCAGCGGACGCCCGCCGGGGCGTCCCGGCGCCCACGCCGGCGTGCCCGCCGCGCGCGGGCACGGGGGCCCGCCCCACGCCCTTCGGGCCGTGGGGGAGCGGGGGCCGGGGAGCGAAGCGTCCTGCCACGAGTGAGGTCCTAGCCGGGCGGGGTCGGGCGGGCGGACCGGGAGGGGCCGCGCCGCGGGGCGACCGGAGCCCTACGAGGGTAGGCGCGGAACCGCCCGGAGGTCACCGCACCTCCACGAAGCCCGCCACCTCGCGCACGGGCCGGGCCCTCGGCTCCTCCGCGGGATGCCCGACCGCCACCGCCCCCATCGGGTCCCAGTCCCCGGGCAGCTCCAGCACCTCCCGCACCACGTCCCGGCAGAACATGGTCGACGACACCCACGCGGACCCCAGCCGCTCCCCGGCCAGCGCGACGAGGAAGTTCTGCACCCCGGCCCCGGCCGCGACGACGAACATCTCCCGCTCGGCCGCGTCCCGCCGCGCGTCGCCGTAGGTGTGCGAGCCGTCCGTCACCAGGCACGGCACGACCAGACAGGGCGCGTTGCGCAGGACGTCCCCGCGCCGCACCCGCTTGGCGATCGACTCCTCCGGCCTGCCGTCCCGCCGCAGGTCCTCGATCCACGCGTCCCGCATGGCGTCCAGCAGCCGGACCCTGGACCGTGCCGACTCCAGGAGCACGAACCGCCACGGCGTCGTGTGGTGCGGCGCCGGCGCCGTCAGGGCGGCGGCCACGGCCCGCCGCAGCGCGCCGGGATCGACCGGCTCGTCGGTGAAGGAACGCACGGTCCGCCGCTGGGTGACCGCCAGCCGTACGGCCTCGGACGTCCCGAGGCGGAACATGTCGTCGCGCGCGCCGCGCACCAGGGCACGGGCGCCCTCCCCGCCGTCGTCGGCCACGACCCGGGACAGCCCCCGCACCACGGCCACGGGCAGCCCCGCGGCCTTCCCCTTCACCAGGTCGCCCGCGGCAGCCAGTTCGTCCGCCGTGGCGACGACGGTGGCGCCGAGCGGGTTGCCGTACGCGTCCGTGCCGCCCCGCAGGTCGTCCAGCACGCGGACGCCCGCGGCGCCGATCGCCACGTCGGTCAGTCCCGCGCGCCAGGGCCGCCCGAAGGTGTCGGTGACGACGACCCCGACGTCGACGCCGAGCGCGTCGCGCAGCCCGTCGCGGATCGCGCGCGCGGAGGCGTCCGGATCCTCGGGCAGCAACAGCACGGTCCCCGCGGGGGTGTTGGAGGCGTCGACGCCGGCGGCCGCCATGACCAGGCCCTGCCGGTTCTCGACGATCCGCAGCGCCCCGCGGCGGGCCACGACCCGCACGGTCTCCGCGTCGATCGCGGCCTCCCGGTCGTCCGCCCGGACGACGCGCCCCTCCGCCTTGGACACGATCTTCGAGGTCACCAGCAGGACGTCCCCGTCGGCGAGCCCCGGCTCGGCGGCGGCGACCAGCTTGGCGAGGTCGTCCCCGGCCCGCACCTCGGGCAGCCCGCCGACGGCCCAGACCCGGTACCCGGTCTCCGCGCTCACGCGCCCCGCACCTCCTCGGCCAGCGCCAGCGCCTCCGCGGCCATCCGCGCGCTCGCGTCGACGTCCGTCATCATCAGCGGGACGGCCCGGCAGCGGATCCCGGCGGCCTCGATCCGCGCCACGGAACCCGCGTCGACGGTGTCCACGAGCCAGCCGTCCAGCAGCCCCGAGCCGTAGTGCTCGGCGACCGCGGCGGCCGTCGACTCGACGCCGACCGCCGCCAGCACCTTGTCGGCCATCCCCCGCACGGGCGCGTCCCCGACGATGGGGGAGAGGCCCACCACCGGCACCCCGGCCTCGGCGATCGCCTCGCGGATGCCGGGCACGGCGAGGATCGTGCCGATGGACACGACCGGGTTCGACGGCGGGAAGACGATGACGTCCGCCTCGGCGACGGCCTCCAGCACACCGGGCGCGGGCTTCGCCTGCTCGGCGCCGACCGGCACGATCGCCTCGGCCGGCACCGACGCCCGCAGCCGCACCCAGTACTCCTGGAAGTGGACGGCCCTGCGCTCGCCGTCCACCTCGACGGCGACGTGCGTCTCGACGCGGTCGTCGCTCATCGGGATCAGCCGGACGCCCGGCTTCCACCGGTCGCAGAGCGCCTCGGTGACCGCGCTGAGCGGGTACCCGGCGCCGATCATCTGCGTGCGCACGATGTGCGTCGCGAAGTCCCGGTCGCCCAGCCCGAACCACCCGGGCCCCACGCCGTACGCCGCGAGCTCCTCCTTGACGCGGAACGTCTCGTCGGCCCGCCCCCAGCCCTGCTCCTCGTCGATGCCGCCGCCGAGCGTGTACATCACCGTGTCGAGGTCCGGGCAGACCTTCAGCCCGAAGAGGTGGATGTCGTCCCCGGTGTTGCCGATGACCGTGATGTCCGCGTCCGGCGCGGCCCGCTTCAGACCGCGCAGGAACCGGGCACCACCGATGCCGCCTGCCAGAACCACAATGCGCATGCGCCAAGTCTTGCAGGCGGGTACGACAACCCGTCACACGGTCGCCGCCCGCCGCCCCGGGCCGGCGGGCGGCGGCTCACGCGGTGACGGCACGTCCCTCGCAGTACGGCGCCGTGTGCATCGGCATCTCGGTCAGGCCGGGGAAGTACACGTGCAGGCTCACGGCCGGCTCCAGCGTGTCGTTGACCACCTCGTGGACGTACCCCGGAGCGAAAACGCGCTGCGCGCCGCCCGTCAACGCGCGCGTGGCGCGCTCCGTGCGCTCGGTCAGCGTGCCCTCCAGGACGGTCAGCACGCCGGAGGAACGGCCGTGGCCGTGCGGTCCGGTGCCCTGTCCGGGCACCCAGGACAGCAGCCACACTTCGTAGCCGGGGCCGGTGCGCAGCCGGTGGTACCAGCGGCTGGTCGCGTCGTACCGGACGAGGTGCTCCCACCCGGAGCGGTCGGCGGCGATCGACCGGGCCAGGCCGGCGAACTCGGCGACGGTGGCCGGGTGTTCGCGGGGGGCCTGGAGGAGGTGGGGGACTTCGAGGATGTCGCCGGCGATCTGGAGGTCGCTGTCGCTGTTCATGGGATGCGGTGGTCCTCGGCGGGAGAAGAGGTGGGGGCTGGGTGTCACGTGCCGTCCGCCCGGATCACGGGCGAGAGGGGTGCCCTGGTGCGGGCGGGAGCAGGCAGCCGAGTCGGGGTTCGACTCAGGAGCAGCCGGAGCGCGGGGAGGGGCTCAACAGCTGGAACGGCGACAACAGCTACAGCGCGCCCGGGCAGCACCGTGGGACCCGGCGGTGCGGGTCGAGGTGGGGGCCGAGTTCGCGAGCATGCCCACAAGGACAGCGGTTCACACCCCCGGTGTCAACTCGGCAGCCGTGGGGCGGGACCGGTTCACCTCATCAGGTCCATCTGTGAAGTGAAAGGTTTGTGCATGCCCTCACCGGGACACATGGCGCACAAGCCGGGCGCCAGGACCCGTCGCGATGCCGTGGTCCGACTGTGATCCGGTTCGCTTCCGGGCGCGCGTCGGAACGAGATCGCTCCGCCGGGCGTCCTTCCCCGCACAGGGACCGTGCGGGGCGGAGGTCCTCCGGGGCCTCGTCTGCGTGTCAAGGTTTATGCCGATTTGAACACTTACCGCATGGCCTTGGTTCCGCAGAGTGAATAAGAGGCCCAATAGCAGATCTCGGCTTGACTCGCCCGGAGCAGCACACTTGTAATTTCACTCGTGTCGTTCAGCCGCCATCGGTGACGGCCACGTCACGGGGACGCGAAAGACAGAGCGAGGGGCGCACATGACCGAGCTGGTGCAGCAACTGCTGGTCGACGTCGACGACGCGGACGAGGAACTCGGCTGGCAGGAGCGCGCACTGTGCGCCCAGACCGACCCCGAGTCCTTCTTTCCCGAGAAGGGCGGCTCCACCCGCGAGGCCAAGAAGGTCTGCCTCGCCTGTGAGGTCCGCTCCGAATGCCTCGAGTACGCCCTGGCCAACGACGAGAGATTCGGCATCTGGGGCGGACTGTCCGAGCGGGAGCGCCGCCGGCTGAAGAAGGCGGCCGTCTGAGCGCGGCCCGGCCCGAGGCCTTCAACGGCCCGTCGCAGGTGGCTTGTCCACAGGCGGCGGGCCGCCGTCGTGCCCAGCCGATAGTGTGGGCGCTCGTCCGAGACACCCCGCCGCCCCCGTGCGGTGCGGGCGTCCACCGCAGTCCACCGAACCGGGGCCCGTACCTCGATGTCCGTGCACAGCCAAACGGCAGGTCGACACGACGCTGCCACTCCTGAGTACCCGCGCCACGTGGTGACCGCGGTCCTCGTCTCCCACGACGGCGCCCGCTGGCTGCCCGACGCGCTCGCCGGCCTGCTCGGCCAGGAGCGTCCCGTCCAAGCCGTCGTGGCCGCCGACACCGGCAGCGCGGACGACTCGGCCCAGCTGGTCACCGACGCCCTCGGCGCCGACCGCGTCCTGCACCTCGCCCGGCGCACCGGCTTCGGCCAGGCCGTCGAGGAGGCGAGCCGGACCGTCCCGGTCCTCACCCCCGACGAACTGCCGTACCTCAAGCGCCCGAGCGGCTGGGACCCCGTCACGCGCGCCTGGCGCGACGACGCCTACGACCTGCCCGACCTTCCGCACGGCGAACCCGTCCAGTGGCTGTGGCTGCTGCACGACGACTGCGCGCCCGAACCCGACGCCCTGGCCGAACTGCTGCGCGTCGTGGAGAACGAACACGAACTGGGCCGTGACGACGTCGCCGTCGTCGGTCCCAAGCTCCGCGGCTGGTACGACCGCCGCCAGCTCCTCGAGGTCGGCGTCACCATCGCCCACTCCGGGCGCCGCTGGACCGGCCTGGACCGCCGCGAACAGGACCAGGGCCAGCACGACCACGTGCGCCCCGTGCTGGCCGTCTCCACCGCCGGCATGCTCGTCCGCCGCGACGTCTTCGAGGAGCTCGGCGGATTCGACCGCCGCCTGCCCCTCATGCGTGACGACGTCGACCTGTGCTGGCGGGCGCACGCCGCCGGCCACCGCGTCCTCGTCGCCCCCGACGCCGTCGTCCGGCACGCCGAGGCCGCCTCCCGCGAGCGACGCGCCGTCGACTGCGCGGGCCGCACCACGGCCTCCCCCCACAAGGTCGACAAGGCCGGTGCCGTCCACACCCTCCTCGTCAACAGCCGTACGACCCTGCTGCCCTGGATCCTGTTCCGCCTGGTCGTCGGCACCCTCCTGCGGACCGTCGCCAACCTCGTCGGCAAGGTCCCCGGACAGGCCCTCGACGAGATCCGCGGTCTGCTGGGCGTCCTGCTGCGACCCGAGCGGATCGTCGCCGGACGACGCCGACGCGGCGCCTCCCGGATCGACAAGGACGAACTGCGCCCGCTGTTCCCGCCGCCCGGCGCGACCGTGCGGGCCACCGTCGAACAGGTGGCGGGCAACCTCTTCGGCGCCACCGACACCGAGACCACGACCGGAGCCGGCCGGCACGGCGGCGCCGTCGAGTCGGGTCCCGGCGGCGACGACGCCGACTTCCTCGAGATCGAACAGTTCGCCCGCCTCAAGCGCATCGCCCGCAAACCGGGCCCGGTGCTCTTCCTGGTGCTGCTGATGGTCTCCCTGATCGCCTGCCGCAACCTCCTGGGCGGCGGCGCCCTCGCCGGAGGGGCCATGCTGCCCGCCCCGGCCGACGCCTCCGCACTGTGGTCGCGCTACCTCGACGCCTGGCACCCGGTCGGCGCCGGCGGCACCCCGTCCGCCCCGCCGTACCTCGCGGTCGTCGCCCTGCTGGCCTCCCTGCTGTTCGGCTCGACCGGCCTCGCCGTCACCGTGCTGCTGGTCTGCTCGGTTCCGCTGGCCGGCCTCACCGCCTACTTCGCCTCCCGCCCGCTCATCGGGTCGAGCCTGCTGCGCGCGTGGGGCGCCGTCGTCTACGCCTTCCTGCCCGCCGCCACCGGCGCCCTCGCGGGCGGCCGCATCGGCACCGCCGTCCTGGCCGTCCTGCTGCCGCTCATCGCCCGCGCGGGCATCGCCGCGAGCGGCCTCGCCCACCCCTCCGGCGCGCGCGGCAGCTGGCGCGCCACCTGGGCGTACGCCCTGCTGCTGACGCTCACCACCGCCTTCACGCCGATCGTCTGGCCCATCGCGCTGGTCCTCGGCCTCGCCGTCCTCGCCGTGCGCCGCACCGACGTCCCCGCCTACGGCCTGCGCTTCCTCGTCCAGCTCGGCACCCCCCTGCTGGTCCTCGCGCCCTGGTCGCTCTCGCTGCTCCCGCTCGGCTTCTTCACCGAAGCCGGCCTGGAGTACGGCCCCTCGGCGGCCTCCGCGACCGACCTGCTCGGCATCAGCCCCGGCGGCCCCGGCACGGTCAGCGGCCTGATGCTCATCGGCGTCGTCCTGGCCGCACTGGCCGCCCTGCTGCGCACGGAGCGCCGCCTCGGCATCCGGACGGCCTGGGCGGTCGCCCTGACCGGCCTCGTCTTCGCGGTCCTGTCCAACGCCTCCGCCTGGGCCGGCCCCGCCACCCTCGTCTACGGCATCGCCCTGGTCGCCGCCGCCCTCATGGGCGCCGACGGCGCACGCACGCGGGTCGCCGAGCAGAGCTTCGGCTGGCGCCAGCCGGTCGCCGCCCTCATCGCCTTCGCCTCGGCCGCGGGCCCGCTGCTCGTCGCCGCGGGCTGGATGCTCGGCGGAGCCGACGGCCCCCTGGAGCGCCGCGACCCGGTCCAGGTGCCCGCCTTCGTCGCCGAGGAGAGCAACACCCGCGACCAGGCCCGCACCCTCGTCCTGGACAGCGACTCCACCGCCCGCGTCGGCTACATGCTGGTCCGCGGCTCCGGCGCCCGCATGGGCGACGCCGAACTCGCCGCGGCCGCCGGGCAGAACGCCGCCCTCGGCAAGGTCGTCGCCAACCTCGTCGCCGGCTCCGGCGCCGACCAGGCCGACCAGCTCGGCAAGTTCGCCGTCCGCTACGTCCTCGTCCACAAGGGCGCGCCCCGCGAGGTCACCCGCGTCCTGGACGCCACCCCCGGCCTGTCCCGGCTCAGCCAGCAGGACGGCGGCGCCCTGTGGCGGGTCGACCAGGAGGTCTCCCGCGCGGCGATCGTCGCCGCCTCCGGCAAGGGCGCCCCGACGGCGGTCGCCGCGGGCCCGGTCGACCTCCACACCACGATCCCCGAGGGCGCCGACGGCCGGATCCTGCGCCTGGCCGACGCCGCCGCCGACGGCTGGACCGCCACCCTCGACGGCGAGCCGCTCACCCGCACCACCGTCGACGGCTGGGCCCAGGGCTTCGAACTCCCCGCCTCCGGCGGCCGCCTGGACGTCACCTACGACGACCCGTTCGGCCACACCGCCTGGCTGTGGGCGCAGGGCCTCCTCGCCCTCGTCCTGGTCGTCCTCGCCCTGCCCGGCCGCCGCCGCGACGTCGACGACGACCTCCCCGAGGAGCAGCCCGTCCCGGCCCGGGGCGTCGAGGGCGAGGGCCGCCGCGCCCGCCGCCTGCGCGCCCAGGCCGAGTCCGAGGACCCCGGCCGGGACGAGGACGTCACGTCCCCCGCGCCCGAGGCGACCCCGGCCGCGGTGCCGCACCAGCAGTCCTACGACGACTGGGAGGCGCCGGCCGACCCGCCCGCCCGCTACGACGAGCACCACCAGGGCATCCCCCGGCAGCAGACAGCCGGAACCCACGACCAGCCCTCCTACGACCAGGTTGCCTACGACCCGTACCAGGCGGGCCGGTACGACCCGTACGCCTACGAGGCCCACCCCGAGGCCACCGCCGCGTACGACCAGGCCTACCGGCAGAGCTACGACCCGTCGGGGTACCGGCAGGACGGCTACGACCCCGCCTACGACCCGGCGCAGCACCCCCACGGCACCGGCAGCGAGCGCCCCGACGGGAGCCAGCAGTGAACCGCACCACCCTGTCCCTGATCGCCGGCACGGCCGCCCTGGCCGCCGTCACCGGTTTCGCCGCGCTCAGCGAGCCGGACGCGCCCGGCACGGAGACCGCCGAGGCGGCCGCGGTCCTGCCCGTGGAGCGCACCGGCCTGCTCTGCCCGGCACCCAGCGCCTCCGACCTCGCCGAGACGACGTACACGTCGTTCACCCCCGTCACCAAGGGCACCGGAAGCGACGGCTCGGCCGAGCTCCTGGCCGCTTCGGTCGAGTCGACGGACACCTCTGCCGACGAGGACACCGGGAAGCCGACCGGGGACGACGGGACCACGGACGACAAGGCGGACAGCGACAAGGCGGGCACCGACAAGGCAGCCGACGGCGGGAAGACCGACGGCGGGAAGACCGCGGCCAAGCCGGTCCTGACCTCCAAGGCGCCCGGCACCCCCGTCACCGCCGAGACCTCCGGCGCCGACGATCCCGCGCTCGTGGGCACCGCCGAAGGCAGACTCGCGCCCGGCTGGACGGTCCAGCAGACCACCCAGGTCACCGCCGGCAACGGCCGCGGCCTGCTCGGCGTCACCTGCGCCGCCCCGGACACGGAGTTCTGGTTCCCGGGCGTCAGCACCGCGGCCGACCGCACGGACTACGTCCACCTCACCAATCCCGACGACTCCGCGGCCGTCGCCGACATCGAGCTGTTCGGCAAGGACGGCGGCGTCACGACCACGGTCGGCGAGGGCCTGACGGTCCCGGCGCACTCCAGCAAGCCCATCCTGCTGTCCACCCTCACCGGCGAGAAGCAGGACGACCTGACCGTCCACGTGAACGTCCGCAGCGGCCGCGTCGGCGCCGCCGTACAGGCCCTGGACGACAAGCTCGGCGGCGACTGGCTGGCCCCGTCCACCGACCCCGCGGGCACCCTGGTCGTCCCCGGCATCCCCAAGGACGCCACGGCGGTCCGCCTGGTCGCCTTCGCGCCGGGCGGCGCCGACGCCGACCTCAAGGTGCAACTCGCCTCCCCCACCGGCCTGATCACCCCCGCCGGCCAGGAGACGCTGCACGTCAAGGCAGGCATGACGACCGCCCTCGACCTGGGCGACGTCACGCGCGGGGAGCCCGGCTCGCTGGTCCTGACACCCACCGACGGATCGGCACCGGTCGTCGCGGCCGTCCGGGTCGTGCGCGGCAAGGGCGACCGGCAGGAGTCCGCGTTCATCCCCGCCACCGGCCCCATCGGCACGCGCGCGTCCGTCGTCGGCAACGGGGCCAAGGACGCCACGCTCTCCCTGACCGCGCCCACGGCCACCGCCAAGGTCAAGGTCACCGCGTCGGCGGGCACCGGCGCGGGCACCGCGGCCACCAAGACGTACACGATCAGGCAGGGCACCACCCAGGACGTCGAACTCCCGGTCCCCGCGGGCCTCAAGGGCACCTACGCCCTGACCGTGGAGAACCTCACCGACGCCCCCGTCCACGCCGCACGCACCCTGACGGCGACGGAGGGCGGCATCCCCGGCTTCACCGTCCAGACGCTGCCGGACGACCGGGGGACGGTGGCGGTACCGGAGGCCGACGAGGACCTGACGGTGCTGCAGAAGTGAGGAGGGCGAGGGGAGCGCGCGGCCGCCCGCGCGCTCAGTCCTCGCCGTAGCGGGGATCCACCGTCTCCGGGGTCAGCCCCAGCAGCTCCGCCACCTGTTCCACGACGACCTCGTGCACCAGCGCGGCCCGCTCGTCCCGCCCCTTGGTGCGGATCTCGACGGGCCGCCGGTAGACGACCACCCGCGCGCGGTGGCCGTCCCGGGCGGAGACCGTGCCGCCCAGCGGAACCGCCTCGTCGTTCCACGGCCCCCCGGAACCGTCCGGCCGCGGCACCTCGAGCACCATGAAGTCGATGTCGGCGAGCTGCGGCCACCGCCGCTCCAGCCGGTCCACCGAGTCCTGCACCAGGTCCGCGAACACCTCGCCGCGGCTCGCCGCCAGCGGTACCTGAGGGGGCGCGATCGGCCCGCGCATCCCCCGTCCGTGGCGATCACGACGGCGGGGGCCGGGGGCTGCGGCACGAGGCGGTACGGGGCTGTCCATCACCACCGCAGCGTAGTCCCCGCCGCCCTCCACCGCCCGGTTCCACGCGGCAACCCGGCCACCGCTCGGCCGCCGCCCGGCCGCCGGCTCCGCAGGGCCGGGGACGGCCATTCCGGCCAAGGTCCGGCTCGATTCCGTATCCCTCCGAGACCGTCGAACTCGCGGCAATTGATGGCTTTTGTCCGCGCCGACGGGCGGACCTGGGCACCTTCCTCACCCTCAGGACTGGTGTTCGCGCAGGTCAGCGGGGTATGACTGGAGTCGTCTGTGGGGCGTTTCACAACCCGACACGGTGGAGTGACCTGGTGGAGAGTCGTCGCGGCCCGCTCAAGAGTGCGGTACCGTCCAACGTCGTGAGCCCTGTACGTCGCTGTTCGCGAACCGCCTGCGGCCGACCCGCCGTCGCGACGCTGACGTACGTCTACGCCGACTCGACCGCCGTCCTCGGCCCGCTCGCCACCTACGCCGAACCCCACTGCTACGACCTGTGCGCCGAGCACTCCGAGCGCCTCACCGCCCCGCGCGGCTGGGAGGTCGTCCGGCTCCTCGACGGCTCGGCGCCCGCCCGCCCCAGCGGCGACGACCTCGAAGCGCTCGCCAACGCCGTCCGCGAGGCGGCCCGCCCGCAGGGACGCGCGGCCGGTGCCGCCGGCGCGAGCCGCGGGGCGGACCCGATGGAGGTCGCCCGCCGCGGCCACCTGCGGGTACTGCGCTCACCGGACAACTGACCCGTCCGCTCCGCCTCGCTCCCCGCGGCCGGCGCACGGCCGCGGACCCGCCGTCACGGCGGACGGAACCGGACCGAACGCTTCCCTCCCCCTCCGCGGTCCGGGCCCGAGAACGCGGCCCGCGTCACGGCCGCGCACCGGAGCAGGCGGACCCGCCACGGCCCGCCGGTCGCGCCGGGTAGTTTGTGGTGACTGACGAGACTTTCAGGAAGGTTTGGCCGTGGCTGCTGATCTGTCGCAGATCGTGAAGGCGTACGACGTACGCGGGGTGGTCCCGGATCAGTGGGACGAGTCGCTGGCCGAACTGTTCGGGGCGGCCTTCGCCCAGGTGACCGACGCCGAGGCGATCGTCGTCGGCCACGACATGCGTCCCTCGTCCCCCGGCCTGTCCGCCGCCTTCGCCCGCGGCGCGGCCGCCCGCGGCGTGCACGTGACCGAGATCGGCCTGTGCTCCACGGACCAGCTCTACTACGCCTCGGGCGCGCTGGACCTGCCGGGCGCCATGTTCACCGCCTCGCACAACCCGGCGCGGTACAACGGCATCAAGCTGTGCCGGGCCGGCGCCGCCCCGGTCGGCCAGGACACCGGCCTGACACAGATCCGCGAACTGGTGGAGACCTGGTCGGAGAAGACCCGCCCCGAGCCGGCCGCGCGGCCCGGCACGATCACGCGGACGGACACGCTGGACGACTACGCGGCCCACCTGCGCTCCCTCGTCGACGTCACCGCCATCCGCCCCCTGAAGGTCGTCGTCGACGCGGGCAACGGCATGGGCGGCCACACCGTCCCCACCGTCCTCGACGGCCTGCCCCTGACCGTCGTCCCCCTGTACTTCGAACTGGACGGCACCTTCCCCCACCACGAGGCCAACCCCCTCGACCCCGCCAACCTCGTCGACCTCCAGAAGCGGGTGCGCGAGGAGGGTGCCGACCTCGGCATCGCCTTCGACGGCGACGCCGACCGCTGCTTCGTGATCGACGAACAGGGCGACCCGGTCTCCCCGTCCGCGATCACCGCCCTCGTCGCCGCCCGCGAACTCGCCCGGCACGGCGGCAAGGGCACGGTCATCCACAACCTGATCACCTCGTGGACCGTCCCCGAGGTCGTGAGGGAGAACGGCGGCACCCCCGTCCGCACCCGCGTCGGCCACTCCTTCATCAAGGCGGAGATGGCCCGCACCGGCGCGATCTTCGGCGGCGAGCACTCCGCCCACTACTACTTCAAGGACTTCTGGAACGCCGACACCGGCATGCTGGCCGCCCTCCACGTCCTGGCCGCCCTCGGCGGCCAGGAGACCCCCCTCTCCGCCCTCGTCGCCCAGTACGACCGCTACGCCGGCTCCGGCGAGATCAACTCCACGGTCGACGACCAGCAGGCCCGCATCGCCGCGATCAGGTCCGCCTACGGCGCCCGCCCCGACACCACCCTCGACGAACTGGACGGCCTCACGGTCACCACCCCCGACTGGTGGTTCAACGTGCGCCCCTCCAACACCGAACCCCTCCTCCGCCTCAACGCGGAGGCCCGCGACGAGCAGACGATGAGGAAGATCAGGGACGAGGTCCTGACCCTCATCAGGAACTGAGACCCCCACCGCCGGACCGACGGAGCGCCGACGGGGCGCTTCGACCGACGCCGACGCCGACGGTTCGCGGGCGGGGTGAGCCGGCCGGTACCGGGTGCTTTCAGCCCGTCCGGTAATCGGCAGGCAGGGTGAGCCGACCGGTGCCAGGTGCTTTCAGTTGTCCGGTAGTTCGCGGGCGGGGTGAGCCGGACGGCGCCGGGTGCTTTCAGCCCGTCCGGTAATCGGCGGGCAGGGGGAGCCGGCCGGTGTCGGGTGCTTTCAGCCCGTCCGGCAGCTCACGGGCGGGTCACCTGACCGGTGCCGGGTGCTTTCAGCCCGTCCGGCGATTGAGGACGAGGCCGTCCAGGCCGATGGGGGTCCAGGGGGCCTGCCCTCTGGCGGGGTCCTGAAGGGGCGGAGCCCCCTTCAGGACGGGACGGGAAGGGGCGGCGGGGGCGACGAACCCTCACCGGACCACCCCCCACCCCACCCCGGCCAGCGGTACCCTGACCAGGCACATCCACCCCGGACCCACCAGCCACATCCGCCCCACGTTCACCCCGCAAGCACCCCGGAATCACCCCCGGCCCACCCCGAAAGGACACCCCATGCCGCTCGAAGCCGGCCTCCTGGAGATCCTCGCCTGCCCCGCCTGCCACGCCCCCCTGGAGGAGCAGGACACCGAGCTGATCTGCACGGGCCAGGACTGTGGCCTGGCGTACCCGATCCGCGACGGCATCCCCGTTCTCCTCGTCGACGAGGCCCGCCGCCCCGCGTAACGGAGCCCGCCCCGCCGTACGGGCCGAAGCCGACCGCACACGAGGCGACCCGCACACGAGGCGACCCGCACGCCAGGCGCCCGCCAGCCGAGGCGCACGCGAGGCCACGCGCCCGCAGGGGCCGACGCACCCGCGAGCACCCGCCGGACGAGGCGCCCGCACCGCCCACCCGCGCAGCGCCCCCACAGCACCCCACCGCGCCCCGCACACCGACGACCACAGGCGATCGGAGACCTGACGCCATGCTCGACGAATCGCTGCTCGACATGCCGGAGGCCCTGGCCGAGGCGGACCACCGCGCCCTCCTGCGGGGAGCCGCCGAGGCCGGCGCCCGCGTCCGCACCGCCGTCCGGCACGCCACCGAGGCAGGCGTGCAGCGGCTCGAACCGGACGGCCGCCCGCGCGCGATCCTCCTCGCGGGCCCCGGCGCCGCCGCCACCTGCGTCGCCGACCTCCTCGGCACCCTCGCCGGCGCCGCCTGCCCGGTCACCCGCCTCGCCCCCGCCGGCGTGGCCCCCGCCGCGGGCGCCCTGCGCTGGGAACTCCCCGGCTGGGCGGGTTCCGTGGACCTCCTCCTCATCACCACCCCCGACGGCACCGAGCCCGGCCTCTCCCTCCTCGCCGAGCAGGCGTACCGCCGCGGCTGCACCGTCGTCGCCGTGGCCCCCGCCGGCTCCCCGCTCGCCGAAGCGGCCGACGCGGTGCACGGCCTGTTCGTGCCGATGGCGACCGCCCCGTACGAGCAGGACGAGCAGCCCCCCGTCGCGGCCTCCGCCCCCGGCGTCCTGTGGGCGCTCCTCACCCCCCTGCTCGCGCTCCTGGACCGCATCGACCTGATCTCCGCCCCGCCCGAGGAACTCGAGAAGGTCGCCGACCGCCTCGACCACATCGCCGAACGCTGCGGCCCGGCCATCGCGACCTACAGCAACCCCGCGAAGACCCTGGCCGCCGAACTCGCCGACTCCCTGCCCGTGATCTGGACGGAGGGCACCTCGGCCGGCCCCGCGGGCCGCCGCTTCGCCGCCGCCCTCGCCGAACTCGCCGGCCGTCCCTCCCTCGTGGCCGAACTCCCCGAGTCCCTCGCCGCGCACAGCGCCCTGCTCGCCGGCCCGCTCGCCGCGAGCGCCGATCCGGACGACTTCTTCCGGGACCGCGTCGAGGAAGCGCCCGCCCTGCACGCGCGCGTGGTGCTGCTGCGCGACCGTCCGATCGGCGGCCTCACCGCCGCCCCGGCCGCCCGCGAACTGGCCCTCAGCCACGACACGCCGATGAGCGAGCTGGAACCGGAGGCCGGCGACGAACTCGTCGCCCTGGCCGAACTGATCGCCATGACGGATTTCGCCGCCGTTTACCTGGCGCTCGCCTCGGGAGCCTGATCTGACGACGACGGTCCGTGCCGGCCCGCGAAAGCCGGCACGGACCGTCGCCCCGGACAGCGACAGGCAGCCGCCCGCCCGCCGGACACCTGACGGCCGACAACCGCCCGCCGGTGGCCGGCAGCGGCAGGCCGACCGCCGACCATCGAACGCCGTCCGCCCGACCGCAGGACAGACAGAACAGGCAGGCAGACACCCGCATGGACCGCCTCGACAACACCATCCGCCCCTACGCGTGGGGTTCCCCCACCGCCATCCCGCACCTGCTCGGCGTCGAACCCACCGGCGAACCCCAGGCCGAGATGTGGATGGGCGCCCACCCCGGCGCCCCCTCCCGCACCCCCCGGGGCACCCTCGGCGAGGTCATCGAGGCCGCCCCCGAGCGGGAACTGGGCGAGAGGACCGTCGCCAAGTTCGGCCCCCGCCTCCCCTTCCTCCTCAAGCTCCTCGCCGCCGGCGCCCCCCTCTCCCTCCAGGTCCACCCCGACCTGACCCGGGCCGAGGAGGGCTACGCCGACGAGGAGCGCCGCGCCGTCCCCGCCGGCGCCCCGCACCGCAACTACAAGGACGCCAACCACAAACCCGAACTCATCTGCGCCCTCACCGAGTTCGACGGCCTGTGCGGCTTCCGCGACCCGGCCCGCGCCGCCGACCTCCTCGACGCCCTCGACGTCGACTCCCTCAAGCCGTACGTCGACCTGCTGCACGCCCAGCCCGAGGAAGCCGCCCTGCGCGAGGTCCTGACGGCGATCCTCACCGCGGACCCCGACGAGACGGCCCGCACGGTCGCGGCCGCGACCGCCGCCTGCGACCGGCTCGGCGGCGACCACGCCCCCTACGCCGGCCTCGCCCACCACTACCCCGGCGACCCCGGCGTCATCGCGGCGATGCTCCTCAACCACGTCCGCCTCCAGCCGGGCGAGGCCCTCTTCCTCGGCGCCGGCGTCCCGCACGCCTACCTCAGCGGCCTCGGCGTCGAGATCATGGCCAACTCCGACAACGTCCTGCGCTGCGGCCTCACCCCCAAGCACGTCGACGTCCCCGAACTCCTGCGCGTCGTCCGCTTCGAGTCCGGCGACCCCGGCATCCTGCGCCCCGAGGCCGCCCCCGACGGCGAGGAGGTCTACGAGACCCCCGTCGACGAGTTCCGCCTCTCCCGCTACGTCCTCCCCGAGGGCGCCGCCCCGCACGACCTCACCCTGGCGACCCCGCAGATCCTGCTCTGCACGGCCGGCACCGTACGGGCCGGCGAACACGGCCTGACACCCGGTCGGTCGGTCTTCGTCCCCGCGGGCGAAACGGCCGAAGTGTCCGGAACCGGCACCGTCTTCAGGGCCACCGTCGTCGCCTGACGCATCCCGCCCGCCCGTCCGGGCACCCGCACCACGGGCCGGGCTGCAACAATGGCCCACCGCAAAGGACGGGCAAAGCCACGGACGGCGCACGGCCCGCCCGGCACCCGCACGAGGCGGCCCCGGGGCGACACGAACGCGCCACGGGGACGACCCCGAAGAACGACCCGAGGACGAAGGGACAACGCGAACACATGAGCGCGTCAGGCGGCACCAGGGCGATCGTGGCGGCACTAGCCGCCAACCTCGCGATCGCGGCATCGAAGTTCGTGGCGTTCGCGTTCAGCGGCTCGTCGTCGATGCTCGCCGAAGGCGTGCACTCGCTCGCCGACTCCGGCAACCAGGCCCTCCTCCTCGTCGGAGGAAAGAAGGCCCAGCGCGAGGCCACCCCGCAACACCCCTTCGGCTACGGCCGCGAACGCTACATCTACGCCTTCCTGGTCTCCATCGTCCTGTTCTCGGTCGGCGGCATGTTCGCCATCTACGAGGGCTACGAGAAGATCAAGCACCCCCACGAGATCGAGCACTGGTACTGGCCGGTCGGCGTCCTCGTCTTCGCCATCATCGCCGAGTCCTTCTCCTTCCGGACGGCCGTCAAGGAGTCCAACCCGCTGCGCGGCTCGCTCTCCTGGGCGGAGTTCGTACGCCGCGCCAAGGCCCCCGAACTCCCCGTCGTCCTCCTCGAGGACCTCGGCGCGCTCGTCGGCCTCGTCCTCGCCCTCGGCGGCGTCGGCATCGCCCTCGCCACCGGCGACGGCGTCTGGGACGGCATCGGCACCCTCTGCATCGGTGTACTGCTCATCCTCATCGCGCTCGTCCTCGCCGCCGAGACCAAGTCCCTGCTCCTCGGCGAGGCCGCCGGCCCGGAGGAGACCCGCAAGATCGAGGCCGCCGTCGTCGACGGCACCACCGTCACCCGCATCATCCACATGCGTACCCTCCACCTCGGCCCCGAGGAACTCCTCGTCGCCGCCAAGATCGCCGTACGGCACGACGACACGGCCACCGAGATCGCGCAGGCCATCGACGCCGCCGAGTCCCGCATCCGCCAGGCCGTCCCGATCGCCCGCGTCATCTACCTCGAGCCCGACATCTACAGCCGGACCGAGGCCGCCAAGGGCCCCGACGCCGAAGCCACCCCCGGCGGCCCGGCCCACCCCCAGGCCGGCCACTGACCCCGGACCGCCTTCCAGCGACCGTCCACCCGGCCCACCCGACGGGGCCCGCCGACCACCGGCGGGCCCCGTCGCCCTTCCCGGACCCCGCCGCCACAACGGCGTGATCTGTTCGCCGGCGGACTGGGGCCGTCCCCCGCGTCCGGTGTAGCTTGGAACGGAGCCAGACGTCGCTGCTGATGGCGGTCGGGCGGTCGCACACGGACCGTCCGAGGGAGAGAGGGCCTCCGACGGACTGCGCTGCGCGCACGCGGGCATGCCTGTGTCCCCCCAGGGCACCCCTGTGTCCGCCGCCGCGCAGACCAGCCGTACCCAGACCTCTCCCCAACCCGAGGAGCAGCTCCACATGACGACTGTCGACAACCGGCAGGACTTCAAGGTCGCCGACCTCTCCCTGGCCGAGTTCGGCCGCAAGGAGATCACCCTCGCCGAGCACGAGATGCCCGGCCTGATGTCGATCCGCAGGGAGTACGCCGAGGCCCAGCCCCTCGCCGGCGCCCGCGTCACCGGCTCCCTGCACATGACGGTGCAGACCGCCGTCCTCATCGAGACCCTGGTCGCGCTCGGCGCCCAGGTCCGCTGGGCCTCCTGCAACATCTTCTCCACCCAGGACCACGCGGCCGCCGCCATCGCCGTCGGCCCCGACGGCACGCCCGACAACCCGCAGGGCGTCCCGGTCTTCGCCTGGAAGGGCGAGACGCTCGAGGAGTACTGGTGGTGCACCGAGCAGGCGCTGACCTGGCCGGACAGCCCCACCGGCGGCCCGAACATGATCCTCGACGACGGCGGTGACGCCACCCTCCTCGTCCACAAGGGCGTCGAGTACGAGAAGGACGGCAAGGTCCCCTCGGTCGACACCGCCGAGAACGACGAGCACCGCGTCATCCTCGAACTCCTCCACCGCACCATCACCGACGGCTCCCAGAAGTGGACGCAGCTGGCGTCCGAGATCCGCGGCGTGACCGAGGAGACCACCACCGGCGTCCACCGCCTGTACGAGATGCAGCGCGACGGCGTCCTGCTGTTCCCCGCGATCAACGTCAACGACGCGGTCACCAAGTCGAAGTTCGACAACAAGTACGGCTGCCGCCACTCGCTGATCGACGGCATCAACCGCGCCACCGACGTCCTCATCGGCGGCAAGACCGCCGTCGTCTTCGGCTACGGCGACGTCGGCAAGGGCTGCGCGGAGTCGCTGCGCGGCCAGGGCGCCCGCGTCATCGTCACCGAGATCGACCCGATCTGCGCACTGCAGGCGGCGATGGACGGCTACCAGGTCACGACCCTCGACGAGGTCGTCGACAAGGCCGACATCTTCATCACCACGACCGGCAACAAGGACATCATCATGGCCTCGGACATGGCCAAGATGAAGCACCAGGCCATCGTCGGGAACATCGGCCACTTCGACAACGAGATCGACATGGCCGGCCTCGCCAAGGTCCCCGGCATCGTCAAGGACGAGGTCAAGCCCCAGGTCCACACCTGGACCTTCCCCGACGGCAAGAAGATCATCGTGCTGTCCGAGGGCCGCCTGCTGAACCTGGGCAACGCCACCGGCCACCCGTCGTTCGTGATGTCCAACTCCTTCGCGGACCAGACCCTGGCCCAGATCGAGCTGTTCACCAAGCCCGGCGACTACCCGACCGGCGTCTACACCCTGCCCAAGCACCTCGACGAGAAGGTCGCCCGCCTCCACCTGGCCGCACTCGGCGTGAAGCTCACGACCCTCCGCCCCGAGCAGGCCTCGTACATCGGCGTCGACGTCGACGGCCCGTACAAGTCGGACCACTACCGCTACTGAGCCCACCCGCCCACCGGGGAGCGCGTCCGCGCACGGATGCGCTCCCCGGCAGCAGGTCCTCCGAGACAGGCCCCCGCACCCCCGTGTCGGGGGCCTGCCCCGTCGGCCTCAGGCCGGACCGGCCGGCACCCGCACCGGCCCGGCACGCCGAGGTGACCGGACCGGACCGTCACACCCCAGGACCCCCATGCCCCGCGGCCGCTACGCGCTCCACGATCCGCACGATCACACCCCCCTCGCACACGAACACTTCCAATGCGCCCCCGGCCCTTCCGGCTGGCGCTACGTCTCCCGGCTGACCACCCCCACCGGCGATCACCACGGCTCCGTCGACCTCACGCTCGACGCCCTCGGACGCCCCCTCCGCCTCGAACTCCACGCGAGCGACTGGCAGGTACGCGGCGCGGCCCTCGACGGCGTCACCTGGGTCCGCACCGACCCCACCGGGAGCCACGCCACGGAAGGCAACGTCCCCGCCCACGCCTTCACCGGCACCTCCCCCGCATTCCTCGTCGCCACCGCCCGCCTGCTGCGCCTCACCCCCTCCGCGTCCGCGACCCGCGTACGCCTCGTCGCCTTCACCGACCCGGTCCTCGCCCCGCGCACCGTGGACCAGTCCTGGGCCTTGGTGGGAAGAGAAACACACACCACTGACAACGGCCCCCTGACCGTCGACGAGTACCAGGTCACAGCCCTGGACACCGGGGAACAGCACACCGTGCACCTCACCGGGGACGTCGTCCTCGCGGCGCCCGGCGTCGAGCTGGAAGACCTCGAATCACCCCCGTCGGCCTTCGACTGACCCCACCCCGGCGACGGCTACGCGGGCGGGACGAACCCGGTGGCGGACCGCCCGCCCGCCGGCGGCTCCACCGGTGCCCCCGAACACGCGCTCCCGGGCGTCGCAACCGGCGTCTGCCCGGCCCCGGCACCCCCCTGGACGACCGGCCCACCCGGGACCGGCGCACCCGACGGCCCGGCCCAGGCCGCGGAGGCCTGCCCCGCCACCGCAGGGCCCTGGCCCGCCACCGGCCCTCCGCCGAACGCCCGCCGTGCCTCCCGCACCTGCCGCTCCTGCACCACCGCGGCCACATACGCGGCCGGCGGCACCCCCGGCGGCACCGCGGTCCCCGTACGCTCCGCGAGATCACCGGCCAGCCGCTCCGCCATCGCCCACCCCACCTGCGGATCCAACTGGTTCATCCGCCCCAGGTACTGCCGGGCCGCCAACCACAGCCCGTCCGGCACCGCCGACAGGTCGAGCCCCGAGAACCTCCCGGCCAGCCACGGCGGAGGAGGCGGAACGAAGCCCACCCGTGCCGCGGGCACCCGCTCCCGCACCACGAGCGTCCCCGCGAACACATCACCCAGCCGACGCCCCCGCGCCGACACCAGCGAGGCGACGCACGCCACCACCCCGGCCGTCAGCAGGATCTCCACCACCCCGAGCGCACCCCGCACCAGCGCATGCCGGAACCGGATCGGCCCCCCGTCGTCCCGCACCACCCGCAGCCCACAGGCCGCCTTCCCGAGGGACCGCCCGTGACTGAGGGTCTCCACCGCTATCGGACCCCCCACCGGCACCAGCAGGAAGGTGGCGATCGACACCGCCGCCCGCGCCGCCTCGTCCAGCGACGCCGTCGCCATCAGCAACGCCACACCGACCACCGCGTAGGCCACCAGAGCCACGGTCAGATCCAGCAGCACGGCCAGCGCCCTGCTGGGCAACCTGGCAGGCCGCAGCTCCAACGCCACCGCCTCACCCGTCACCAGCTCACTCACGCCCGAGCCCCTTCCCCGACCTGCCGAGACACCGGCCAGTCTGCCAAGCTGAGAGCACATCGCGCCGCAGTACGACAAGCTGACCCCGACCGGTCCGCCGACGAACAGCCGAGGAGCAGGCACCCGATGGACCTCGACGTCTTCGTCTCCGCCCACCGAGCCGAATGGGACCGCCTCGACGCCCTGCTGCGCCGCCGCCACCTCACCGGCACCGAGGCCGACGAACTCGTCACCCTCTACCAGCGCACCGCCACCCACCTCTCCCTCATCCAGTCCAGCGCACCCGATCCCCAGCTCACCGGCCGGCTGAGCCGACTGGTGGCACGCGCGCGCAGCACCGTCACGGGCACCCGCACGGCCTCCTGGCGCGACGTCACCCGCTTCCTCACCCGCAGCTTTCCCGCGGCGGTCTACCGCTCCCGCCACTGGTGGGTCCCCACCGCCCTGGCCTCCACGGCACTCGCGGCGCTCCTGGGCTGGTGGATCGGCACCCACCCGGAGGTCCGGTCCTCCATCGCGGCCCCGGACGAACTCCGTGCGCTCACCCGTCCCGGCGGTCAGTACGAGACCTACTACTCCAGCCACCCCGCAGCGTCCTTCGCGGCCCAGGTGTGGACGAACAACGCCCAGGCCGCGGCCATGTGCCTGGTCCTGGGCGTCTTCCTCGGTCTCCCGGTCCTCTGGATCCTCTTCCAGAACATGCTCAACCTCGGCGTCGGCATCGGGCTGATGTCCTCGGCGGGCCGGCTCGACACCTTCCTCGGCCTGGTCCTCCCCCACGGCCTGCTCGAACTGACCGCGGTCTTCGTCGCCGCGGGAACCGGCCTCCGGCTCGGCTGGAGCGTCATCGATCCCGGTCCCCGCCCCCGCCGCACGGCCCTGGCCGAGGAAGGCCGCGCCGCCCTCGGCATGGCGATCGGCCTGGCCCTGGTCCTCTTCGTCTCCGGCGTCGTCGAAGGCTTCGTCACCCCGTCCGACCTGCCCACCTGGTCCCGCATCACCATCGGCATCACCGTCGAGCTGGTCTTCCTGGCCTACGTCTACGTCCTGGGCGGCAGAGCGGCCCGAGCCGGCGACACGGGCGACCTCGAAGCAGCCGAACGCAGCGCCACGGTGCCGACCGCCGCCTGATGTGCATGTACGGCGGATGAACTGCTAGTCTCCTCTTCGCCCCACAAAACCTGTTGACACGGGTCGCGCGGGGAGGTAGATTCGAACAGTTGCCTGGACTGGGCTGAACCGGTCGGCGGCAGGGTTAGTATCTATAAAGCCTCTCGGAACTCGATTCCGCAGAAGCACTCCGAATGCATCGGGAATGAGTGGCCGGTCAGAACGGCCCGGAACTTCTGATAAAGTCGGAACCGCCGGAAAGGAAACCGCGAAGAAAAGCGCGGGATTCTGGAAAGCACCGAGGAGATCGGGCCGGGAAACGGTCTGATAGAGTCGGAAACGCAGGACCGAAGGGAAGCGCCCGGAGGAAAGCCTGAGAGAGTCTCTCGGGTG